>DXMB01000031.1:0-2115 GCA_019414425.1 Collinsella sp.
ACATCAAGGTCATGGACTTTGGCATCGCGCGCGCAAAGAACAGCCACCTCACGCAGGACAACAATGTACTGGGCACCGCCCACTACGTAAGCCCCGAGCAAACGCGCGGCCAGGACCTCGGTCCCACTTCGGATATCTACTCCCTGGGCGTCGTGATGTACGAGTGCGCCACCGGTCGCGTCCCCTTTGACGGTGACGACGCCATCTCGGTTGCGCTCAAGCAGGTAAACGAACTGCCGGTTCCGCCGAGCCAGATCAACTCCGGCGTCGACGCCGATCTGGAGCGCATCATCCTCAAGTGCATGGAAAAGGACCCGTCGAACCGCTTCCAGACGGCAGACGAGCTGCGCCAGGTGCTCAACAACTACCTGTCCGGCCGCGCCGTCAACGTCTCCGAGCCCACGCGCATCATCGGTGCCGCGGGCGACCTGGGCGCCACCAAGACCCGTGAGCTGTCTGACTCCACGCGCGCTATGGTTCGCCCCGTATCGGGCGTAAGCGGACAGACCAACCCCCGCAGCGCCGTCTCGGGTTCCACCGGTTCCTACGAGGTCGATCAGCCCAAGTCCAACAAGAACAAGATTATCGCCGCCGTAGTCGCCGCAATCGCCGTGGTTGGCGTTGTGGTGGCCTTCGCCACCGGGCTCTTTGGGGGCGAGCAGGTTACGGTGCCCGATGTGCTTAACAAGGACCAGCAGACCGCTATCGAGCTGATCAAGGAGGCCGGCCTTGAGGTCGGAACTGTCGACCAGAGCTATAACGACGATGTCGACGAGGGCAAGGTTGCCGAGCAGACCCCCAACGGCAACACTAAGAAGCCCAAGGGCTCCAAGGTTAACCTGGTGATCTCCAAGGGCCCCAAGCCCTCCGAGAAAGTTGAGGTTCCGCAGCTCGTCGGCCTAACCAAGGACCAGGCCGAGGCCGCGCTGGCAAGCGTGGGCCTGAAGGGCAACGCAACCGAGGAGGCCAACGAGGCCGACGAAGGCCAGGTCTTTGAGCAGGGCACTGATGCCGGCAAGGAAGTCGAGAAGGGCACGACCATCTCGTATAAGGTCTCCAGCGGTCCTGACACCACCTCCGTCCCCGATCTGACCGACATGACCGAGGCCCAGGCACGCAACGCTCTCGACATGGCCGGTTTTGGCGTCAACGTGAGCTACCAGGAGAACGATTCCGTCACCGAGGGCACCGTCATTAGCTGGAACCCCAGCGGCAAGCAGAAGCCCGGCGCCACGATCACCGTCGTCATCGCCAAGAAGTCCGGCAAGGCCAGCGTTCCGGGCAACCTGTACGGCAAGAGCATCTCCGCCGCCGTCACCGCGCTCAACAACGCCGGATTCTACAACATCGCATTCTGCGATCAGAACGGCAACCCCGTGAGTGGCAACGAAAACGCCACCGTGACGGGCGTCTCCCCCACTGGTAAGCAGTCCACCGACAGCACGATCACGCTGACGGTTTCGGTTTCTGGCTCTGGTACTGATTCAGGCGACGATTCCGGTACAAGCAACTAGCCGGCTGCTTATTATCTGCGCAGCGAACGCCGCAAACATATTCGCTCAGAAGCGCCCGCTTGCTCCCCCGGCAAGCGGGCGCTTTGCTTTTGATGCGACCCGCTAGCATGGAAAGGCGCAGCTCTAACACCAAAAGAGCCCGGCACCGTGGTGGTACCGGGCTCGATATTCCTCTGGTGCCCCCGGGCGGATTCGAAAACTCCCCCCGCGGGGAAATTGGCGACGCGGGTGTCGACGGTCCGAATCCGCCGGCGGTCCCCACAAACCAGAAACGGCGCCGCTATCGCGACGCCGTCATATTCTCTGGTGCCCCCGGGCGGATTCGAACCGTCGACACCCGCTTTAGGAGAGCGGTGCTCTATCCCCTGAGCTACGGAGGCATGTTGTACTAGTGTAGCAGATTTACTGCATCGCCATACGTCGCATGACTAGACTTCGAAGTTGCGGTGGAATAGTTCCTGTCTGAAGCATCTAAAGCCGTATTTAGAAACTATTTCACCGCAACTTATGAGGAGCTAGTTGCCTTTGTGGAAGAGGCCTTTGATGACGGAGGGGATGCTCTTGGCGCCCTTGGCCGTCACATCGATAAAGTCGGGCGAAC
>DXMB01000031.1:2215-26084 GCA_019414425.1 Collinsella sp.
ACGGAGGGGATGCTCTTGGCGCCCTTGGCCGTCACATCGATAAAGTCGGGCGAACGCACGAGCTTATTCTCGTCGACGTACTTGCGGACCGCGCGAAGCGTCTCTTTGTCGTCGCGCGTCGAAAACGTAAAGTGACCGTTGTCCTTGGTGAAGATGGCAAAACGCGTAATCTTCTTGGTGCCGCGCAAAACCTCGGCGGCAATATAGTCGACCTCGTCCCACGGGATTTGAATATAATCCTCGGGATTGCGCTCGTTATAGTACTCAAACGCCTTATTGCCCACCATCACGTTACCGTGGCTGGTAAGCCCCATCAGGCAGGTTGCCGGCGTTGCCAGATCGACCGTGCTGTTCTGAGATTGCGCCATACGCGCCTCGCCCTCCAATAAAAACAATCGGACCGCATCCAGTGTACCCACCGGGTGCGGTCCGTTTCAATGGCTCAAAAGCCCTTACCTAGCAACTCTCGGTCTTAAGCCGAAGCGTGCTTACATGAAGCCGCAGAAGCGACCGATGATGCCGACGGCGAAGAGAGCCAGGATGATGACGATCGGGCTGACCTTCTTCTTGAGGAGCTTGCAGACCAGCAGGGTCAGGCACACGGCGGCAAGGCCGGGGATGAGCTGATCGAGGTTACCCTGGAGCGTGGTGACCTTCATCTGATCAAGGGCGGTAGCACCGACGGAGTTGTACATCGTCAGCGCTTCCTTGATACCCTCGGAACCGGAGGGCAGGCTAGCCCAGTCGATAAAGGCGCCAGCAGACTGCTTGACCGTGGAGACGATCGGGGTGAAGGAAATGGACACCCAGCGCTCGACCAGGGCGCCGATGATGAACATACCCAGGATGGAAGCGCCCTCGGTGACCTTGCCCATCAGACCGCCGGAGAGGTCCTTGGCGATAGAGGAGCCGACCTTGTAGCCAAACTCCTGTGTGTACCACAGGAAAGCGTAACGGATGATGTTCCACGCGAAGAAGAACAGCAACGGACCGACGATGCTGCCGGACATGGCCAGGGAAGCGCCCAGAGCGCCCAGAATCGGGCGAAGGGTGAACCAGAAGACGGGGTCACCGACGCCGGCGAGCGGGCCCATCATACCGACCTTGACGCCCTGGATGGCGACGTCATCGATCGGAGCACCGTTGGCGCGCTCCTCCTCGAGGGCGAGGGTAACGCCAATGACGGGGGCGGAAACATAGGGGTGGGTGTTATAGAACTCCAGGTGGCGCTTAAGCGCGGCAATCTGGTCATCCTTGCTGGTGTAGAGCTTCTTGATCGCAGGGATCATTGCGAAGCACCAGCCGCCGTTCTGCATACGCTCGTAGTTCCACGAGCCCTGAAGGAACTGATGACGGAAGCAAACCTTCTTACGGTCAGCCTTGGTGAGCTGAATCTTGTTCTCTGCCATATGTATCACTCCCCTCCTACTCGTAATCGTTCAGAATGTCGCCGAGCGGGTCGCCGGAGCCACCGCCCGTGCCGCCACCCTGCTTGGCCAGATCCTTAAGGCCAAGGTAGATGAGGGCAAGGGAGATGCCGATGAGGCCAAGGGCGATCAGCGTGAGCTGAGGGATGGCAGCAAGGACAAAGCCGAGGATGAAGAACGGCCAGGTCTCCTTGGTGGCCATCATGTTGATGACCATGGCGTAACCGACGGAAGCGACCATGCCGCCGCCGACGGCCATGCCGCCGGACAGCCAGTCGGGCATAGCGTTAAGCGCGTTGGTAACAGCCTCGGCCGGGATAACGCACAGAAGTACTGCCGGGATGGCGATACGAAGGCCCTGCATGAGGATGGCAGCGTACTGCCAGCGCTCGATGCCGGAGAAGTCGCCCTTCTCGGCGCAACCGTCCATGGCGTGAGCGATAGCGGTAGCAATGGTACGGCAGATCATGGTCAGGAACAGACCAGCGACCGACAGCGGGACGGCGACGGCGATGGCCGCGGTAACGGCCTTGGCCGAATCAGTGGCGCCGCCGTTGAGGGCGAGCACCATGATGATCGAAGAAGCGACCGAGGCCAGAGCGGCGTCAGGCGCGACGGCGGCGCCGACGTTAGCCCAGCCAAGGGCCATCATCTGGAGCGAACCGCCCAGGAGGATGCCCTCCTGAAGGTGACCGGTTACGAGACCGATAAGCGTGCATGCCACGAGCGGCTGATGGAACTGGAACTCATCCAGAATGCCTTCCATACCGGCAAGCAACGCGACAATCGCAACAAGCAGAATAGTGATTGCAGACATGTATCGGACCCTCCTTTACTATGCTTGAGCGGCCAGTTCGGCCTTAGCTTTCTTCAACATGGCGTCGAGATCCTCGGAGGAATCCGAAGGAACCTTGCGGACCTCGAACTTGACGCCCTTGGCCTTGAGAGCCTCGATGGTCTTGACATCGTCATCGCCCATGGCGACGGCGTTAGTGACGACGACCTTGCCCTTGGAGTGGGCCATGGAACCGATGTTGGCTTCCTTGATGTCGACGCCGGCCTCGATGGCCCTGAGCAGATCCTGCGGGTTCTCGAACAGCAGCATCGCCTTGGTGTCGCCAAAGCGCGTGTCCTTGACGACCTCGGCCATCTTCTTGATAGGCACGACGTTGGCGTGGACTCCCGGAGGGGCAGCCTGCTCGATCATGGTCTTGCGGAGCTCGTCGTGAGCAACGCCGTCGGAGACCACGATGATGCGGTTGGGGTTGATCTGCTTGGTCCACGTGGTGGCCACCTGACCATGCAGCAGGCGCGTGTCGATACGGACGTGGGCGATCTTGATGTGCCCGTCGCCGATCACCGTTCCCGGAGGAATGGCACCCGCAGGAGCAGCGGCGGCCGCAGCCGGCTTCTTCTCCTCGGGCTCCAGAGACTCGGGCTTGACGCGCACGCCGGCCTTAGCCTCAGTCACGAGATGTTTTGCGATCGCATGTGCAGTGTTCTTTGCGTCAAAGCGCTGCGAATATGCCTCGATGAGCATAGGCAGGTTGACACCGGTGACGATAGCCCAGGAATCGTGCCCCTCGATGAGCCCGCTGATCTGGTTGAACGGCGTGCCGCCCCACAGATCAACGAGGAAGAGCACCTGCTCCTGGTCCTCGAAGGAAGCGATTGCCTCCTCGACCTTGGCACGGAAGTCGTCGGGGCCCATGCTCGGCTCGAGCGAGACCACGGCAACAGACGGCTGATCGCCAAAGACCATCGAGCCCGTCTGCTTGATTCCAGCCGCCAAGTCACCATGGCTAGCAAGAACAATACTTACCATCACATAACCTCCTTTTTGTCTACGTAATTCCTACACGACAGTTATGGAGTATAGCTGCAAATACAGCAGAATTGTTTGAAAAACTGCAAAAGGTAGCATTATTTGTTTAAACGTCTTGTTTTGTTACAAGCTGATTACATTCCAGTATTTTGGCTGATTTGCTGCTGAGGATTGATAGCTGATCTATTTACATGACCGAATTGAGCACGCTGTTCATTATTGCCGGTTTTAAACAGACACAAATGTGCTCGCGTTGAGGCTATTTCGTTTAAACAGATGGTGCTTGACTAATGGTAAGAAATATGATCTAGCAAAGTAGTCGTTAGGGACGTTCTTTAATGACTAGTCGTTTAAGAACGTCCCCAACGACTAAGTTAGGCGATGTGGAGGGGGTTGGCGGCGTCGACGGCATCGGGGGCATCGGATAGGCCGTCGGGGGCAGCGTCTGTCGGGTCCTCGTCGGGGGTCTCGATCTGCTTGATCATGACCTCCTGGCCCTGCAGCAGATAGGTCTCGCCGCTACCGCAATGGGGGCAGGTCTTGCCGTGCTCGACCGTCGCGTAGTCGCAGCCGCACGCCTCGCAATGCGTCACGGCCTCGACAGGCTCCACAATAAGCTCCGCGCCCTGCGTGATAGGCTTTTTATCTGCCGCCCAGCGCCAAGCATCAAGCAGCAGATCGGGAACGACGCCCGAGACCTCGCCCAGGAGCAGCGTCACGCTCGAAACGCGACTCACGCCATTGGCGCGCGCCACATTCTCGACATCGCGAATGATGTGATAGACGATTCCTAATTCATGCACTTTTTCTTCCGCCGTTCTAACGAACGGCGGTCGACTTGACGCTGCGCGAGCCCCAGACGGACGATCTGCCTTTCAATCGTCGGGCATGGGCAAAAGCCCTATGCCCTCCTCTTTCAAGGCACCTCGCCACGCCTGGGACTCGCTCGCTGTCCAACCGTTCTCTACGCCGTTCTCTTGTTTGTTGCGTTTTTTATTTCTTCCCAAATTTGATTTTGATCGCACGCTTCAAAGCGTACTTGCCGAGGCTGGGGAGCTTTTGCTCGTATTTGACCATCGTGGAGCACTCGGGGCGGTCGCGATCCAGATGGATGGCGTCAAACGCGCACTTGGTGGTGCACAGGCCGCAGCCGATGCACTTGTTGGGGTCGACGATCGAGGCACCGCAGCCCAAGCAGCGAGCGGTCTCGGCGCGCACCTGCTCCTCGGTAAAGGTCTCGACGTACTCGCTAAAGGGCGCAGCCTTCTCGCGCTCGCGGTCGACACGTGCCACCTCGCGGCTTGCGTTGTCATAGCTCTCAATCACAACATCGTCGCGGTCAAGCGCGGTGTAGCGGCGCTGGTTGCGGCCGATGGTGAGCGTGGAGCCCGGCTGCACAAAGCGATGGATGGACACGGCGGCCTCGTGACCGGCGGCGATGGCGTCGATAGCAAAGCTGGGACCGGTGTAGACGTCGCCGCCCACAAAGATGTCGGGCTCGGCGGTCTGGTACGTCTGCGGATCGGCAAGGGCACCCTGGCTGCGGCCGAGCTCCACCTTGGAGCCAGCCAGCAGGTCGCCCCACACAATGGACTGGCCAATCGACATGACGACACGGTCGGCATCGACACGGCGCAAGTCGTTCTCGTCATACTCGGGCGCAAAACGGCCCTCGTCGTCAAAGACACGCGTGCAGCGCTTAAAGGTGATACCGCACACACGACCGGCCTCGTCCAGGTGAATCTCCTTGGGGCCCCAGCCGCAGCTAATGTGCGCGCCGTCCTCAATGGCCTCGCGACGCTCCTCCTCGCTGGCAGGCATCTTGACCTCGCTCTCCGGGCAGAACATCTCAACGTGCTCGGAACCCAGACGGCAGGCGTTGCGCGCGACATCGATGGCCACGTTGCCGCCGCCCACCACGATGGTGCGCCCGGGCAGCGCGTCGATCTTGCCGCTGTTGACCTCGCGCAAAAAGTCGACGGCCACGGTCACGTCCTCGGCATCCTCGCCCGGAATACCGGCAAGGCGGCCACCCTGGCAGCCAATGGCCACGTAAAAGGCTTTAAAGCCCTGCGCGCGAAGCTCGTCGAGCGTCACATCGCGACCGACCTCCACGCCATAGCGGAACTCGGCGCCCATCAGGCGAATGACCTCGACCTCGGCCTCGATAACGTCCTTCTGCAGCTTAAAGCTGGGAATGCCGTAGGTGAGCATGCCGCCCGGGCGCTCGTTTTTCTCGAACACGACGGGCTTGTAGCCCTTCTCGGCCAGATAGAAGGCGCAGGACAGACCGGCCGGACCGGCGCCGATGATGGCGATCTTCTGGTCGAAGCCGCCGGCACGCGTCGGGGTCACCACAGGTGGGACATAGCGAGTCGCGGCATCCAGATCGCGCTGGGCGATAAACTTCTTGACCTCGTCGATGGCCACGGCCTCGTCCACGCGACCGCGGGTGCAGGCATCCTCACAGCGGCGGTTGCACACACGGCCGCAGATAGCGGGCAACGGGTTCTCGCGCTTGATGAGCGCCAACGCCTCGTCATAGCGGCCCTGCGCCGCGAGCTTCAAATAGCCCTGAACGGCAACGTGCGCGGGGCAGGCCGTCTTGCAGGGAGCGGTGCCGGACTCATGCGTCTCGATACGGTTGTCGTTGCGGTAGTTGGGCGACCACTTGGTGTGGTCCCACTTGGTGGCATCGGGCAGCTCCTGGCGCGGATACTCGGGCACCTGTCCGCCAGCCTTTTTGCTACAGAGCTTCTGGCCCAGTTTGGCGGCGCCGGCCGGACACACCTCAACGCAGCGACCGCAGGCCACGCACTTGTCCTTCTCGACCTTGGCGACGTAGGCCGAGCGCGACAGGTTGGGCGTGTTGAACAGCTGCGAAGTGCGCAGGGCGTAGCACACGTTGACGTTGCAGTTGCAGATGGCGAAGATTTTGTTCTCACCGTCGATGTTGGTGATCTGGTGCACAAAGCCGTTGTCCTCGGCCTGGCGCAGGATGTCGTAGACCTCCTCGCGCGTCACATAATGGCCGCGGTCGGTCTCGACCACGTAGTCGGCCATATCGCCCACGGCGATGCACCAATCGGCCGGGTCGTCGGCGCAGCCCTCTCCCATCACGCGACGGCTCGCGCGGCAGCTGCAGGTGCTAGCGGCATACTTACCTTCGTATTTGTCGAGCCAATGCTCGATATGCTCGATCGGCACCGAGGTGCTCGCAGCATCGATGGCCTTCTCGACCGGAATGACATGCATGCCGATGCCGGCACCGCCGGGCGGCACCATCGGCGTGGCCTTGGACAGCGGTCCCTTGGACGCCTGCTCAAAGAACTTGGCATAGACCGGATGCTCCTCGAGCTGGCTCACGCGCATGTTGAGGAACTCGGCGGAACCCGGCACCAGCATGGGCAGCACCCACTGCTTGGCGCGCTCGGGGTTTTCCCAGTTGTACTCGAGCAGACCCGTGTAGCTCATGTCGTCGAGCATTTTTTCGATATCGGCCTCGGGCATGCCGGTGAGCTTGACCATCTCGGGCAGCGTATAGGGACGGCGCATCTTCATCTTGCAGAGCACTTCGGCCTGCTCGTCGGTTGCGGCCTCGGCAAACGACCAGTACTCGTAGCCCAGCAGCTCGTCGCGGTGCAGCAGGCGGTTGGTGCAGTGCTCACACAGTTTGACGATGGCCTCGCGCGGATGCTCCGGTATCGGCGGCACGAACTCCGCGCCGATATCGGGCTCGGTATAGCTAATCCCCGGTCCGCTGAGAATCATAGTCGTCCCTTCTCTTGCCACAGCCCGGCGAGACCGCGGCGCCCCTCTTTGTACGGGTTCGACATGCCCCCATGCCGTTCACCCGCTATTGTTGACATTGTGTCAAAAACAGTATTGACGAACCGTCAACAATATTCAAGACTGTTAGGCGAACGGTCAGGCAAAAGAGGATGAAAGGCGGCAAAACATGGGCAACAACGCAGCAGATATCTCTGTGGTCGATGCCGTCCCCGCATCCGATAGCGCGGCAAAACGCCTGACGGGCGACGAGCGCCGTCGCGAGATCCTCGCCGCTGTGCGCGCCGTGAGCGCCGAGCTTGGTGTGTCCCATCTTTCGGTATCGGCCGTGACCAAGCGGGCTGGCTGCGCGCGTTCGCTGTTCTACCACTACTTTGCCGATATGGATGCCGCCGTCACCGCCGTTATGGACGAGGCAATCGACGGCTTTATCGCCGAGCTCGAGCAGTGGAACGCCAGCCGCACGGTTGGCGACATCGAAGGCGCACTCGACACCGTTGCTCCGCTCTTTAAGCGCCTGGTCGTGAGCGGCCACGAGTTGCCGAGCACGCTCACCTCGAGCAGCGGCGCGCTCTACGGCGGCTTTTTGCACAACGTGGTCCAGCGCGTGGCGCAGTATATCTGCGATACCACCGTGGTGGATTTTGTCGCCCATCACGAGCTACGCATCGACCATGTCTACGAGACGTTCTACACCCTCATCATGGGGCTGCTGATGTATATCCGCACGCACCCCGATGTGCCCGACGAGACAGTCAAGGAAATCATCGCCTCGACGCTCCATATCGAGGGCTATACCGCCAAGTATCAGGAGCGCAAGCCCCAGAACTGACGACATTTGGCCAAACTGCCCGCGATCAGAAGAGGGGCCGCGGGCTTGTGAAAGGAGAGCAGCATGCTGTTCGATGTTTAGGGTAGCAATACCCTTATCCACTGGGCCGGCTGGGCCATGGTCTTTATTGGCCTGATCGTGCTCAACGAGGTCGGCCGCCGCACCAAGCTGGGCGCGGCCATCATCTTTGGCGTGGCTCCGCTGGCCATGACCATCTACTGCGTCGCTATCGCCATCGGCGTCTCACAGGGTGCCGAGTGGGCGCTCACCAACCCCACCCATGTGTACCAGAACAGCTGGTTCCACTACGCCAAGGTATACGCGGCGCTGGCCGGTTGCTGGGGCTTCATTGCCATTAAGTACCAGTGGGGCAAGATCGGCAAGGCGCATTGGTTCCGCGCGTGGCCGTTTGTGATCGTCGCCATCAACATCATGATCGCCGTCGTGTCCGACTTTGAGAGCGCCTATCACTTCTTTGTCCTGGGCGAGTCCACCTGGGTCACCTCCGAGGGCGCCACGCAGCTCGCCGGCTGGAACAACGTGTTCAACGGCATCGCCGGTATCATCAACATCTTCTGCATGACCGGTTGGTGGAGTGTCTACGCCTCTGAGGACAAGACCGACATGCTGTGGCCCGACATGACCTGGGTCTACATCATCGCCTACGATATCTGGAACTTCTGCTACACCTACAACTGTCTGCCCACCCACTCCTGGTTCTGCGGCTTTGCACTGCTGCTGGCGCCCACCGTCGCCGCCTTTATCTGGAACAAGGGCGGCTGGATCCAGAACCGTGCCTTTACGCTGGCTATTTGGTGCATGTTTGCCCAGGTATTCCCGTACTTCCAGGAGGAGTCCATCTTTGTGACCCACTCCACGCTCGACCCCGGCGCCGCTACCGCGGTCTCGATCGCCGCGTTGATCGCCAACGTCGCCGCGATCATCTACATCGCCTACCGCGCCAAGAAGCTCGGCCGCAATCCCTACAAGCAGGATGTCTTTGAGGGCACCAGCGATTGGGAGAAGGCCACCGCTCGCCGTGCCAAGGTTGATTACGCGCACGCCGAGTAACATGTTGGCCGCTGTTGGCACTTGGGTATAGGCCCGCTCACCAGGCCTTTCAATCCAATGTCTCGCAGAGCCCCCGAAAAGCGTTTCGCTCGCTTTCCGGGGGCTTTTTGTCGTTGCGCCTCTATTCATCTATTCAAAAACACGCGCATATATAAAATCGGATTTCAAATCATGCGGCGGCTCTATGGAGCCCCGTTTTTGGGTACATTGTTGTCCCGATATTGAGCTTGGGGGATATATGAAAGATGAGACGATGGGCCAAGAGGACGCGGCCCAAGATGCAGCGGCGTGCGCCGAGGCCTTGGAGAGCCTAGACCGGTTTTCGCTGGACGAAGTTGCGTTTGACGAGACAATCGTCGACATGCAGGACGCGGCGGGCGATGGCATACCGGATACGGGCGACGACGTCGAGGATGCTCGCGATGAAGCCGATGTCGAAAAAGGCGATGACGAGGGCAATGGCCAACCGGAACCCAACGCGGGAGATGAGACCTCCCTGCTTGGCGACTTGCCCGTCGACGAATCGCTCACCCGCGAGCTCCCCGGCTTGGGCTCTGCGCCAGTCGTCGACGAGACCATCGCCATGGGAGATATTCCCCTGCCGTCCGCTCCCTCGGCACACGAAGCCGAGGTTCGTCATCGTAAGATGTCGCCCAAGCGCCGCAATCTGATGGTCGCCGGTGTCGTGGCCGTCGCGCTCGTCGCCGGCGGCGCGGGCTATGCGGCTTGGAACGGATACCAGCAAGAGCAGGCCGCCGTAGTTGCCGCAAACGCCCATACCATGATGTCGGTGCAAATTGGCGTACATGCCGCGGGACTCGACTGCTCCACCGGCTCAAAGATCCCCGTGCAGGTGAGTGGCCAGGACTCCGACGGCTCTTCTGTGAGCGAAACGCTCTACGTTGACGAGCACGGCCGCGGCATCAAACTGCTGCCCGGCGATTACACGCTCTCCATCGCTGCCTCCCCCATCGCGGCCGACGGCACCATCTATACCGTCCCGACCACCAAGACGCAGGTCACGATCAAGAGCGACGGACAGGACCTAAGCAGCCAGGCCGCCTTTAAGCTCAAGGTGCCTTCGGCCGACACGGTAACCGACGACCAGATCGATGCCGCCGCCAAATATGCCGAGGAGGGAGGCGCGAGCTCCGCCGCCACCGCCAAGGTGCTCCAGCAGGCGGCAACCGCGCGGCGCGACGCCGCCGTCAATGCCCTGAGCGCGCAAAAGGCACAGGCAGCCCGTGATGCCGACGCCCGTCACAAGGCAACCGACCTCTACCAGCTCGATATCCCCGTCGAATGGTACGGCAAGGTCGAGACTTGGCAAAATGGCAGCACGCTATGCATCTATCTTGCCGGCGACAGCGATACGCCGATTGTGACGCTCGTCGCGGTGCGCGAGGGCGAGAGCTTTACGCCCGATGAGGGCGATACGGTTTTGGGTGCGGCCAATCTAGGCAACGGTTATACCGTCTACGCCAGCGGCCCCGTCTATCCGTACGTGGTGCCCCAGACCATCAACGGGCGCACGCAGAACCCCGTGTCGACCTATCCCATGGACACAGCCATTGAGCTTGTCGAGCTTACGACCGGCAACCGCTACACCTACAGCCAGATCAAGAGCGTGCTGGTCGGCAAAGACGGCAAGGCCGACGCTGCCACCAAGCTCGAATGCGACTACATCGCCCAGATTCTGCTGCCGAGCATCAAGGCCCAGGACTAGCCGGGCGCATCATGGTACTCCCCAACCGTGATGAAGGGGCCAGGAGGTCCTGGCCCCACAGATCCGTAGATGATTAGGCAAGGAGCCACTTCCATGCGGGCACAGCGTGTACCACACCGTGTTCACATGGAATATCGGCCTGTTCATCCATAGTAACGATTACCGACTCGCCAAGATCAAACTGGGCCATCGAGGCATCGAGGGCTGCAATTTCGCGTTCGCGCGTTTTCTCGCTTGCCATATCCACACTCACCTGAGTCAGGCTATAAGCCTGCATGAGAAGTGCATCCCCAGCCACAAAGTCAACCTCATGGCTTTTATTCTTCTCCTTGACCAGTAGGCGGCAGACCGAACCGACCCGCACCGCAGGAGTCCTTCTTCTGAGCGCATTGAACACCGCAGTCTCGAGCCTCTGGCCCTGGTCCAATGCCGATGCGGGAGAGAATGCTCCAAACATCGCAGGATCGACAGCGTAGACTTTAGACGCAGACCGCGTATTATTTGCAAGTGAACGCGTAAACTCCGGCACAGAAAACAGCAGGTAGGCGTCCTCGTAATACTCAAGTAAGTCGCTGAGCGAATTACGACTGACGGGTATCTGCCTGCTCTTGAACTCGTTGTACACCTTGTTCACCGACAGCTCTCGTCCCGAAGATGCCATACACCGCGTCAGAAACAGTGAGGCCAAACGAGGGCTCTTGACGTCGTAACGCTCCACAACGTCCATAGCGACCGTTCGCGACGCATATTCCTGTAGCAGCTGAATCGCGTCTGCGGGCGTCTGCTCAAGTGTCGCGATGAATCCCCCTCGCTCGAGATATCCGACCAGATGGTGTCGGAGCAACGCTGCAGCGCTTGAGGAGAAGGGCGCGTTCGACTCAGGAACGCTCCCCGTCTTATATCGGACGTATTCCGAAAAACTCAACGGAAAAAGCTCTCGCACAAGAGAACGGCCCCTGAACTCGCTCTTAAGTTCTGAGGACAGCATCTTAGAAGAAGATCCCGTCACGTAAACGGTCGCCTTCTCCGTATCGACCACGCGTCGCAGAAACGCACCCCATTCGGGTATTTCCTGGATCTCGTCAAAGAAAAGGTAGGCGCCCTCGCCTCGAGCAGCAGGATATAGTGCATAGAATGTATCGAGCACGTCCGCTAGTAGCGATGGCTCATACGGACGCAAGCGCTCATCCTCAAAATTGAAATATAGCATCCGGTCAAGCTCGACGCCTTGGCCCTGAAGCCGCCGTATCTCCTGATACAGGCGATACGTCTTTCCACAACGACGGGCGCCCACAATCACATATACGATGTTGTCGCGCTTTGGCTCCTGCGGGTTGCCCAGATCAAGGTCGCGCTCAAAGACCTGCGGAATCCCCTGTTGCTCAAAGTCCTTTATTTTTTGAGCCACCAAGTCGTTGAATGCCATAATTCTCCAATCTTGCTCTCCTGCTAATCAAGATTATAACGATTCTTGATTAGCAGGAGAGCAAGATTATGCGTATCTTGATTAATGGATAAGCAAGTTTTCTATTAGTGGCCCCTCCCGGAGGATATCGAGCGGCCGAGGGGGCAGGCATGAACGCCTCTAGCCGAAAACAAAGTAGCTAAAAAAGCCCCGTCCCAAATGAGCTACTTAACGCCAGGGGTCGGCTTCGAAGAGGGGTTCGCGCTCGGGGCGACGATCGCTATAAGGATCGTAGCCGTCGTCATCCTCGTTCTCGGCACGGATATAGGGGTCGCGCGGCTTGGGCGCCGGTTTAGGCGCAGGCTTAGGTGCGGCGGGTGCGGCATCGGTCGCCGGCGTGTTCGTCTTGTTCTTGTCTGTCATCTGCATAGCTCCTTGCCATGTACTCACGTTCAACACCATCGATTGTCGCACGAAAAAGGGCGGCGGACCCGATTGGATCCGCCGCCCTTGGCGTTTTGCGATGAGGGGCGGTTTTAAAGCCGGCCCAAAATCTACTCGGCGTCGGGGACTTCGTAGGTGGCCGCCGGCGTGTTGTCGCACACGACGGTAAAGCCGCCGTCCTTGTCGACATCGACCGTCACCTGATCGCCCTCGCGCACCGTACCGTCGATGATAGCGGCGGCAATGGCATCCACGACCTCGCGCTGCACGAGACGCTTGAGCGGACGGGCACCAAAGACCGGGTCCAGGCCGCCCACGGCGAGCATCTGCTTGGCCGCCGGGGTGATGGCCAGCGTCATGCGCTCCTTGGCCAGACGCGCGCGGACGTCGGCGAGCTGGATGTCGACGATCTTCTCGATCTGCGCCATGCCGAGCGGATGGAACACCACGATATCGTCGATACGGTTGAGGAACTCGGGGCGGAAGGTTTGAGCCATGGCCCCGTCAACCTGATGGCGCATCTCCTCCTCGTCCTTGCCGGACAGATCGGCGATAGCCTTGGAGCCCACGTTGGACGTCATGATGATAATCGTGTTCTTGAAGGACACTTGGCGACCCTGACCGTCGGTCAAACGGCCGTCGTCGAGCACCTGCAGCAGCACGTTAAAGACATCCGGATGAGCCTTCTCCATCTCGTCGAGCAAGATCACGGAGTAGGGACGACGGCGCACGGCCTCGGTGAGCTGGCCGCCCTCGTCATAGCCCACGTATCCCGGGGGCGCACCGATCAGACGCTGGACGCTGAACTTCTCCATATACTCGGACATGTCGATACGCACGAGCGCGCGCTCGTCATCGAACAGGCACTCGGCCAGCGCCTTGGCGAGCTCGGTCTTGCCTACGCCGGTGGGGCCCAGGAAGAAGAAGCTGCCGATGGGCTTGTCTGGGTCGGAGAGACCCGCACGGCTGCGACGCACGGCCGCGGCTACAGCGGAGACGGCCTCGTCCTGACCGATAACGCGCTTATGCAGCTCGCCCTCCAAGCCCTTCAACTTGTCGAGCTCGCCCTGCATCATCTTGGACACGGGCACACCGGTCCAGGCGCTCACGACCTCGGCGATCTCGTCGGAGGTCACCTGTTCGTTGAGGCCCTCGCCGTCCTGCTGCTTTTGCGCCTCGAGCGCAGCCTCGGAATCCTGAATCTGCTGCTGCAGACCCGGGATCACAGAATAGCGAAGCTCGGACGCACGGCCCAGATCGCCGTTGCGCGTCGCGCGCTCCTCTTCGCTCTTGGCCGCGTCAAGCTGGCCCTTAAGCTCCTGCACGTGGTCGATGGCGTTCTTTTGGTTGAGCCAGCCGGCCTTTTGCACGTTGAGCTTTTCCTGGACTTCGGCAATCTCTTGGCGCAGAGCCTCCAAACGCTCCTTAGAGGCGTCGTCGGTCTCTTTCATGAGCGCCTGTTCCTCGATCTGCAGCTGGGTGAGCTGACGCGTGGTGGCGTCGATCTCGACCGGCATGCTGTCGAGTTCCATGCGCAGGCGGCTCGCGGCCTCATCGACCAGGTCGATAGCCTTGTCGGGCAGGAAGCGGTCGGCGATGTAGCGGTCGGAGAGGTCGGCGGCAGCCACGAGCGCGCTATCGGTGATGTGTACGCCGTGGAAGATTTCGTACTTCTCCTTCAGGCCACGCAGGATTGAAATGGTGTCCTCGACGGTAGGCTCGCTGACCATCACGGTCTGGAAACGACGGGCGAGCGCCGCGTCCTTCTCGATGTACTTGCGGTACTCGTCGAGCGTGGTCGCGCCGATTGCGTGCAAGTCGCCACGGGCGAGCGCCGGCTTGAGGATGTTGCCGGCATCCATGGAGCCCTCGGTGGCACCCGCGCCCACGATGGTGTGGAGCTCATCGATGAACAGGATGACCTTGCCTTGCGCCTTTTGCACTTCCTTGAGCACGGCCTTCAAGCGGTCCTCGAACTCGCCGCGATACTTGGCGCCGGCGACCAGCGCGCTCATGTCGAGCTCGATGAGGTCGCGGTCGCGCAGGGTGCTCGGCACGTCGCCGGCCACGATACGCTGGGCGATACCCTCGACGATGGCCGTCTTGCCGACGCCCGGCTCGCCGATGAGCACGGGGTTGTTCTTGGTGCGGCGGGACAGAACCTGGATGGTACGGCGGATCTCGTCGGTACGGCCGATGACCGGGTCGAGCTTGCCGGCGCGGGCCAGATCGCAGATGTTGCGACCGTACTGCTCCAGCGCCTCAAACTGGGTCTTGTCCTCGGCAGACGTCACGCGGTCATCGCCACGCAGCTCCTCGTAGACCTGCTCGATGCGCTCCTTGGTCACGCCAGCGTCACGCAGTACACGACCAGCCTCGCCCTTGTCCTCGGCAAGCGCCATCAGCAGATGCTCGGTCACCACAAAGCTGTCACCCATCTTGGTGGCCTTTTTCTCGGCCTTCTCGATGACGCGAACGAGCTCGTTGGACAGGCCCATCTGCTGACCCTCGCCCGAAACCTTAGGCGCATGGTCGATGGCATCCTGCGTGGAGCGTGCGAGCTGGGCTGGGTCGGCGCCGATGCGCTCGATGATCACGGAGATATTGCGCTCGCCGGCACCGAGCAGGGCGGACAGCAGGTGAATCGGCTCCACCGCGCCGGCCTGCGCGTCGGCAGCCGTGCTCATGGCGGTCTGCAGCGCCTCGCGCGACGTCATTGCTAGCTTATCGATTCTCATGGAATCACCTCTCTTGGGGCGGCCGCCCTACGGGGCGGCTTCACGTTGTTCGAGAAGTATTGTTGCCAGCTTTGTACGATCTTATACACAAATCTAAGTCTCTATATATAAGATTTTCTGAGTGAATTACGGATAGGGTACTGAGATGTCAGCCCGCCGCTGCCCAGGCGCGCTACCGTCTCGATCTGTAACATCTAGCAGCCATTTTTGATCCTAGATGTTACAGATCGAGACAGACCGAAAACCACCACAAAGAGGACAGGCACCTTTGTGGTGGTCGCGGTTTCTACTCCTTCGCCGAACCCGTACTTCCCGATTCGACGGTCCAGGGCATCTCATCCTCGAACAGCCATGTACGGGCAGACCCACTATCGCGTGCAGTCTGCGGGTCAGGCAAGCAGGTCTGTTTATAGGCATCTTGGATACACTGACCCATAAAATCGTTGAGCTCGGTCTGGTCGCCCTCCATGACATAGGCGACATCGCCGTCCATGATGTAGATGCCCGGACCCTCATTGCCCTCGTAGCCCGGATCGTACGAGACATCACATAACTTTGCGCCGTTTGCAGTGTCCAGCTCGATGGAAGAGTGGCATCCGCCAACCATGTCGTTCGCTTTTGCCCGATAGGACGCATATCCGTACCAACGCTTAAATGTTTTGCCCTTGAGTAGCTCGGACGCCCTATCGATCAGGCTTGTATCCGTGGTATAGCGCATGGCCCCAAGCTGAATACGCGGATAATTGCTAATACCCAGCACAGCCGGCTGCTCATCAAAATCAACGGTAATGGTCTCGGGCTTGTCGTCGCCGGTCAGAAGTTCGACAGATTGAGTCACAGGCTTGACCACCGGCTCCGTCACCGCAGCAGGTAGAAATGCCATACCGACAGCGCCCGCGCCAACCACAGCGATCGCAAGCGCCAAGACAATCAATCCAATACGGGCAGAACGGCTCACGGCAAAACACCCCACAACGCAAACCTTCGCTACCTGCACTAATGATATCGCCAGCCAGCATTATTACCAAAAGAAGCCGCGCGCTCCTCACCACCACAAAGGGGACAGGCACCTTTGTGGTGGTTTTCGACGCTAACGGTCGACCATCTCGCGCCATGAGATTAAACTTGAATTGTTCTCTGAACATATCCATTTCTGCCTATCCTCAACAGATCTTTGTCTCGAGGAGCGCATATGAAGCCGTCTCATTCCACCGGTCGCAACGTCATCGCCATTCTCGCCATACCCATCGTGATGCTCTTCCTTATCGTCGCCACGCCCTTTTCCCTTGGCATCGCCTCGCCCTTCGATTTATGCGGAATGGTCGACGCCGGCTCGCGTGCCACCTCGCTCTCCTTTATCTGTCGCGGCGTGTTCTACGAAGATGGAATTCCCACCGGAATTTGGCGGTCAATGTTACCGCTGCTCGGAACGATTGACGGATGCTTCCCCCATTTCAGCCTTGAACCTCAGACGATGAATTATTTGATCGACGACCAGCCACTCGACTCCATCACCCTCGCTTACGACTATGCTCCAAACACCGATGAGCGTCACATGAACCAAGTCCTCGACAAACTGCTTGAACAGTGCGGGCTCACCGATGAGGTCGGCCGAACCGTCGACAGCGACCAGAAATTAAAGCGAACAGAACTCCGCCGCATTGGAAAAATCAGAGAGCGAGGCGGAGCTGCCTACTGGCAGGCCTGGGCGATACGCGACAAGAGCGAATTTGGGCACAGCACCTATATAGTCACTGTCTACACCAAAGACGGAATTAAGGACAATGTTGACGATTTCGCGTCATCCAAACTCGGCATCCCCAAAACAACCAAGACTCCCGGCTTGGATGAAATCCTGTAGGGACGCCCATTAACATGCCGCTCAACGATCACAACAACATCGAGCTCGTCCCCACCCCCACAAAGGGGACAGGCACCTTTGTGGTGGTTTTCGACAAAAAGAGGCCGCCCCGATAACAGGGGCGGCATCAAGCAAGTCTATTTTTGGCGTCCCTCAAGACCCAACGAGAACGCAGAAATGTAGCCCGGGGCTTACCCTTTCCCGAACGCGACCCTCGCGAAGCGCGTGAGCGAGCGGGAAAGGGTAAGCCCCGGGCGGACAATTAAGTGCGTTACTCGGCAGCGGCCTTGAACTTGTTGTAGTTGATCAGGCAGCCGGCCTTGACGATGGCACGCTCCTCGGCCGTCATATCGGCAATGTAGAGCTCAATCTGCTCGACCGCACCATCGGCGTGCACCACGTAGGCGGCGATGTCCTTCAGGTCGCCATCGAACGCGGCACGGATACCCGGCACAAAGACGTAATCGCCCACCTCAAAGTTGGGCTCGGCCTCCATCTGGAAGGGCACCATGCCCCAATTCATCACGTTGGAGCGATAGCGCTTGGTGGCGTACTCGTGGACGATGTTGGCCAGGCCGCCAATTACGCGCTGGCAGCTCGCGGCCTGCTCGCGGGCGCTGCCGTCACCAGGCTTCTTGGCGTAAATCATGGAACCGAACTCGGTCGCCTTGGCATCGGCCGCGACACCCGCGCCGGCCAGCGCCTCAAACACACCGGCAAGCTCGGCATCGAACGCCGCCAGGTCGCCCGCGGACTCGCCGGCAACGCGACGCTTCTCCACAGCGTCGACCTCCTTGGAGCGACCCACGTAGGCCGGGTCGCGGCGGCTCAGCGTAAACTCAGCCAGGCCCAGCGGGTTGGAGCGGAAGGAGCTCGTCTCGCCCGAGGGAATGAGCTCGTCGGTCGTGGTGACCGGGTCCATGATCTTGGAGCAAACCTTGAGCAGGATGTCGTCGCCGAGCGGCTCCATCGCGGGCCACGGCTTGATGTTGGGGCCTTCGACCAGCTCGTCGGCAGGCTCCGCCTTGCCAAAGCCCCAGTACACGCGCTTCTTGTACGGCGCGTCGTCAAAGGTGTACTCGCAGGCCTCGTCCCAAGTGTCCTCGGGCAGGTCGGTCGCCGGCGTCAGGACGCCGCCGTTGGCAGCCGTTGCCGCAATGGAGCGGGCGTCCATCAGGGCCACGGCGCTCAGCTGGCCATTACCCGGCTTGGAACCCTCGCGGTTGGGGAAGTTGCGCGTGGTGTGACGGATCGAAAGGCCGTTGTTGGCGGGCGTGTCGCCGGCGCCGAAGCACGGGCCGCAGAATGCCGTGCGCACGATTGCGCCGGCCTCCATGAGGTCGTAGATGTAGCCGCGGCGTGTAAGTTCGAGCGCCACGGGCTGGCTCGTGGGATAGACCGACAGCGAGAACTCGCCGCAGCCGGTATTGGCGCCCTTGAGCACGCGGGCAGCCTGGACCACGGAGTCATAGTTGCCGCCCGAGCAGCCGGCGATAACGCCCTGCTGCACGTGCAGCTTGCCGTCGACGATCTTGTCGAGCAGGCTAAAGTGCGTCTTGCCCTCGCCGATCTTGGCGGCCTCGAGCTCCACCTCGTGCAGGATGTCCTCGAGGTTCTCGTTGAGCTCGTCGATCTCAAAGCCGTTGGAAGGATGGAACGGCAGTGCGATCATGGGCTTGATGCTCGACAGGTCGACCTCGACGCAACCGTCGTAGTAGGCGACATCGGCGGGCTTGAGCTCGCGATAGTCGTCGCCGCGGCCGTGCATGGTCAAAAACGCGTGCGTGTCCTCGTCGGTGGCCCAGATGCTCGACAGGCAGGTGGTCTCGGTGGTCATGACGTCGACGCCGTTGCGGTAGTCGGTCGTCATGCTCGCGATGCCGGGGCCCACAAACTCCATGACCTTGTTCTTGACGTAGCCCTTGGCAAAGACAGCGCGGATGATGGCGAGCGCCACATCGTGCGGGCCGACGCCGGGGCGCGGGGCACCCGTGAGGTAGATGGCGACGACGCCGGGATAGGCGACGTCGTAGGTGTCGCGCAGCAGTTGCTTTGCCAGCTCGCCACCGCCCTCGCCCACGGCCATAGTGCCCAGAGCGCCGTAGCGGGTGTGCGAGTCGGAACCCAGGATCATCTTGCCGCAGCCCGCGAAGTTCTCACGCATAAAGGAGTGGATAACGGCGATATGCGGCGGAACGAAGATGCCACCGTACTTCTTGGCGGCCGAGAGGCCAAAGACGTGGTCGTCCTCGTTGATGGTGCCGCCCACGGCGCACAGCGAATTATGGCAGTTGGTGAGCACGTAAGGCAGCGGGAACTGCTCCATGCCCGAGGCGCGCGCCGTCTGGATGATGCCGACAAAGGTGATGTCGTGGCTCGCCATGGCGTCGAAGCGAATCTTGAGTGCCTCGGGATCTCCGGACGTATTGTGTGCCTGGAGGATCGAATACGCGATGGTGCCGCGCTTGGCATCCTCGGGCGTCTGCGTAATACCGCGCTCGGCAGCCTCGGCCGCAGGCACAACCTCGCTGCCGCCGCGCAGGTAGATGCCGTCCTCGTACAGCTTGACCATACTGTCTCCCACTCTGCCCAAAACGATTTGGGCGCATAGCATACATTCGTTCAATATCGTGCCATAGAACGGTTGCGAGTGGGTTACGAATCTGCACGTTCACTTTATCTCAGTAAAGCAAAGAACGAGTTGGGTGCCGGGGGCAGACTTAGACGCCGAAATGACGAGAGTGGATAATCTCCCACTTTGAGCCTGCAAACAGGCCAAAAACGGGAGATTATCCACTCTCATTCTGCGGGCACTCATTTAAGTCTGTCCCCAATGAGTGCCCGGCAGCGTCGGCGGAGCTATAGGTCGCTACCCGTACCTAGCAGCTTGCGCATGACTTGCTCGGGGTTGACTGAGCCGTCGCGCGGGGCCAGGGCGGTGATCTTCTTCTGCATCTTATACTCGTGCAGCTCGTCCTCGAGCTGGCGCACGCGAGCGCGGAGCTTCTCGTTCTCGCGCTCGCGCTCCTCGGAACGCTCCTTCATATCGAGGATGCGCACCACGCCGGCAAGGTTGATGCCCTCGTCGGTCAGTTGGTTGATGAGTTCCAGACGCTCGATATCGGCACGCGAATACAGGCGCGTGTTACCGCCCGAGCGCTGGGGATTCACCAAGCCTTTGGACTCGTAGACGCGCAGAGTCTGCGGGTGCATGCCGGTCAGCTCGGCCGCCACGCTGATCATGTACAGCGGTTTGTTCCTATTGTCCTCGGCCATGCTACCTGACCCCTTTCCGTCTCGTTATCGTCCATCATAAGCCCGTGGACAGGCGCGGGCGCCACAACCAAACTAGTACGTCGCCTTGTAACGGTTGACCTTCTCGCGGTAGTCGCGCGTGTCGGCCTCGCGCAGCTTGGCCATGGCATCGCGCTCGTCATCGGACAGGTTCGTGGGAACCTGCACCTTAATCTCGACGAGCAGCGCGCCTGTGCGGCCACGGTGCTTAACATCGGGCGCGCCCATCTCCTTAAAGCGGAACTTCTTGCCCGTCTGGGTACCCGCGGGCACCTTCAGACGAACCGTCGCACCGCCGGGCGTCGGCACGTCCACCGTGCAGCCGAGCGCCGCCTCATAGACCGAGACCGGTACCTCCATGGTCACGTCGGCACCTTTACGCTTAAACAGCGGATGCTCCTCCACGTGCGTGGTCACGACCAGGTCGCCGCGCTCGCCGCCGGCAACGCCATACTCGCCGCGACGTTTGTAACGCAGCTTGCCGCCGTCGACCGCGCCTGCAGGCACCGAGACCGTAATGGTCTGCTGCTCGCCTGTCGAGGGAATGCGATAGGTGACCTTGTGCGTCACGCCGCGAAACGCGTCCTCGGCAGTTACGTCGACAGTCAGCGACAGGTCGCCGCCCTTGCGCGCGCGGTTGCGGCCCGCGCCCGCACCGGCAGCGCCCGCGGCCCCGGCAAAGCCCGAGCCCCAATCGCTGCCCCAGGCGCCGTTGCCGCTAAAGATGCTGTCGAAGATGTCGCCCCAGCCGCTGGCGCCCGCGCCGGCACCGTAGCCGCCGCCATACGCGCCGCCTGCGCCCGGCATGCCGCCAAACATGAGCATCTGGTCGTACTCTTTGCGCTTCTTCTCGTCCGAAAGCGTCTCGTAGGCCTCGCTGATCTCCTTAAACTTGGCCTCGTCGCCGCCGGCATCGGGGTGATATTTTTGCGCGAGCTTGCGAAACGCGCTCTTGATCTCTTTGTCGGAGGCGCTCTTGGATACGCCCAGGATGTCATAGAAGGTTTTGCCTGCAGCCATCGTAGCTCCTCTCCTGTTTCATCCGCCGCCCAGCGGGCGGCGGCTCATGCTTTCATATGGCACTAGGCCAGAAAGGGCCCCGGGTGTTGCCCCGGGGCCCTTCTCAATTACTCCTCGGTGCTCTCGGCCGTATCGGCCGCAGCATCCTCGGGCGCCGCTTCGGGCTCCGGTGCGGGGCGCTTCTCGCCACCGTAGGTCACCGTCACCATCGCGGAACGCAGGATGCGATCCGCCATGCGGTAGCCCTTCTGGTACACGTCGTTGACGGTCTCGTCGTACTGCGATGCGTCCTCGACGCGACCCACAGCCTGGTGCTCGAGCGGATCGAACGCCTCGCCCTTGGGGTCGATGGGCTCAACGCCCTCGTGCGCAAACACATCAAGCAGCTTGGCATGCACCGCATCGACGCCATCGACGAACTGCTTAAAGTCGTCGGAAAGCTCTTGGCTGCGGGCATGGTCGATCGCGCGCTCGATATCGTCAATCACCGGCAACAGCGCGGTGACAAGCTTCTCGGTCGCGCGCTCGCGCTCGGCGATACGCTCATTGGCGGTGCGGCGACGGAAGTTCTCCCAGTCGGCCTGCAGACGGGCGGTACGCTCGGTGGCGTCCTTTGCCTTGTCCTCGGCGGCCTTCTGAGCCTCTGCCGCAGCATCGAGCTCATTGCGCACGTCGGCAAGCTCTTTCTGAGCCTGCTCGAACTTGAGCTTAAAGTCGTTGTCGGCGGCTTCCTCACCGGCGCGGATAGCGGCTTCCACCATCTCGTCCTCGGTCATCGTCGCCTCCTTGTTGGAATCCTCTACCTGGTTCTCGGCAGCCTCGGCGGCCGGGGCCTCGTTGGCCACGGTATCGTCAACGGCCTCTACGGGAATCTTCACGTCCTTCTCCTCAGAGTCAACGGGGGCGGCGCCAGCGGCGGCCGCCTCCGTGCGAGCTTTACGGGCGGACATGATTATTTGTCCTCGTCGTCCACAACCTCGTAGTCGGCGTCGACAACGTCATCGTCGGCAGGCTGGGCGCCGGCGGCACCGTCGGTCTGCTGCTGAGCGTCGGCGTAGACAACCTGGGCCAGCTCGTAGGCCACGGACTGCAGGGACTCGCCGGCGGCCTTGATAGCCTCGACGTCAGAACCCTCGAGCGCCTTCTTGGCGTCGGCGATAGCGGCCTCGGCCTTGGACTTCACGTCGGCGGAAACCTTGTCGCCCAGCTCGTTGAGGGTCTGCTCGGTGGAGTAGCACAGGCTATCGGTCTGGTTACGGACCTCGACCTCTTCCTTCTGCTTCTTGTCCTCCTCGGCATGAGCCTCGGCGTCCTTGACCATACGATCGACTTCGTCGTCGGACAGGGCGGTGGAGCCGGAGATGGTGATCTGCTGCTCCTTGCCGGTGCCCTTGTCCTTAGCGGAGACCTTGACGATGCCGTTGGCGTCGATGTCGAAGGTGACCTCGATCTGCGGCACGCCGCGACGGGCAGCCGGGATACCGGTCAGCTGGAACTTACCGAGCGACTTGTTGTCGCGGGCAAGCTCGCGCTCGCCCTGGAGCACGTTGATCTCGACGCTGGTCTGGTTGTCGGCAGCGGTGGAGTAGACCTCGGTCTTGGAGGTCGGGATCGTGGTGTTGCGGTCGATCATCTTGGTCATGATGCCGCCCATGGTCTCGACACCCAGCGACAGCGGGGTAACGTCGAGCAGCAGGATGCCCTCGACGTCGCCGGTGAGCACGCCGCCCTGGACGGCAGCGCCGTCGGCAACGACCTCGTCGGGGTTCACGGACATGTTGGGCTGCTTGCCGGTCATGGTCTTGACGAGCTCCTGGACGGCGGGCATACGAGTGGAGCCGCCGACGAGGATGACCTCGGTCAGATCGGAGAGCTTGAGCTTAGCATCGCGCAGGGCGTTGGTGACAGGCTGCTTGCAGCGCTCGAGCAGGTCACGGGTGATCTTCTCGAACTCGGCGCGGGTCAGCGTGTAGTTGAGGTGCAGCGGGCCAGACTGGTTCATGGTGATGAACGGCAGGTTGATGGTGGACTGCTGGGCTGCGGAGAGCTCCTTCTTGGCGTTCTCGGCGGCCTCCTTCAGACGCTGCAGGGCCATGGGGTCCTGACGCAGGTCGACACCGTTCTCCTGCTGGAACTTATCGGCCATCCAATCGATGACGCGCTGATCCCAGTCGTCGCCGCCCAGGTGGTTGTCGCCCGAGGTGGACAGAACCTCAAACACGCCGTCGGCGAGGTCGAGGATGGAGACGTCGAAGGTACCGCCGCCCAGGTCGAAGACCAGGATGCGCTGGTCGGTGCCCTGCTTGTCCAAGCCATAGGCAAGAGCAGCAGCAGTCGGCTCGTTGACGATACGCTTGACGTTGAGGCCGGCGATCTTACCGGCGTCCTTGGTGGCCTGACGCTGGGCGTCGTTGAAGTAGGCCGGGACGGTGATGAC
>DXMB01000032.1:0-10913 GCA_019414425.1 Collinsella sp.
GGCGGCTGATCCGGTCCGACCGGGCCGCGCGGCAAGGAGATATATTGCCAGACCGCGAAGCCCTGTGGGTCGTCAATTCCACTCTTCACAAGTCCTACACAACATATTGCTTTCTATAGCTAATAGAAAGACTGGCGCGGATCTTCCGCACGTATCAGATGATGACCCTTTGGTTCAGAAATATATAGAGATCGGTCACCTGTAAGTGTCTATCTACCCGCGCTTTTAGCAATGTAAACCGCGCTTCAGATAAAAAGAGGGAGCACCGCGCACAACGCGACACTCCCCTAGCGATTCAAGAGAATCTATTAGGCCTCGAGAGCCTTCTTGGCAATGGCAGCCAGCTCGTTGAAGGACTCGATGTCCTCGTAAGCCATCTGAGCCAGGACCTTGCGGTCGAGCTCGATGCCGGCAACCTTCAGGCCGTGCATGAACTGAGAGTAAGAGATGTCGTTCAGGCGAGCAGCAGCGTTGATACGGGTGATCCAGAGAGAACGGATCTCGCGCTTCTTGTTGCGGCGATCACGATACTGATACTGCAGGGAGTGCTGGACTTGCTCTTTAGCATGCTTGTAAGTACGCGAAGCGGCACCGTAGTAACCCTTCGCACGGTGCATAACGGTACGGCGCTTCTTCTTGGCGGCAACAGCGCGCTTAATACGTGCCATGTTCTATCAACTCCTAGACGGTAAAACGAAAAACGGGAACGCGAACTTAGGCGAGACGCGACTTGATGACCTTGCGGTCGGCAGCGGCGATCTCGGTCTCCTGACGGAAGCCACGCTTACGCTTGGTGGACTTCTTGCTCAGGATGTGGCTCTTGAAAGCCTTGGCGCGCATAAGCTTGCCGGTACCAGTCTTGCGGAAACGCTTCTTGGTGCCGCTGTGGGACTTCATCTTAGGCATGAAATACTCCTTAATCGGTTACAGAACACTAGTTACTTGCTATCGCTTGCCGCTTTATCCTCATCGAAGGCGCCCTTAATCGGGGCGAGCAGCATAAGCATGTTACGGCCTTCCATCTTAGGCTTGGACTCGACCGTAGCGTAAGGCTTGAGATCCTCGGCGAGACGCTCGAGAACGTTAAGGCCCTGCTCCGGGTGAGCCATCTCACGGCCGCGGAACATGATGGTGATCTTAACGCGTGCGCCCTTCTTGAGGAAACGCAGAACGTGGCCCTTCTTGGTCTCGTAGTCGCCAACGTCGATCTTGGGTCGGAACTTCATTTCCTTGACCTCGACCTTGGACTGGTTCTTACGAGCAGCCTTGGCCTTCATGGCCTGCTGGTACTTGAACTTACCGTAGTCCATGACCTTGCAGACCGGCGGCTCCGCGTTGGGAGCGATCTCGACCAGGTCGAGACCCTGATCGTCGGCGACGCGCTGGGCATCGCGGATGGCGAACAGGCCGAGCTGAGAGCCATCGACGCCAATCAAACGACACGAAGATGCAGTGATCTCGTCGTTGATGCGGGTGTCATCAGACTTAGCTATTTTCCCTACCTCCATTCATAAAAAAATAACCCGGCGCTTCTCAGCAACCAGGTCGTACACATAGACTTCCTCGATTTGAGGAAGGGAATCTAAGTTGTATGACCAGTCAGCTGCTCATTGGCGCCAAAAGGTGGGAACCCTCAGGTTCCTCTTTAGGGCATTGTGGGAACAACGCCTTGCGAATAATAACACGTACAGCGCGTTATCACATTACGTACACGAAAAAGGGACCTTGACCCCCTTGAACGCTCGCTTGCATGTATGGTGCTCGAGGCGAGACTCGAAGGGCCTTCGCTTCGCGAAGCCCCGGGCTTCGGGCGCGTGGCGCCCTCGCCACGCTCCGCTACAAACAGGCCACAGGCCTGTTTGCTTAACGCTTCGCGCGCTCACGCGAGTTCGGCACGAAAAAGGGGGCCGCAACCCCCTTGAACGCTCACTTGCATGTATGGTGCCCGAGGCGAGACTCGAACTCGCACGTTGTTGCCAACGGTGGATTTTGAGTCCACTGCGTCTGCCAATTCCGCCACTCGGGCACGCAATGCGTGAGTTAGTTTATCACAGCTTTCTACCGATTAGTCCGAAAATGGAACTTCGAGCATTTCGATGAGTTCGACCGTGCGGAGCATCTCGCGCCGACGGCATCCGCGACCGTCGACCGAAGCCTCACCCATCTGGTTATCGTAAGGGTCCTCGCGCATGCCGTCGAAAGAGGGCTCAAACTCTGCCTGGAATCGATTGTTGGCCACCATACGCCACGGGTCGAGATTGCCAAAGTAGTGACGGCGGCGCCACTCCTCCCCCATCCTGCGAGCAGAAGATCCAAATGACACGTCGGCGTTGAGCCATCCGGTCTGCGGCGTATAGAACTCTGCCCAGTCGTGCGACCCCACCGAATCGGGCGCAACATACAGGCCGCTCTGCCAACGGGCAGGCACGCCCGCGATACGGCACATGGTGATAAACGTGAGCGCCATAACGCCGCAATCGCCGCGGAGCGAATGCGCGCAGTCATCGGCAATAGATCCCAAAAGCAAGTACGGCGGCTGATAGCGATAGTCGATGTACTGCGTCAGGTAATCATAGATAGCACGGGCGCGATCGAGCGGATCCTCGAGCCCGTCAATGACACGGGCTGTCAGCTGCTGTAGATACGGCGTGAATGCAATGTGCGGACGGTCCTCGGAGGTGTCCACGGGCAGTGGCGTGTCCATGCAAGGATGCACCGGAAGCGCACCCCCATAGACATCACGATAAGCGGCATCAATTTGATAGCGATAGGTCACCGAGAATGAGCGCTCACTCGAAGAAGACCACGAGGCGGTACGCGCCGAAGCATTCGCGGGGGCAACAGCACCCTCCGGCGTCATATCGAGAACCTCGATATGAGACTGTTGACGACAGGCGGCGGCAACGGGTAGCCACGCGCGAACGGTCTCCCCTTCCAGAGCGCCGG
The DNA here is from genome assembly GCA_019414425.1 of Collinsella sp. GTDB lineage: Bacteria > Actinomycetota > Coriobacteriia > Coriobacteriales > Coriobacteriaceae > Collinsella. The sequence goes on from DXMB01000032.1 coordinate 2,947, forward strand.
GGACAGACACGGACGCTTTAAGCGTAATGACGCGAGCCAATCCGTTTTGTGACTCCATCTCCTTGAGCATCTCGTTGCGCAGTGCTATTCCGTCCGTAGAATCGGGCCGCATGCCGGGAACCTCTTTGGGATATACGCGAAGCGAATCGAGGAAGTTGTCGAGAACGAACAGTTCGCCATCGATAAAGCGCCAGTCAATACGCTTACGATTAATCAGGTCATCAAACTGCTCTTCGGTAAACTCTGGCCACTCCTCGCGAATCATCGCAATAGCCTGGTCGCGCGACACCGAAAAATGAAGCGGCGTCTCGAGCATGCGATACCGCTCGGCACGAACACAAGCAGCCAGCGAAGGCTCGGAGTTCTGCTCCAAAAGGCGATCGCAGGCAGCAACAGCCTGCGTCAAATACCCGGCATCCATAAGACGAAGAATCTCGGGCGGCAGTCCAACATCGAGATGACGAAAGTCATCACAGCAAACATCAGCAGAGCAACCAACTGGACCCTCGTCAATAACCTTCCCATCCGAAGGCAGCACATTAATAACAGCCATACCAAAACTCCAAGTCACTAGAACGCTTGAAGCCCATTGTAGCGAGATAAAAAGAAAGCCCCAACAAGGGAGCCATCAACACCGCTGAACGGTAACCATATAACTAAAATCAGACCAGTAACCCTGTAGCAAGTTAACAAAGGAGGCCCCGTTTCCCCGGAGCTGATTCCGTCGCGCGACTTCTGGCAAAGCCAGTAGCCATCTTAATTCAGACTCGTAACCCTGCGGCGTTAAACGAAGGAAGCCCCGTCCCCCGGAGCTGTTTTCTTGGCGCGACTTCTGGCAAAGCCAGGTGAGCGCAAAGGAAACAGTGTAGGGGGACGGGGCTTCCGGCGGGAAGTTTAGCGACGCTTACGCCTTGTTGACGGAGCCAAACTCCTCCATGAGCTCCTTGGTGCGGGCAACGATGTTGTCGCGACCAGGCTTGAGGAGCTTGCGGGGGTCAAAGCCCTTGCCCTGCCGATCCTTGCCAGCCTCGATGTACTCGCGGACGCCCTTGGCGAAGACGAGCTGCAGGTCGGTGTTGACGTTGATCTTGGAGATGCCCAGGGAGATGGCCTTCTTGATCTGATCCTCGGGGATGCCGGTGCCACCGTGCAGGACGAGGGGCAGGTCGCCGGTCTGGGCCTTGATCTCGCCCAGACGCTCGAAGGAAAGGCCAGCCCAGTCGGCGGGGTACACGCCGTGGATGTTGCCGATACCGCAGGCGAGGAAGTCGACGCCCAGGTCAGCGATCTGCTTGCACTCAGCAGGATCAGCGAGCTCGCCGCTGGAGGTCACGCCGTCCTCGGTGCCGCCGATGCCGCCGACCTCGGCCTCGATGGACATGCCCTTGGAGTGGGCAAGCTCAACGAGCTCCTTGGTGCGGTCGAGGTTAAGCTGGAAGGTCTCCTCGTGAGAGCCGTCATACATGATGGACGTGAAGCCGGCCTCGATGCACTTGAAGCAGTCCTCGTAAGAACCGTGATCGAGGTGAAGGGCGACGGGAACGGTAACGCCCGTGGCCTCGACGGCAGCCTTGACCATGTCGGCGCAGACCTTGAAACCGCCCATCCACTTAGCGGCACCAGCGGTGCACTGAAGGATCAGCGGAGACTTGGCCTCCTCGGCGGCCTGGAGAATAGCCAGGGTCCACTCGAGGTTGTTGGTGTTGAAGGCACCGAGACCGTACTTGCCGGCCTCGGCCTTCTTGAGCATGTCTGCTGCGTTGACGAGCATAAAAGAAACCTCCTGTAAGGTTGCTCCGATAACGCCTGAGATTTTACCACGGCGCACCCGAGCATAAACGTTCGTTTGTTCACGAATATCGTCCAAACAGACTTTTTTGACCGTTTGCCCTACGGAATCGACCCGTTGGGGAAAAATAGCTTGACGTCTGGACGCTTCTCGTGCTTCAAAAGCCGACCATTAAGCTACATCTGCATGAAAGGGTTCTGTATGAGCTCGCGTGCCATGGTGGTCGAATCGCCATGGCCGGTTAGGCAAACGGTATCGGGCGGAAGAAGCCGGGCGAGCTTGGAGAGCGAGCGCAGAATAGCCGCCCCATCTCCTCCAGAAAGATCGGTGCGGCCGTGCCCACCCGGAAACAGGGTGTCGCCCACAAAGGCAATGTTCCCCTGCTCGGTGGCAGCAAACAAGACGATCCCGCCCGGCGTATGCCCCGGCGTCTCGATCACCTGCAGGCAGATATCGCCCACCTCGATAGCATCGCCCTCGGCGAGCAGGCGCGTCGGCTCCCCGGGGTCGGGCGTCTCAATGCCCCACATAGCTCGCTGCTCCTCGATGTTCGCATGCGGCACCGTCACATCCTTAGCACACAGCTCATACTGGCAGCCCTCGCCAACGGTGGTTCGCACGCCGGCAACACCACCAACATGATCGGCATGGCCATGAGTGCATACGGCGCCAAGCACGCGTACGCCGGGATGCTCGGCTCGAATATGCTCCACCAAACGCTCGCCTTCCCATGCGGGATCGATAATCACGCACTCATTGTCCGAAATAACAGCATAGCTATTGGTCTGAATGGGACCGTTTACGAGCGTCTCGATCTCGACCGATCCCTTGGGAGTTAAATCCAAGGACACAGCACTCATGCCCCTCTCCTCTCTATAGAACTCGAGGCATCAAACGATGCCTCGAGTGTAGCGAATATCGATAATGTGGCACGTTCGTCGCGACTAAACGCGGCGCTTAAGCTGGGCTCCACCCTCGCCGGGCATCAAGCGACGCGCGTCGTAGACCGAGTCAACGCTGCTGATAGAGGCAAGCAACGGATCCAGGCCGCTCGCGTCCGAGATCTCGACCATAAAGCGCAGGGTTGCAATACCCTCGCGGTTGGTCGACGTGGCGGCAGAAAGGATATTGCCGCCCGCATCGCCAATAGCAATGGTGACATCCTTGAGCAGGCCCATGCGGTCCAGGCACTCCACCACGATCTCGACCTGGAAGAGGGTGTCGGCAGCGCCGTCCCACTCCACGTCGATCATGCGCTCGGGATGTTCCATAAGGCCTTTGACGTTGGGACAGTTGGCGCGATGCACCGAGACGCCGCGACCGCGCGTGATGAAGCCGACGATGTCGTCGCCCGTCACGGGGTTGCAGCAATGGGCCAGACGGACCAGCAGGCCGCTGTTGCTCTCGCCCTTGACGATAATGCCGTTGCTGGCGCTCTTGCCGCGCTTTTGCGGCTTGCGGTTGGAGCCGCGGGCAGGCTGCTTGACGACCTCGGCAATGGCTTCGGCCTTGGTGAGCTGTTCCTCGGGTTTGGGGTCCAAGATTTGCTCGACCTTATTGCCAACGGCACGTGGGGCGACTTTGCCCGCACCAACGGCGGCAAACAGGTCCTCGAGCTGCTTATAGTTAAACTGCTCCGCCACGGCGTTGAGCGCACGCGTGGATCGTGGCGTAGAGATGCCATATCCGCGCTTGCGCAGGTCCTTAGCCAGTATATCGCGGCCGGCGGCAGCGTCGTCGTCCTTGGTCGCGGCGGCGAAGTAACGGCGGATCTTTGACTTGGCGGAAGGTGTCTTAACGATCTTGAGCCAATCACGCGACGGCTTGGAACTCTTGTTGGTCAGAATCTCGACACGGTCGCCCGTCTTGATCTCGTGCGTGAGCGGGGCCACCGCACCGTTGATCTTAGCGCCGACGCAGTGGTTGCCCACCTCGGTGTGAACGGCATAGGCAAAGTCGAGCGGCGTGGAGCCGGCACGAAGCGCCATGACCTCGCCCTTGGGCGTAAAGACGAAGATCTCCTGATCGAACAGATCGACCTTCAGCGAATGCAGGTATTCCTTGGCGTCGGTGATCTCATCAGACGCAGCCCAATCGAGCGAATGTTTGAGCCAGTTAATCTGGTCGTCCAAGCGCTGGGCATCATTGGTCTTAGACGCAGACGATCCGCCCGACTTCTTATAGAGCCAGTGAGCGGCAATACCGTACTCGGCCTGCTCGTGCATCTCGTAGGTACGAATCTGAATCTCGAGCGGGCGGGCCGTGGGGCCGATAACCGTCGTGTGGAGCGACTGGTAGTTATTGACCTTGGGCATGGCGATATAGTCTTTAAAGCGACCAGGCATGGGGTGCCACAGCGTATGCACCGCGCCGAGCGTAGAGTAGCAATCACGTACCGAATGCGTGATGACGCGCAGTGCCACCAGGTCGTAGATCTCGGAAAATTCCTTGCCCTTGCGCTTCATCTTTTGGTAGATGGACCAATAGTGCTTGGAACGGCCGTTGATCTGGAAGTCCTCCAGGCCAATGCGGTTGAGCTCGTCGGTGAGCGTCTTGATGGTCTCGGCCAGATAGCGTTCACGGACCTCGCGCGACTCCGCCACCATGCGCGCGATGCGTTGGTAGGCGTCGGGCTCAAGATAGAAGAAGGACAGGTCCTCGAGCTCCCATTTAATGGAGCTCATGCCCAGACGGTCGGCCAGGGGCGCATACACGTCCATGGTCTCGCGGGCCTTAAACAGGCGACGGTCCTCACGCAGGGCCGCAAGGGTGCGCATGTTGTGCAGACGGTCGGCAAGCTTAACGATGATGACGCGGATGTCCTTGGACATGGCGAGGAACATCTTTCGCAGCGTGAGCGCCTGTTTCTCGTCCATGCTGTCGACTTCGATGTTGGTGAGCTTGGTCACGCCATCGACGAGCTCGGCCACCGTATCGCCAAACAGGCCGGAAACATCGGCAAGCGAGGTCTCGGTATCCTCGACGGTATCGTGCAGCAGCGCGGCGCACACCACATCGCAGTCCATCTTGAGATCGGCCAAAATGATGGCCACCTCGACGGGATGGTTGATGTACATCTCACCCGAGCGGCGCTTTTGGTTGCAGTGCTTCTCGGCAGCAAAGCAATAGGCCTGCTCCACCTTAGAAAAGTCGTCCTCATTCATATATTTGAGGCACAGGCGCTCCAGCTTGTCGTAGCTGTCCGCCATAATCTCGGGCGGCAGCTCATCGGCATGCTTATAGTGCTCCATCTCCGAGAACGGCTGGAGGGCGGAATCATGGGCGGTACGGGCTGCGGCATCCATCGAGGTCCCCTTCCCCTAGGCCCGCGGTACGATCGGGCGGTTAACTTTGGCTAGCATATCAGAAGCGCACGAATCGAGCGCCCAACTCCGGAAAGCCGAGAACTCCATGCGCGAACGCAAGCCCTCCAAATAGCGAATTGACCTGCTCAATTGCACACGGCCGGGGTTTTCGGCCATCGCGATGCGACGGGTGTCGTCAAACCCCGAAACGCGACAGAAGCCAAGCTCTTCGAAGATTCCCAGGCCACTTTCCACCGAGCGCTCGTCGACCGGCGTGCGAGCATCGATGGCAAGGCACATCTGCGCGATGTCGATATCGCTCGCGCTAAAGGAATCGTCCCCGGTCTTGCCGCGGTTGGAGCGCCACATGGTTTGCAGCGCGCGATAGAGCGTGACGAGCTCGTCGCGCTCAGGCGCATAGCAGTCGAGTAGGCGCTCGTTAATGCGGGCGTCGCGCGACGAATAGAGCAGGTGAATCACGGCGGGCTGTCCATCGCGACCGGCGCGGCCACTCATCTGGTTAAACTCAATCGCGCCAAACGGCATGTGATAGAGCACGACATGGCGAATATCGGGAAGGTTGACGCCCTCGCCAAAGGCAGAGGTCGAGACGATGCAGCTGAGGCATCCGTCACGAAACGCCTCCTCTACGCGATGGCGGTCGGTGCGCGTAAGGCCCGCGTTGTAAAAGGCGATATGCGACGCGTAGTCGGGAACGCGTTTGCGTAGCGTCTTGGCAAGCGCCACGGACTGATCACGCGAGTTGACGTAGATGACGGTCTTCTCCCCCGTCGCGACGATGGACACCAGGCGGTTTTCGCGGCTCGCAAGATCGCGGTCGTCCTCGAGCCGCAAGTTCTCGCGCACGGTCTCGTCGACCACCGTACGGGCAATCGACAGCACGCGGGCAAGCTCCGCCACGACCGGAGCCGTCGCGGTGGCCGTCGCCGCCATAACGACCGGATCGCCCAGGGCCTTGAGGATATCGGGCATGTCGAGGTATGCGCTTCGGTCGCCGCCCTTGGCAAGACCGGCATGGTGCGCCTCGTCAATAACGACAAATCCGATACGCCCCGAGCGCGCAAAGCGGTCGCGGTGAATAGACAGGAACTCAGGCGTCGTGAGTACGATGCCGGTGCGGCCCGAAGCCAGGCCGGCAAACACGTCATCGCGCGTTGCTTCCACGGTCTCGCCGGTCAACACGCCCACGCCAATCCCGAGTGCAGCCATCGTCGATGAAAGATGATAGGCCTGGTCGGCAACGAGCGCGCGCAGCGGATAGACAAAGATGCTCGCACGCCCTCGAAGGACCGCCTCGCGCGCGGCGTGCACATGGAAGATGAGCGACTTACCACGTCCCGTCCCCATAACGGCCAAAACGCTCTGGTGGTCGGCGAGCGCGTCGAGTGCCTCGACCTGCGCGCGATGTGGCTGGTTCGAGCCGATAAAGCTATGGATAAGCGAGCGCGTGAGCTCGGTATAAGAAAGCTGGGCGAGCGTCTCGCGTTTACGCGACTCCAGGCGCAGGCCAGAATCCGCCGGCTGCACGCCGCGGCGAAGCTCGCATGCCGGATCGTCGATATTGGACGCCGCGGTATCGCGCACCAAGACATCTTTGATCATGAGCTTGGGCTTCACGCGTCCCTGCCAATGCTCGGCCACGGCCTCGAACACCAAGTCGACGGCGCTGTCGCAATTGATGAGCCTATCGATCTGCGGCACGCGGAACATGATGGCCGGCACACTCGCGGCGCCATCGGTCGCCACAAAGCGCATGTGCTCGCCGGTTTTGCCCACCACGGCGCGATCGCACATCGTCACGCCCTCGGCAGCCAGAAGCGGCACCTTATTGCCCTGGCCAAACGGCTCAAGACGAGAAATCTGCTCGATAGTCTCGATATTTAGCTCGGAGAGGTCAACGGTGGCGGCAACCTCGTCAGTGTCCTCAAAGTCATCGGCGGGAAGCTCCGATAGCACGGCCGAAAGGCGACGGCGGAACTCATCGAGCTTGGATGCCTCGATGGTTACACCCACCGCACCGGCATGCCCGCCGCGGCGAATCAGCAGATCGGAGCAACGCTCGACGGCATCGAACAGGTTGACCTTGCCCACCGAGCGACCCGATCCGCGTGCAACGCCGTCCTCGATCGAGAAGAGCAGCGCCGGCACGTGATAGCGATTGGTCAGGCGGCTCGCCACGATGCCCTTGACGCCCTCGTGCCAGCCCTCGCCGCCCACGACGATTGCGCGCCCGCCGTCATAAGTCTCCTCGACCTTCGCCATGGCATCGCGCGTAAGCTCGGCCTCGATCTCGCGGCGCTGACGGTTGATTTCCTCGAGCTCGGCTGCCAGTGCACTTGCCTCGATAGGATCGCGGGCAAGCAGCAGGTCGAGCGCCAGCTTGGGATCAGCCATGCGGCCGGCAGCATTCAGACGAGGGATGAGCGAAAACGACAGGCCGTCGGCCGTAATGGTAGAAAGGTCGGCCTTGGCAAGTGCGGCAAGCGCGATATAGCCGGGACGGGCCGTCACGCGCATCTGCTGGATGCCCTCGGCGACCAGTGCGCGATTCTCGGGCGTGAGCGGCATCATGTCGGACACGGTGCCCAGCGCCGCGACCTCGATCAGCGAACGCCAATACGACGGCTTGCCCAAACGCTCGCCCAGGACCTGCACCATCTTGAGCGCCACGCCGGCACCGGCAAGCTCGCGCGAGGGGCCCTCGTCCTCGAGCTTGGGGTCGGTCAGGGGCACGCCCTGCGGCACCTGGTCGGACGGCTCGTGATGGTCCGTGACCACCAAATCGATCCCCAGGCTCTCCAGATAGGAGACCTCCTCCTTGGCGGCAATGCCGTTATCGACGGTCACGATCA
>DXMB01000032.1:11013-25031 GCA_019414425.1 Collinsella sp.
TCGATGGATGTAATGCCGTGCGCAACCATAATGCGCGCCACCAGCCCGGGTATGCCCAGGCCAGCCGAAAGCTCCTTTTCGAGCTCGGGGTTTTGCCGAGCGACCGCCCAGCGATGCGTCGTCTTAAGCGATGACATAGGCGCCCACCCCCGATAGGGGCAGGTCGCCGCGATACCTCTCACGGTTCATAGCGATGAGTCCTCTGTGTATGCCCGCTTCGGCAGGCAGATCTGTTGAACGGATTTATTATACCGTGCGGCACGGACGCAGAACCTCGCGGCACGCCGCGGTTTCGGTAAACGATGCCGGTAATAGCCTCGAAATATTCAAGCGTTTCTGACACACGGACGCATGCGAGCGTCTAGCATATCCATTCAAAACGGATTCACGAGCAAAGGGAGTCACAAGAGCATATGAAGCAATGGGTTGGACTGGGTAAGTTTCTCGCGGGGTACATGCAGGTCATCGTTCCGATTTGCGTTACGCTCGGCGTGCTCTTTCCCCAGCAGATCGGCGTGCTCAAGCCAATCGTTCCCGCCCTGTTTGCCTTTATGACGTTCCAAGGTGCGCTCAGCAACACTTTCCATCAGGTTACTGAGGTGTTCCGCCGTCCGCTGCATCTGATTGCGGCATTGCTCGTCTCGGCGGCGCTCATCCCCCTTGCAGCCTATGCCGCAGGATCGTTGTTCTTTGGTTCCAACCCAAACCTTGTCTGCGGCATCGTGCTCGAGTACAGCGTACCCGTGGCAGTCACCGCCTTTATGTGGATCAGCATGTTCGGCGGCAACGGCCCGCTCGCGCTCACCATCATCCTGACGTCCTCGGTCATCTCGCCCGTCACGATTCCGCTCACGCTTAAGCTCCTGCTGGGTGCCACCGTTGCAATCGATGTTCCGGGCATGATGCAGAACATGGCCTTTATGATCGCCATCCCCGCCGTGCTCGGCATCGTGATCAACGAGTTCACGCGCGGATGGGGACACGAGAAACTCTCCCCCGCGCTTTCGCCCGCCTGTAAGTTCATGATGATGGGTGTCATCGCCTCCAACTCCACCGCCATGAGCGAGTACGTGCTGCACATGAATGCGGTGCGCCTGGAAGTCGCCCTCTTTATTTTGACCTTCGCCATCAGCGGCTTTGTCGTCGGCATTCTGGTCGCCCGCGCGCTGCATCTGCCATATAGCGAGACGACTACCATGTGCTTTACCTGCGGCATGCGTAACATCTCTTCGGGCGCCGTCATCGCCACGCAGTACTTTCCAGGCGAAGTCGTGTTTCCCGTCATGTGCGGAACGCTGTTTCAGCAGGTGCTGGCCTCGATTATCGGGCACCTCTTTGAGCGCCTAACCGGCGAGGAGCGCGCCAAACAGCGCAAGCGGGTCAAGGCTGGGCGCGACGCGATGGCACGCTAGGCAGCACACTTTTCGAAGGCGCTCGCCTTGCTATACGAGCGTTTCCAGATGCGCGCGTAGGCGCTCAGCATCGATATCGAGCGTGGTCTCGGCATTAACCTGGGCCAGACGATAGCCCACGAAGTAGGGCGATACCACCCAACGTGGCAACGCCTTGGCAATGGTCCGGCCGTCCATGTGGTAGAAGAACAAGTTGTACGACTCCGCGCGACCGCCGTGGTGTTCGTGCAGGATATAGCGCAGGGCCACCTGAATCGCATCGGCAAACAGGTCCGCTTCGGCTTGGTCGCGGGCGTCGTCGCTGGCGGCGATTCCCTGTGGGACTGAAACATTGACCTCAAAGAACCCCATGATCGGTTCGGTTGAGATGTTGACCGAGACTCTCCCCTGTTGCCAGACATTGACGCCTTCGAAATTGGCGGAAGTCAGCTCCGCATAGCCGTCCTCCTGTTCCAAGCCCACAATCTGCATGTGTGGATGGACGAGACTGCCGCCCGAAAGCGGGCCTTTGTTCTTGTACATGAGCACACTGCGGTACTGTTGGGAATCGATCATCTGCTGCCAACAGCCCAGGGCAAACCGCATCACATGATGCAGCTCATCTGGTTCATAGGTCGCCAGGTCGGCGTCGTGATTGGCCGACTCGATCAATACGGTCTGACGGGTGGCCCGCAAGGTCTTGAACTTATTCTCGAGCCAGATGCAGTCACCATCGCGCTGGATGATGTTGGCGAGCCCCTCCGTGTCGCAAAAGGGGCACGCGGTGCCAGGGCGACGATTATCGTCGGGCTTGCCGCTCGCCTGCTGGACGTCAAATACCAGCGCCACGGGTTATACCCCCAGCGGCACGATCTTGGTGCCATGGAGCTCGGAGACGCCTAGCGCCGCCACGACCGCGTCGCGATTTGCCGTAGTGATGCCGCCGCCGGGAAGGATGGTCAAGCGATCGCCCGCATACTCGATTAAACGAGCCAGGTGATCGAAATTATCCTCGATCGACGTACCGGCCGCACCGCCATGTGTGAGGATGCGCGTAACGCCGCAGTCGGCAAGTGTATCAATCGCATCGAGCTGAACCTCGGGCGAGAGCTGGTCAAATGCCATGTGGAAGGTGATGTCAAGGGGCTCGCGCTTGCACTCCTCCGTCGCGCAGCCCGTAGCCATAACGAGGGCGCCGAGGGTGAGCTCGTCGAGCGCCCAGCCGCTGGCACAGGGCTTGCAGCAGCCAAAGACCAGGCCGTCAACGCCGGCACTCACAGCAAGGCCCAGGTCCATCTCCATCATGCGCAGCTCGTCCTGGTTGTAATGAAAGTCGCCACCACGCGGACGAATCATGCACATCACTCGCGCGTCATGCTCGTGAGCGTAACTGACTGTAGCGCTAATAACGCCGGCGGAAGGCGTGGTGCCACCGACGGCAAGGTTGTCACACAGCTCAATGCGCCCCGCACCAGCCTCGATGGCCGCCAGCACTCGCTCAAAGTTCTCGGCGCAAAATTCGTACAGCATAGATAGCCCCCAGAAGACATTTCTATTTCCACACGGCATTGTCGCACGTTAAATAGCAACCCGCACGATGGAACAAAACCTTGACAAGGAGTGTCCCAAAGTGCCGGCACATAAGGAACGTCCCCAGGTGCCACCTTGAGCGATGGGCACTCATTTAAGTACGTCCCCAATGAGTACCCGCAGGGGACAGACAGACCAGACTCCCTATACGACAACTGTTGACATCATATACTATGTGTCATATAGTAGGTGTTACACAGTATACTACGAAAGGAGGTGTGCGGATGGAGGCACAGATGAAGCGCGGCTTCCTCGAGGCCTGCGTGCTCGCGGCCGTCTCGGGCGAGGAATCCTACGGCTATCAGATCGTGAAGGACGTGCCCGCGAGTATGGGACTCACGGAATCCACGCTCTATCCGTTGCTCAAGCGCCTGGAGAAGGCGGGCTGCATCACCGCGCGCTCCGCCGAACACAACGGGCGGCTGCGGAGGTACTACCGCATCACGGACGCCGGGCGCGAGCGTATCGCCGAGTTCCTCGCCGAATGGCCATCCGTGCAGGAGATCTACCGTTACGTGGAGGGGGCGCACCATGACGCGCGATGAGTTCTTGAACCGGCTGGGCGAGCTTCTGGCCTGCCTGCCGGCAGATCAGGTAAAGGAAACGCAGGAGTTCTACGCGGAGGCCATCGCCGACCGTATGGAGGACGGCATGACGGAGGCCGAGGCTGTGGCCGCCATGGGCACGCCCGGTGAGGTCGCCGAGGCAACGCTCGACGAACTGCCCGCCGTGCCGCGCGCGATCGCGAGGACCAAGCGCAAGAGCACGGCACTTCTATGGGCGCTCGCCATCGTGGGCTCTCCGGTATGGATTCCGCTGCTGCTCGCGTTCGTCGCCGTTGCCGCTGCAGTCTACATCTGTATTTGGGTTCTTGCGCTCTGCGTGTGGATCGTGGCCGCGGCATTCGGGGGCGCGGGCCTGGTAGGGCTCCTGTTCGCCGTGGACGGCATCATTATCGGGCATGTTCCGTACGTTTTGGCCTCGATGGGAATGGGATTCGCTTCCATCGGTGTGGCGCTCCTCACGGGAGCAGGCGCCTGGACGGCGTCCAAGCAGATCGCGCGCCTCTCTGCCCTTGGGCGAAGAAAGCCGTTTCGCCCTTCTGGAAAGATCGAGGCAATAAGAGCCGCATGGGCGCTGAAGCGGCGCCGCTCACGGCATAGGAAGGAGTGCAAACATGTCCAGCGTAAAAAAGATTTACCTTGCCGTAGCGGGTGGGCTTGTTGCCACGGGGCTCGTCCTGGCTGCTATCGGATTTGTGGCCTCCGGCTTTAACCTCGCTGTGTTCAACACGCAGATCGACCTGCGCGATGACACCATCATTCTGGGTGGTGTTGAAATGGACGACCCGACAGGGCTTCCACTCATCGAGCAGCTTGCCGAGGTTGGCGAGATCCATATTGGATCTGCAACGGCTGGTTCGTCTTCTACTCGCAAATGATCGAGCTCGTAGCAGCCATCCCCCTTCGGGCACACCACGACGGGCGTGAGCACGCCGCACTCGGAGCCTTTTGACCTAGTCGTTGGGGACGTTCTTAAACGACTAGTCATTCAAGAACGTCCCCAACGACTACCCCCAACGTCGATGTTTTGGCAACGACAGCGAAAGCCCGCCAGAGCGAGCAAGGTGCCTTGAAACGAGGCGGCATTGACCTTCTGGTCATGCCGCCCTCTTTGAATGACAAGTTGTCGCTCTGGCGCTCGCGCAGCGTCGAGCCGTTACGCGGTTTGGTAAAACCGCGTAACTATCTAGCCGCCCAGGTAGGCTTTGCGGACGTTGTCGTCGTGGAGCAGCTCTTGGCCGCTGCCGGTCATGGTGATCTTGCCGGTCTCGAGCACGTAGCCGCGCGTGGCGATTGAAAGCGCCATCTGGGCGTTCTGCTCGACCAGAAGCACCGTGGTGCCGGCCTTGTGCAGGTCCTCGACAATCTGGAAGATCTGCTCAATCAGAATCGGCGCCAGACCCATGGAAGGCTCATCGAGCATGAGCAGCTTGGGGTTGCTCATAAGGGCGCGCCCCATAACGAGCATCTGCTGCTCGCCGCCCGAAAGGGTGCCGGCGACCTGGCGACGGCGCTCCTTAAGGCGCGGGAACTGCTCGTAGACGCGCTCAAGGCCCGGAGCCACCGTGGACTTGGGCTGCGTGTAGGCGCCCATCTCCAGGTTCTCCTCGACCGTCATCTGCAAAAAGGCGCGACGGCCCTCGGGCACCTGGGCCAGGCCCTTGCCCACCAGTTTATCGGCAGGCGTATGGGTAATGTCCTCGCCCATAAACTTGATGGAGCCGGTCTTGGAACGCAGCAGGCCCGAGACGGTCTTAAGCGTCGTGGACTTGCCGGCGCCGTTCGCGCCGATCAGGGCCACGATCTCGCCCTCGTTGACGTTAAAGGAGATGTCCTTGATGGCGTGGATGGCGCCGTACCAGACGTTGATGTTGTAGACGGAAAGCATCGGCTCTGCCATTTAGTTCTCCCCCTTATCCTGCTTGCCCAGATACGCCTCGATAACAGCGTCGTTATTCTGGATCTCCTCGGCCGTACCCTTGGCGATGACCTTGCCAAAGTTGAGCACGCAGATGCCCTCGCAGATGTTCATGACGAGCGACATGTCATGCTCGATAAGCATGATGGCAATGCCAAAGGTGTCGCGGATCTTGACAATGTTCTCCATGAGCTCCGCGGTCTCGGACGGGTTCATGCCGGCGGCAGGCTCGTCGAGCAGCAGTAGCTTGGGGTTGGTGGCAAGCGCGCGGACAATCTCCAGACGACGCTGAGCGCCGTATGGCAGCGATCCGGCCTGCTCGTTTGCCAGGTGCTCCATATCAAAGATGGACAGCAGCTCCATGGCGCGCTCGTGGGCGGCCTTCTCGTGCTTCCAATACGTCGGCAGGCGCAGCACGCCCTCAAAGCCGGAGTAGCGCTCCTGGTTATGCAGGCCGACCTTAACGTTATCCTCCACCGTCATGGTGTTGAACAGGCGAATGTTCTGGAATGTACGGGCAATACCCATGCGGTTGACCTGATAGACCGACTTGCCCGAGGTGTCCTCGCCGTCGAGCAGGATGGTGCCGTGCGTGGGCTGGTACACCTTGGTGAGCAGGTTGAAGACCGTGGTCTTACCGGCACCGTTAGGGCCGATCAAACCGGCGATCTCGGTCTTACCGATGGTCAGGCTAAAGTCGTCTACTGCCTTAAGGCCGCCAAATTCAATGCCCAAGTGGATGCACTCGAGCGCCGGGCGCTGGCCCAGGTCGCGATCGGGAACGATGGCGCCAGAAGGATACGGGACCATCTTGCCCTTGTTGAACTCAAACTTACTGGGCATCGACTGCCACCTCCTTCTTGGAAGCAAAGCGGTCCTTAATGCGTGCGAAGAACGCCTTGAGCTGCGGGTTGTTGGTAAAGATCATGACCAGGATCAGCACGATGGCGTAGATGAGCATGCGGTAGTCCGAGAACTGACGGAGCAGCTCGGGAAGCACCGTGAGCAACGCCGCCGCGATGACGGAGCCGCGCATATTGCCCAGACCGCCCAGGACCACGAACACCAGGATGAGGATGGACGTGTTGAAGTCGAACTTGGTAGCGGAAAGCTGCGAGAAGTTACCGCCGAAGAGGGCTCCGGCAGCGCCGGCGAGCGCGGCGGAAACCACGAAGGCGATCATGCGGTACTCGGTGACGGAGATGCCCACGGACTCGGCAGCGATCTTGTTGTCGCGCACGGCCATAATGGCACGGCCGGTACGGCTGCGAACCAGGTTGAGTACGATCACGAGCGCAACCATGACCAGGATGGCACCGGCGAGGAAGGTCGAGTACGTCGACACGCCCGAGGCGCCCTGGGCGCCCTTGATGATGGCGGTACCGTCCTCGAGCAGGTGCAGATCGTCGATTGTGGAGTTACCCGTGATGTTAAAGATCACGTGCAGGCCGCGGGAATCGACGCCCACAATGAGACAGGTGACGATCTCTTTGATAATCTCGCCAAAGGCCAGCGTCACGATAGCCAGGTAATCGCCGCTCAGGCGAAGGACCGGGATGCCGATCAAGAAGCCCAGGATAGCGGCAGCGATGGCGCCGACCACGATGCTGATGATAAGGCGCACCGGATCGGAGGGAACGGCGCTCTCGAGGGCGACCGCGGTGACGATGCCCGTGTAGGCGCCGACGCTCATAAAGCCCGCGTGGCCCAGCGACAAGTCGCCCGCGATGCCGACGACGAGGTTGAGGGAGATGGCCATGACGATATAGGCCGTGATGGGAACCAGCTGACCGGCGATCATGCGCGGAATCATGTGGTTGGACTGCATAAAGAACACGATGGCGAACGCCACAAGGCACATGGCGTACGTAACAAAGTCGTGACGCGTCTGCTTGTCTTTAAGAAACTTCATAACGCTCACCTACACCTTCTCGGGGACGTACTTGCCCAAGAGGCCGGCAGGCTTGACGAGCAGGACGATGATCAAAACACCAAAGACGATGGAGTTGGCAAGGCTCGTGGAAATGTAGGCCTGCGCCATCGCCTCGATGATGCCGATGAGAATGCCACCGACAAAGGCACCGGGGATGGAGCCGATGCCGCCGAAAACGGCAGCGTCGAAGGCCTTGATGCCAGGCATGGCGCCCGTGGTGGGCTGCAGGACCGGCGAGTAGGAGCACAGGAGCACACCGGCGATGGCAGCAAGGGCGGAGCCGATAGCAAACGTCATCGAGATGGTGCGGTTGACGTTGATGCCCATGAGCTGAGCGGCGGCTTTGTCCTCGGACACGGCACGCATTGCCTTGCCCATCTTGGTCTTACCTGTAAAGAACATCAGGCCGGCCATGATAACCAGGCAGGCGACGATGGTGACGAGCGATACGGCGCTTACATTGAACTTGGCCAAGAACTCCGGCACCTGGAAGGTGACGAGCGAAGTGAAGTTCTTGGGCGTGGCGCCCCACAGAAGCTGCGCGGCGTTCTGCAGGAAGTAAGACACGCCGATGGCCGTGATCAAAACGGCCAGCGGGCCCGCCTGACGCAGCGGCTTGTATGCCAGACCCTCGATGAGAACACCGAGAACGGTACAGACCACACAAGAGAGAATTACAGATGCCCAGCCCGGGAGGCCGAGATACGACGTGGCGCAGAACGAGACATAGGCACCGACCATGATAACGTCGCCGTGAGCGAAGTTCAGCATCTTGGCGATGCCATAGACCATGGTGTAGCCCAACGCGATGATGGCGTAGACGCTGCCCATGGACAGGCCGTTGACCAGGTATTGGATAAAGACCGTCATGTTCCACATCCCCCTTTCGAATAGGTTTCCAGTTAATGTATGAAACAGGGACGTTACACTGTCCCTAGATACCAAGCAAGCAGGGAAGGCCAAAACCTCCCCTGCTTGGGCTCAAAACCGCTCTATGTAAGGCGGCTTATTAGGCCTGTACGTACTTGCCGTCGGTGATGACGTACGCCGTGGGCTCCTTCTGGACCTGGCCCTTATCGTTCCAGGTGAGCTTGCCGGTCAGACCGTCAACGGTAATCTTGAGCATAGCCTTAGGCAGCTTCTCGGCGACCTCGGTCGGGTCGGCGTCGACACCAAGACCGGCCTCCTCGAGGGCCTCGGCCACCGCGTGCACGCCGTCGTAAGCGTCGGCGGCAAACTGGTCCGGAGTCTCGCCATACTTATCCTTGTAAGCGTTGACGAAGTCGGCGTTCTTCTCGTCGTCGGCGGAGAACGGGGTCATGAGCAGCAGACCCTCGGCAAGAGAGGTGTCGAAGCCCTCAACGCCCAGGATGCCGTCCATGCCGTCGCAGCCCATCATCTTGACGTCGTAGCCCATGTCCTTGGCGTTCTTGAGCAGGACGGACGCCGGCGTGTAGTAGATCGGCGCAAAGATCATGGTAGCGCCGGCCTGCTTGGCCTTGGTGAGCTGGTTGGTAAAGCTCGTGGCGGAGTCGTCCTTAAAGGTCTCCTCGTCAACAATCTCGAGCTTGGATTTAGCGGCCTGAACCTTAAAGGAATCTGCGATGCCCGAAGAATAGGCGTCGCCGGAGTTATAGAACAGTACGAACTTCTCGTCCGCATACTTCTGCGCCAGGAACTTGGCAGCGTTGACGCCCTGGTTGGGATCGGTAAAGCAAACCTGGAAGACGCAATCCTTGCCCTTGGTGACGTCCTCGGAGGACGCGGACGGAGTGATCATGAACGTCTCGGGGTCGTTACCGCACTCGGCGGCAACGGCAACCGACGCACCCGTGGTGGTCGGGCCGACGAGGGCCTGCATGCCCCAG
This sequence comes from Collinsella sp., assembly GCA_019414425.1. Classification (GTDB taxonomy): domain Bacteria; phylum Actinomycetota; class Coriobacteriia; order Coriobacteriales; family Coriobacteriaceae; genus Collinsella. The sequence goes on from DXMB01000032.1 coordinate 20,277, forward strand.
TCGAGCAGGGTGTTAAAGGCGTTGACGGCCTTCTCGCCGTCGGCCTGGTCATCCTCGGCCTTGCTGGCAAGCGGCAGCTCCTTGGTCGAGAAATCCTTGCAGCCAAGCTCGACACCCTGGGTAACGGACTTGCCGTAGGACGCGTTGGCGCCGGTCAGCGGGCCGATGGTGCCGATCTTAAACGAAGCGTCGCCCGAAGCGGAACCGCTGTCGCCGCCGTTGGAGGAGCAGCCAGCTAGAATAGACATCGCCCCCAGACCTGCTGCGCTCGCGATAACGCTCCTGCGATTCATAACAGGGTTCAATGACTTACCGGTGAGGCTCGACATGCGGCTCTCCTCTCAAATCTCGTCGGGTTTCGGTTACCCAACAGGCCATCCTTCGCCGTGTTCGGCGTTTGCAAAATAGTAGACGCTTTAGTTGAGAAAAGTGGCGATTATTTCAACTTTTCTTTTGTTTTGTCCGTTTATCCATAATTATGCGTATTTCTATTGGTTTATGCAGTTTAGCCACTTTATTGTGTGAAAGTAATGTTTCCATTCCGTTACAAGCGTCCCTGCCCTGAATAAAACGGCCTCACCGGTCGCACTTTTGCGCACTTAGGCGGCGATGTACTTGCCGTCCTGGATCACATAGGCTGTGGCGGGCTTCTCGACTTGGCCCTCGTCGTTCCACGTGAGCTCGCCCGTCAGGCCCTCGATCTTGATCTTGCGCATGGCCTTGGCAAGATCGCCGGCAATGTCGGCGCCGTCGGCCGTGATGTCGATGTCTGCCTTATCGATAGCCTCGACAATCGCATGGACGCAGTCATAGGCATCGGCGGCAAACTGGTTAGGCGTCTCGTCGTAGGCGTCCTTATATGCCTTGACGAAGTCGGCGTTCTTCTCATCGTCGGCAGAGAACGGGGTCATGAGCAGCACGCCCTCGGCAAGGGAGGTGTCGAAGCCCTCAACGGAGAGCAGGCCGTCCATGCCGTCGGTACCCATGAGGGTCATGTCGTATCCCATGTCCTTGGCGTTCTTGAGCAAAACGGACGCCGGCGTGTAGTAGATCGGCGCAAAGATGAGCGTGGCGCCGGCCTCCTTGGCCTTGGTGAGCTGGTTGGTAAAGCTCGTGGAGGAGTCGTCCTTAAAGGTCTCGGTATCGACGATATCAAGTTTGGACTCCTTGGCCTGCTCGGCAAAGGCATCGGCAACACCCGAGCTGTACGTATCGCCGGAGTTGTAGAACAGGGCGATCTTGGCGTCTGCATACTTCTCGGCCAAGAACTTCGCGGCGCTGGCACCCATGGTGGGATCGGTGAAGCAAACCTGAAAGACCGTTGTCTTATCCTTGGTCACGTCGAGCGACGAGGCCGAAGGCGTGACCATGAGCATATCGTCGGCGATCTCGCCCGAGACAGCGACGGCGGCACCAGTCGTGACGGGGCCGACGAGCGCCTGCATGCCCCAGTCGCACAGGGTATTGAAGGCGTTGATAGCCTTCTCGCCGTCGGCGACGTCATCCTCGGACTTAAGCGAGAGTTTGAGGTCCTTGGTCGAGAAATCCTTGGCGGCAAGCTTGGCACCCTTCTCGGCCGAAACGCCATAGGTTGCCGCGGCGCCGGTCAGAGGGCCGATGACACCGATCTTGAAGGTCTTGCCGTCATCGGCGGTGCCGCCGTCCGAGCCACCCGACGAGCAACCAGCGAGTGCTGCGGTGCTGCCGAGCGCCGCAGCGCCGGCGAGAAAGTTCCTACGGCTGAGCGTGCTGTTGATGTTGAACATGGTGTCCCCCTTTTTTCGCTGGCCGCGGTGCGGCCGTCTTGCGGTACAGGGCAAACCTTATGGCGCAAACGTTGACAGTTTGTTACGGAAGTCCGTTTGTAGCGAGCGTGTTTCCAATGTTTCCGCAGCGTTTCGGGGGTGCCGTTTTGTGCGGCTCCTGTTGCCTGGCGAGCACGCGCCCCCGGTTCACGCTAGAATGCACTCAACCTTTAAGCGGTTTATCCATCCATAAGATGCACGAAGGAGTTATCTATGAGCGAACCCCTGCGCACCGTGAACGTCGGTCTGATCGGTCTGGGAACCGTCGGCGGCGGCGTGGCCCGTCTGATCAAGAGCCACCACGATGAGTACCTGGCAGCCTACGGCATCGACCTTAAGCTGACCCGCGCCTGCGCGCTTGCTTGGGAGCAGGCCGAGGCGGCAGGCATTGAGCGCGAGGCCTTTACGAGCGACTGGCACGATGTCGTCACCGACCCCGCCGTCGACATCGTCGTCGAGCTGATTGGCGGCGAGCATCCCGCAACCGAGATCTTCACCACTGCCTTCGAGAACGGCAAGCATGTCGTCTCCGCCAACAAGGCCCTGCTGGGCCGCCATGTCGAGACGCTTGCCGAGAAGGCACGTGCGTGCGGCGTGCAGATTAAGTGCGAGGCCAGCTGCGGTGGCGGCATCCCCATTGTCAGCACGCTCGAGCACGACCTGGTGGGTAACAAGATCCTGACCATCGCCGGCATCCTCAACGGCACCACCAACTACATCCTGTCGCGCATGGACGCCGAGGGCGCCGATTACGCTGACGTGCTCGCCGACGCCCAGGCTAAGGGCTATGCCGAGGCCGACCCGTCCGCCGACGTCGACGGCTTCGACGCCGCCAGCAAGACGGCAATCCTCGCTTCCATCGGCTTTGGCACCCGCGTGACCACCGACGATGTCTACCAGCAGGGTATCCGTACCATCGGCGCCGAGGACATCGCCCAGGCCCGCGAGCTCGGCTACACCATCAAGCTGCTGGGCATCGCACGCAACACCGACGCCGGCGTCGACGTCCGCGTGCATCCCACGCTGATCCCCGCCGACCACATGCTCGCCAAGGTCAACGGCGCCATGAACGCTGTCTACGTGGTAGGCGACGCCGTGGGCGAGACCATGTTCTACGGTGCCGGCGCAGGCTCCTTCCCCACCGCGAGTGCCGTCGTGGGCGACATCCTGTCGCTCTCCGAGCAGATCAGCCGCGGCGTTGCTCCGCTGCCCGAGATTGAGCCCTATGGTCACAACCTCGCCTTTAAGCCCATGGACGAGCTCCAGACCAAGTACTATGTGCGCCTGAAAGTCGCCGACCGCGTGGGCGCCCTGTCCGAGACGGTCGACATCTTTGCCAAGCACAACATCTCGATCTCGCTCATCAACCAGGTCGAGGACGGCAAATCGGGCGTCAGCGATGCCTGCTCGGTCATCTTCCTAACGCACCGCGCGCTCGAGAAGGACGTCCAGGCTGCCGCCGCCGAGCTTGCCAGCGTCGACTGCGTGGCCGAGGTCGCCAACGTCCTGCGCATCGAGGACGTTGAAGCTTGGACCGAAGGCGTCATGGCGAACTAGCCCAACGCTCGCCTAGCAATACGCGCCTTGAGGGCTCCCGTCCGATGTGGGACGGGAGCCCTTTTGTCACCTGCCCTAAGCACAACGGCAGAGCACATTTGCGCGAGCCGCTCATCGGTAACGCGGGCTACCGTTCACCGATATGCAAACACGGCCGATTCCGGTTACGGCTACGCTGTGTTGCGAATGTCCGCCCGCGATGAGAGGAAGCACCATGTTGCTCGAGGGCAAGAAAGCAATCATCACCGGAGGCACACGCGGTATCGGCTATGCCATCGCCTGCCGTTTTATCGAGGAAGGCGCTGCCGTCACCGTCTTTGGCTCGCGCCAAGAGACTGCCGACACGGCCGTTGAGAAGCTGACAGCCGCCTATCCCGACGCCAAGGTCTGGGGTCGCTCCTGCGATCTCACCTCGCTCGAGGCCGTGACTGAGGCCTTTACGCAGACTGCAGCCGACATGGGCGGCTTGGACACGGTCGTCAACAATGCCGGTATCTCCCAGCGTTCACCCCTCTTGGACTACACGGCCGAGGAGTTCGCAAAGGTCATGGACCTTAACGTCGTCGCCGTCTTTAATGGCCACCAGGCTGCCGCCAAGATCATGACCGAGGCCGGCCACGGCGGCACCATCACTACCACAAGCTCGATGGTCGCCAAGTACGGCCAGCCCTCCGGCGTCGGTTACCCCACGTCCAAGTTTGCCGTCAACGGTATGGTCCAGTCGCTCTCGCGCGAGCTCGCTCCCATGGGCATCCGCGTCAACGCCGTCGCCCCCGGCGTGACTAAGACCGACATGGTCGCCAACCTGCCCGAAGAGGTCATCAAGCCCATCATCGCCACCATTCCGCTGGGTCGCATGGGCGAGCCCGAGGATGTCGCCAACGCCTTTGTTTTCCTGGCGAGCGACATGTCCTCCTATGTCACGGGCGCCGTGCTCCCCGTCGACGGAGCCGCCCGCTCCTAAAGGTCGCAAGCCACGATTTCGGACCTCAACGGAGCTCAACGCAAAAGGCGCGCTGCCTGCATCAACCGCAGGCAGCGCGCCTTCTATTATTTGGACGGAACCCGTATCCCGACATTCCTTGCTACTTGCCGTCGTCGTCTTCGGCTTCTTCGCGCGCATAGAGCTCCAGCATGCGGCGGCGGTATTCGCGCACAGCGAGCTTGGCGCGCTCCAGGCGGCGGCGCTCACGCGGAGTCAGCTCGGACGGGTCGACCTCGTCTCCATAGGTCTTATCGGCAAGCAGGCGCGCCGCGTCCACGATGCGGGCATCGATGTGGCCGCTCGCTGCCTCGGCGGAAAGACGCTCGGCAATCGTATCGAGCGTAGGCAGGCCCTCGAATACGCGACCATGGCCATGCGAGGTCAGCAGCTCGTGCTCGCGCGCGAGCA
>DXMB01000033.1:0-24461 GCA_019414425.1 Collinsella sp.
GCCACCGTTGCCACGAGCGCCCTCGCGACGCTCACCACCGCGGCCGCGAGGGCGGCCGCGGTGGTGAGCGTCGCGAGGGCGCTCGTGGCAACGGTGGCCGCAGCGGCGCCGGTCGTTCGAATGAGTCGCGCGATCGTCGCGACCCGCGTGCCAGCCGCGATCGTCGCGATGATTGGCGCAACTACGACGACACCCGCGAGGAGCGCCGTGGCGGCTACCGCGGCGGGCGTGGTGACAACCAGGCCGGTTCCCGCGGCGGTCGCGCCGGCGGTCGCGATAACCGTGGCAGCTATGGTAACAATCGTGGCGGCAATCGCGGCGGCAGCTCCCGTCGTCCCGGCGACGGCGGCGGCAAGCGCAGATAACATACGCATCGCACGCTAGCGTGAGACAAACAAAAGGGCCCGAGCAAACAACGCTCGGGCCCTTTTGTTTACCGTGTCCATCGCTAATCCAAACGTGATTTTCTCGGGAATGCATCTGGGGGATGCCGAGGACCTATTTTCTGTCATGCGGCAATGGGTCCCATGGGGTGCGTCGTGCATTTTTTGGAGTATTCAGCAGCTCTAGTTGGTTGCATACGATTCGGTATTGCCAACGGCGGCCTTCGGATATCCCTAGCGAGCGTTCCGAGTCAGATTTCGCCGTTTTCCGGAGCAGGGGCGCGTCATTCTCGCCATGTCGGGACTTAGAATGATACGGCGCCCTACAGTTTTGCCCACCCGCGGCGGTGCTGGCGCGGTCACGTTGCAGAATACTCCGTTTTTTGCACGGGCCAGGATGGGGTACCTCAGGAGAACACGGCGGTATCCCGTAAATATATACAATCTGTACCGTAATTAATACAAAACGAAGAGGCAGACAGCGTAGGGTGGGTGCATTGGGGTGTTTGGTGCACCAAAACGTGGATCCCACGTACCGTATACTCTGGCTGGATGTGAAAACGGCTTGACGCGTCGCCAGGCGTAGGGGGAGGGTGCCTCGATGGACGTATTCGAAATTGTGTTTAGTCCGACGGGTGGAACGCGGAAGGTGTCTGGCCTTGTGGCCGGGGCGCTGGACAAAAATACCGTTACCGTCGATCTGACCGATAGCGGGCTAGATTTCAGCGCCGTCTCGATGACTGAGGACGACGTGGCCGTAATCTCTGTGCCGGCGTATGCCGGTAGAATCCCGGCTGTGGTGGCTGACCGGTTGGGCATAGTGCGCGGCAACGGGGCTCGGACTGTTTTGGTTTGTGTATACGGAAACCGCGCGTTTGAGGACACGCTCGTAGAGTTGGAGGACGTTGCGAAGCGCGCCGGATTTAGGGTGGTCGCAGCGGTTTCTGCTATTGCTGAGCATTCCGTTGCTCGTCAGTTTGCTGCTGGGCGACCGGATGCGCAGGATGCGGCGCAGCTCGCAGAGTTTGCGCAGCAAATTCAGCAGAAGCTGTTGGCTGAGGATGCATCCGAGCCCTCTATTCCCGGCAATCGTCCTTATAAACAAGCTGGAGGTCACCGCATGGCACCCGAGGCAACAGAGGATTGCGTCTCCTGCGGTGCATGCGCCGCGGCGTGCCCCGTTTGCGCTATCGACAAGGGCGACCCCAAGCGAGCAGCTGACGAGGCGTGTATCTCCTGCATGCGCTGCATCGCCGTATGTCCGCGAGGCGCTCGCAAGCTTGATCCCAACAAGCTATCCGCTGTTTCCCAGATGCTGAGCAAGGTTTGCGTCGTGCGGAAGGAATGCGAACTCTTCATCTAGCGCATACGAAATTGGTGCAATGGGGCCAGAGCAAGGAGTGTCCCTGGGTGCCGGCAGAAAAGGAACGTCCCCAAGTGCCGCTTAAATACCGTTTATCGAAGAAAAAATACCGCTCACCGGTCATAATGATTGTTCTGGCTTTGGGCTTGTCTACAATAGCTCCCGTAAAAAGAAATGCGGAAGGTTACCGAGTCCCTCGGACGTGGGCCTAACCAAAGTCTTTGAACGGATGTGTCTCTATGGACGCATTCGCTTGATTTTGGTTGGGCTATATTTATGAAGGGACATGCCACCATGGGTTTCTTTTCTCGCCTGATGGGCGGTTCGGATGAGCAGAAGACTGCAACTTCCGAGTTCGAAATCCTCGCTCCCGTTTCCGGCGAGCTTGTTCATCTGGAAAAAACCAATGACCCCGCTTTTAGCAGCCGTGCCGTGGGCGATGGCGTTGCCGTGGTTCCCCAAGAGGGAACGGTGTGCGCTCCTGTCTCCGGTACCGTCGCGGCGCTGTTCCCGACCGAGCACGCGCTGGGTATCATGTCCGACGACAGCTCTGCTCAGGTGATGCTGCATATCGGAATCGACACTGTTAAACTTGAGGGCAAGGGCTTCCATGCGCTTGTTGCTCAGGGTGACCATGTCGACGCGGGCCAGCCCCTCGTCGAGGTCGATTTCGACGCGGTCCGCGCCGCCGGCTTCGATCCCACGGTCTTCGTTATCGTGTGCGAGCGTTCGGAGAACTCGACTCTTCGTGAGCACGCTTCCGGCCCTGTTGCTGTTAAAGAGCCTGTCGTCTGGCTTTCCGAGTAAATTCTTGTGGTGGGTACCGTGGTTATCAAGCGAGTTTTCAACAACAACGTCGCAATGGTCACTTCGGACGATGGCTCTGAGCTCATCGTCATCGGTCGAGGCCTCTGCTTTGGCCGTCATGCCGGCGATGCCATCGACGAGGCATCGGTCGAAAAGACCTACGCGTTGCAGGAGGGAACTTCTCAGGATTCGCGTACGATTGACCGCTTGGCACATCTTTTAGAGTCCATCCCCACCGTCAACCTCGTGATTTCCGAGGACATCGTTCAGATGCTTCGTCGAGAGCTCAATGTTGATATCAACGACAAGATTCTCATTGCTCTCGCAGACCATATCAGCCTTGCTTTGGAGCGCGAGCGCAAGGGCGTCCCCTGCGAGAATCCGTTGCTGCTCGAGATCCAGCAGTTCTATCGCAAGGAGTATGCGCTTGCGGGCCGTGCGCTGCAGATTGTCAAGGAGTATATGGGCATCCAGATGAGCGAAGAAGAGCAGGGTTTTATTACGCTGCATATCGTCAACGCCACCATGCCGCAACGCTCCGACCGTCTCATCATCTCGGTCCAGCTTGTTCGCGACGTGCTCACGATTGTTTCCGAGCGCTATGCTACGACCCTCGATGACACCTCGCTGCCCTATGAGCGTTTCGTTCGTCACCTGCAGTTTTTCGCACAGCGAGCGCTCGATCCTGCGGCCGGGCAAATCAATGGCGACGCGCTGTTCCGAATCGATGAAACGGCGTATCCGTGCGCATTCTCGTGCGCGGACGCCATAGCTGCCCACTTGTCGTCTACCTATAACGTTGTCGTTACCGATGCCGAGAAGAGTTATCTCGCATATCACATTGTTAACCTGCTTGGAGAACCTGGTCTCTAGGCATAACGTGCCCACACATCGATTGATATAAGGCAGGGCTCACGGTCTTGTCTAGGGCACATCTGTCTTAATTTGCGGAAAAGGAAGGGGAGTACCGCTATGACCGCAAAAAAGAAGTTCAATTTCAAAGCGCCGTTGGAGGTGTTCGCGAAGTCAATCGTCCAGCCGATGATGTATCTCTCGGTTGCCGGCATTCTGCTCATCGTGGGCATTATTCTGACCAACAAGACCATTTGCGCCTTGATCCCCGTACTGGGCTCCGGTCCGTTCCAGCTTGTGGGCACCGTTGTCTATCAGTCGCTGATGTTTATCATCAACAACCTCTCGATTCTGTTCTGCGTGGGCATCGCCGGCGCCATGGCAAAGAAGAACAAGGGCCATGCTTCGCTGATTGCCCTGATGTCGTTCTTCCTGTTCCTGCAGGCTAACAACATCGTGCTCAACGCCACCGGCTCTCTTGCCGAAGCGAGCGGCATGCTCGGTCTTACCGGAACCGGCCAGAGCACCGTTATGGGCATTCAGGTGCTCGATACCGGCGTGTTTGGCGGCATCATTCTTGGTTGCATCACCGGTGCCGTGTTCAACAAGTACTCGAACAAGCAGTTCCCCATTGCCCTTTCGATGTTCTCGGGCGTTCGTTTTCCGTTCCTGATCATGATCATCATTTCCTGGATCATGGGTGCTGGCTTCTGCATCGTTTGGCCTCCGGTTCAGGGTGCCATCTCCTCCGTTGCCGGCATCATTAAGGAGTCGGGCAACATCGGTCTGTTTATCTACGGCATGCTCAACAAGCTGCTCGTTCCTACCGGTCTGCATCACCTCATCTACACCCCGTTCCAGTTCTCCGATGTGGGCGGCACCCTGACGCTGGGCGATCAGGTTATCGCCGGCGCCTATCCCATCCGTGTTGCCGAGATGGCAATGACGGGCCAGCCCTTCTCCGATAGCACCTATTTCAACAGCTACACCTTCAACAACCTGTGGCCCTACATCGGTATCGGTCTCGCCTTTATCTTCACCGCTTACAAGGGGAACAAGGATAAGACCAAGGCCGTTATCATCCCGCTGATCATCACCGCCGTGCTCTCCTGTGTCACCGAGCCCATGGACTTCCTCTTTGTCTTTGCCGCTCCCGTGCTCTTTGTTGTTCACTCGGTTCTTTCCGGTATCTTCCTGGTCCTGCTCAAGGTCCTCTCCGTGCCCGCTTCGACTGCAGGCGGCATCATCAACATCGTGGTTTCCAACCTGGTCCTTGGTGTCGATAAGACCAACTGGCCGATGATGCTCGTGCTCGGAGTCGTCAACGCCGCTCTGTACTTCTTCCTCTTCACCTTCCTTATTAAGAAGCTCAACCTCCACACGCCTGGCCGCGAGGAGGAGTCCGAGCTCGCCGAGTCCGTTGCCGAGGGCGAGGCCGCCGCGTCTGTCGCGGTGAAGCAGGGCGCTGTTGCCGCAGCTCCCGCAGAGGGCGTCGATGCAGGTATTGCCGACCTGGTCGCAGGTCTTGGCGGCAAGGACAACATCGAGGAGCTCGAGAACTGCTTTACACGTCTTCGCGTGAACGTTAAGAACCCGGACCTCATCGATGAGAACCTCATCAACCACGTGCCCAACAGCGGCATCAACCGCAACGGCAACAATATCCAGATCATCTTTGGCATGAAGGTCGCCGAGATGCGCGACAAGGTCGAAAACGCAATTGAGAAGGAGCAGTAAACAATGATCATTACTCTGTGTGGTGGCGGATCCACCTTTACCCCTGGCATCGTCAAGTCCATCGCTCTGCGCAAGGACGAACTCGACGTTGACGAGATTCGTCTGTACGACATCAACGAGGAGCGCCAGCGCAAGATCGGCGTGCTCGTGGACTGGATTTTGCACGAGGACCTCGGCCTGGACATCAAGCTCACGGTGACCACCGACAAGGAGACGGCTTTTGCCGACGCGAGCTTCGTGTTTGCCCAGATGCGCGTGGGCGGCTACGCCATGCGCGAGCAGGACGAGAAGATTCCGCTGCGCCATGGCTGCGTGGGCCAGGAGACCTGCGGTTGCGGCGGCCTTGCCTACGGCATGCGCACCATCTTCCCCATGGTCGAGCTGATCGATGACGTTGAGAAGTACGCCAAGAAGGACTACTGGATTCTCAACTACTCCAACCCTGCCGCCATCGTGTCCGAGGGCTGCCGCGTGCTGCGTCCTAATGCTCGCATCATCAACATCTGCGACATGCCGATCGCGATCATCGATGTGGTTTGCGCCGCACTCGATATCGACAAGAAGGATGTCGAGTACGATTACTTTGGTCTCAACCACTTTGGTTGGTTCACCTCGATCCGCCACAAGGGCGAGGAGGTGCTCCCGCAGCTGCGCGAGTACATCAAGGAGCATGAGATTCTGCTGCCCGACTCCTACCTCAAGGGCATGGGCTCGCTCATGGCAAAGAAGCCCGAGGAGGCCACTGACGAGCACCCCGAGCAGAACCGCCACACCAAGGGCAGCTGGTACTACGTCTGGAAGGGCGAGTACGAGATCATGGAGTGCTTCCCGGAGTACCTGCCCAACACGTATCTGAACTACTACCTGCAGCAGAAGGAGTTCGTCGAGCATTCCAACCCCGAGCGCACCCGTGCTAACGAGGTTGAGGAGACGCGTGAGAAGAACCTCTTCGACGGCATCGACCACTACGAGAAGACGGGCGAGATCGACGAGAGCACGTTCTATGCGGGCAGCCACGGCGACTGGATTGCCGATCTGGCTATCGCTCTGAAGAACGACACCAAGCAGCGCTTCCTGGTCATTTGCGAGAACAAGGGCGCTATCCCCAACATGCCCTACGACGCTATGGTCGAGCTGCCTGCCTACATTGGCAAGAATGGCCCCGAGGTCATCAGCCGCGACAACATTCCTCTGTTCCAACAGGGCCTCATGATGCAGCAGCTGAACTCCGAGAAGCTCGTGGTCGAGGCTACGATCGAGGGTTCTTACGAGAAGGCGCTCAAGGCCTTTACGCTGAACAAGACCGTGCCTTCGATGAAGGTCGCCAAGGAGGTTCTCGACGACATGATCGAGGCCAACAAGGGTTACTGGCCCGAGCTTAAGTAAAAGCAACAGGGTCGCTGGCCGCATACCTGGAGCAATGCCCCGTCCACGTGATTGCGTGGGCGGGGCATTGTCATTTGGTAACGCGTTTTACCAAATATGGCATTTATCTGCGGTAATGTTCTATTTCACCGCCGAGGGTGACATTTCATACCGCCTGCCGAACTGCATGGAGACCTAACAACTTTTTAGGTCAGTGTTGTGCGTGTAGCAACTTCGCCCGGCCTCGCCTCCGGGCTGCCATGTGAGAGGGGATCTTATGGCTCGACTGCACGTAATGGAACGCAGCCACGCTCAGGCCGTCATGGACGACCTGCACGATGCGCTCGGACGCCGTCTGGCGGTGAGTTCGCTCGCCCCGTGCCCCGTTGAGTTTACGGCAGCGCTCGTCAATCTGTGCTCCACCCAGAGCTGCGGCAAGTGCACGCCCTGCCGCGTGGGCCTGAGCGCGCTGAGCGACCTGCTCGCCGATGTGCTCGAGGGCCGCGCCGACGAGTCCACGCTCAACTTGATTGAGCGCACCGCCCGCACCATCTACCTTTCGAGCGACTGCGCCATCGGCTACGAGGCGGGCGCCATGGCACTCACCGCCATTCGCGGCTTCCGCGACGACTTTGAGCACCACATCCGCGAGCATTCCTGCGGCTTTGATCGCGAGGCGCGCGTTCCGTGCGTCTCGGGCTGCCCGGCGCACGTCGACATCCCCGGGTACATTTCGCTCGTCGAGGCCGGCCGCTATGCTGATGCCGTCAAGGTCATCCGCAAGAATAACCCGCTGCCGCTCGTCTGCGGCCTGGTGTGCGAGCATCCCTGCGAGATGCACTGCCGCCGCGGCATGGTCGACGACCCCATGAACATCCTCGCCCTCAAGCGTTTTGCCGTCGAGCACAGTGACCTCAACGATCACAAGCCGCATGTGGTGGACAACACCGGTAAGCGCGTCGCCGTGATCGGCGGCGGCCCGGCCGGCCTTTCCTGCGCCTACTACCTGGCCGTGATGGGCCATAAGGTGACCATCTTTGAGCAGCGCCACCACCTGGGCGGCATGCTGCGCTACGGCATCCCCAGCTACCGCCTGCCGCGCGAGCGTCTTCAGGCAGAGATCGACTGGATCTTGAGCGCCGGCATCGACGTGGAGCTCGACCACTCCGTCAACGGCGAGGAGCTTGCCCGCCTGCGCGACGAGTTCGATGCCGTCTACCTGGCCATTGGCGCCCACAGCGACAAGAAGCTCGGCCTTCCGGGCGAGGAAGCGCTCGGCGTGGAGTCGGCCGTCAAGATGCTGCGCGCCATCGGCGACGACGAGCTGCCCGACCTGAGCGGCCAGCGCGTGTGCGTCATCGGCGGCGGCAACGTGGCCATGGACGTGGCGCGCTCCGCCGTGCGCTGCGGTGCCGAAAAGGTGAGCATCGTCTACCGCCGTCGCATCAGCGATATGACGGCGCAGGACGCCGAGATCGCCGGCGCCCAGGCCGAGGGCTGCGAGGTGCTGGAGCTGACGGCCCCGCTCGCCATCGAGACCGGCGAGGACGGTCGCGTGTGCGGCCTGCGCGTGCAACCGCAGATTATCGGCGAGCCCCGCCGTGGTCGCCCGGCCCCGCGTGCCGCCGCTACGCCCGAGCGTGTCATCCCCTGCGAGCGCGTGTTTGTGGCCATTGGCCAGGACATCGATTCCAAGCCGTTTGAGGAGATGGGCATTGCCTGCAAGTGGGGCTGCGTCGTCACCGACTCGGACGGCGCCGTGCCCAACTTCGACGGCCTCTTTAGCGGCGGCGACTGCCAGACCGGCCCCGCCACCGTCATCCGCGCCATCAACGCTGGCCGTGTGGCCTCGGCAAACATTGACCGCTACCTGGGCTTTGATCACAAGATTAAACTCGAGGTCGAGCTGCCGACCGTCCAGTTTAAGGGCAAGCACGAGTGCGGTCGCTGCGAGCTGGGCGAGCGCGAGGCCGGCGAGCGTATTCACGATTGGAATCTGGTCGAGCAAGGTCTTACCGAGCAGGAGGCGCGCCAGGAGGCGAGCCGCTGCCTGCGCTGCGACCACTTTGGCTTTGGTGCGTTCCGCGGAGGGAGGAACCTGGAATGGTAGAGCTCAACAACCCCACCGTCAGCGACAACACCGAAAACGGAGCGCATAACATGGTCAAGCTCACGATCGATAATTGCGAGGTCGTGGTGTCCGAGCACACCACGATCCTGGATGCAGCCAAGTCCGTCGGCATCCAGATTCCCACCCTGTGCTATCTGCGCGATCTAAACGAGATCGGCGGCTGCCGCGTGTGCGTGGTCGAGGTCGAGGGCTGCGACCAGCTGGTTGCCGCCTGCAACAACTACGTGCTCGACGGCATGGTGGTCCACACCAACAGCCCCAAGGCTCGCGAGGCCCGTCGCACCAACGTGCAGCTGCTGCTGTCGCAGCACGATGCGCAGTGCGCGAGCTGCGTGCGCAGCGGTAACTGCAACCTGCAGACCATCGCCAACGACCTGGGCATTTTCTACCTGCCGTATCAAAAGCACTTGGCGCGCGAGGGCTGGGACTTCGATTTTCCCATCATTCGCGACAACGACAAGTGCATCAAGTGCATGCGTTGCATCAAGGTGTGCGAAAACGTGCAGGGCCTGGGGATTTGGGACCTGACCAATCGCGCCACGCACACCGCCGTGGGTACCCGCGGGCGCGCGCCGATTGGCAAGACCGATTGCGTCGCATGCGGCCAGTGCATCACGCATTGCCCGACGGGCGCGCTGCGCGAGCGTGACGACACCGAGACCGTGTTCGACGCTCTCGCCGATCCCGACAAGATCGTGCTGGTGCAGATCGCGCCGGCTGTGCGTAGCGCTTGGGGCGAGGAGCTCGGCATTCCGCGCGAGGAGGCTACCGTCGAACGCCTGGCTTGCGCGCTGCGCCGCGTGGGCTTTGAGTACGTGTTCGACACCGACTTCTCGGCCGACCTCACCATTATGGAGGAGGGATCCGAGCTGCTCGAGCGCCTGGGCGCTGCCTCCAAGGGCGAGGGCGACAGTCGCGGCTGGCCCATGTTCACGAGTTGCTGCCCGGGCTGGGTGCGCTTTGTGAAGGCGCGCTATCCGGAGTTTGTCGACAGCCTGTCCACGTCAAAGTCGCCGCAGCAGATGTTCGGCGCTATTGCCAAGACCTACTACGCCAAGGTGCTGGGCGTGGAGCCCGAGCGTCTGTTCGTGGTGTCCGTGATGCCGTGCACGGCCAAGAAGGCCGAGTGTGCGCTGCCGAGCATGGTGGGCGAGGGCGGCGTGCCCGATGTGGACGTTGCGCTGACGGTGCGCGAGATGGTACGCATGATTCGCGCGAGCCACGTGAGCGTCGACACGCTTACCGAGGAGCCGCTCGATACGCCGCTGGGCTTCGGCACGGGCGCGGGCGTGATCTTTGGCGCCACGGGAGGCGTGATGGAGGCTGCCGTGCGCTCGGCCTATTACCTGGTGACGGGCAAGAACCCCGATGCGGATTTCTTTACCGACGTGCGTGGCCTGAATGGCTGGAAGGAGGCCGTGGCCGATATCGATGGCACCAAGGTGCGCGTCGCCGTGGCGCACGGGCTGGGCAACGCTGCCCGCCTGCTCGATGCGATTCGCGACGGCCGTGCGAGCTATGACTTCGTCGAGGTCATGGCGTGCCCGGGCGGCTGCGTCGGTGGCGGCGGCCAGCCCATTCACGACGGCTGCGAGCTGGCGGCCGAGCGCGGCCAGGTGCTGTGGGGCCTGGATGCCGCTGCGGACATTCGCTTCTCGCACGAGAACCCCGATGTTCAGGCGTGCTACCGCGAGTTTTTGGGCGCGCCGCTCTCGCCGCTGGCCGAGGAGTTGCTGCATACCGACCATCACGCCTGGTCGATGCCTAACGAGGGGAAGTGCTAGCGATGCGCGCGTTTGATGTTGAGATGACGCGCCGGGGGTTTGCCTCGGCGCTCGCCGTGGGCGCGTTGTCGCTTGCGCTCGCGGGCTGTGGCGGCGGGGCTGTCGGTGCCGGGCCCGCCGCGGGCTCGGCTGCCACGGACGGCGCCGGTGCTGCTGCGGAGCCGGTCGAGGTGCACGTCGCCTCGCTCAAGGGACCGACCTCGATTGGCCTGGTGCAGTTTATGGACCAGGCGGCCGACGATGCCACGGATAACGAGTTCGACTTTGCGATCAGCGCCGCGGCCGACGAGATCGTGCCCAAGATGATTCAGGGCGATGTCGACATTGCCCTGGTGCCCGCCAACGTGGCGAGCGTGCTCTACAACAAGACCGAGGGCGCGGTGCAGGTCATCGACATCAACACGCTGGGCGTGCTGAACGTGGTGACGGGTAACGCGGACGTTACTTCGTTTGGTGATCTGGCGGGTCGTACCGTCTACATGACGGGCAAAGGCACCACGCCGGAGTACGTCATGAACTACCTGCTGGAGCGCGCGGGCCTGACCAGACAGGTGACGCTCGAGTTTAAGAGCGAGCCCACCGAGGTGCTGTCGGCCCTGCTTGCCGACCCGTCCGCCGTGGGCGTGCTGCCGGAGCCGTTCAAGACAGCTGCCATCGCAAAGAGCGAAGGCAAGCTGTCGGCTCCGGTAAGCCTGACCGATGCGTGGGATGAGCTGGCGGGTGACACGGGCTCGCGCTTGCTGACGGGTGTGACCGTGGTGCGCCGCGCGTTTGCCGAGGAACATCCCGAGGCCGTGGCGGAGTTCTTGAGCTGCCATGCGGCGAGCGTTAAGGCTGTCAATGCGGCGCCAGCAGACTGGGCGCAGGCCGTGGTCGATGCCGGCATCGTGGATAACGCCAAGATCGCCGAGAAGGCGATTCCCGGGTGCATGCTTGTCTGCCAGACGGGCAAGGATATGAAGGCGGCACTTAGCGGGTATCTGCAGGTGCTGTCCGACGCGGACGCGAGTGCCGTGGGTGGTAAACTTCCGGCTGACGATTTCTACTACATGGAGTAGCCCGTGCGCGCGTTTGCTCGACAAATGACAGAGCGTATGAAGGCGGCGGCGGCAGCAGGTGCCGTCGCCGCCTTTTGGCTTGCCGCGTGGATGCTGGTGGCGGCGCTGGTGGCGCAGCCGCTGATCTTGCCGGGGCCGGGTGCTGTCGTGGCGGCGTTGTTGCGGCTGGTATGCGCTGTCGGTACCTGGGCGATTTTGGCGGGCTCGGGCGTACGGATTCTGGGCGGGCTGGCGCTTGCCGCGGTGTTTGGTGGCGTACTTGCCGGGATTTCATCACGGTCGCGGGCGTTTGCGCGCCTGGTGGCTCCGGCACTGTCGTTTGTAAAGGCGACGCCGGTCGCCTGCGTGGTGGTCCTGTTGCTTATCTGGCTGGGATCGGCGCGCGTGAGCATCGCCGCCGTCTTTTTGATGGCGCTGCCGGGCGTGTTTTTTTCGCTGGCCGAGGGCTTGGCACAGGTGAATAAACCGCTGAAGCAGATGTTCCGCCTGCATGGCGTGCGGGGCTGGCGACTGTTTTGCGCCCATACCTGGCGCGAAGTCCTGCCGTTTGTGCTTTCGTGTGCGCGTGCCGTGATCGGCATGAGCTGGAAGGCCGGTGTGGCAGCCGAGCTGATCGGCATGGCGGTGGGCACCGTGGGCGAGCGCATCTATCAGGCAAAGCTTTTGATCGAGACGGCTGATCTGCTGGCGTGGACCGTGCTGATCGTTGCCGCCTCGTGGGCGTGTGAGCGCGTGCTGGTGTGGCTGCTGCGGATTTCGGGACCCGTGGCGTGGCGCGCGGCCGTGCGGGCGCATGGGCGCGGCGCTCGCGGGCGTGCAGGGGCTGTGAGCGATGGCGCTGCAGCGGAGCTTGCGCTTGCCGTGGGCGATCGTGCGCCCTGGGCGCCGGCGCTGGACGGTCTGGTGCTCAACGTGCCTGCGGGTGGGCGTATCTGTGTGATGGGCGCCTCGGGTGCGGGTAAGTCGACGCTGCTTTCGTTGGCAGCGGGGGAGTGCGCGCCGTGCTCGATGGTGTTTCAGGATGCACGCTTGGTCGAGTCCGCCTCGGCGCTGGATAACGTGCTGGTGTGCGCCGATGCATGCGTGGACGCCTCGAGTGCTGCGGCCCTGTTGCGCCTGCTGGTGCCGGGGGTCGATGTGCATGTTCGCGTGGCCGAGCTTTCGGGCGGGCAGCGCCGTCGCGTCGAGATCGCTCGAGCCCTGCTGTGCCCGGGCGGCGCCGTTATTCTGGACGAGCCCTTTACTGGTTTAGATACCGTTGCGCGCGACGCATGCGCCGAGGCTGTGCTCGACCTGCTCGACGGCCGTATGCTGTTGCTTGCCACGCACGATGTCGCCGACGCTCATGCCCTTGATATCTCGGACATCACCACGCTCTAAATACTAACTCAGCAACAAAATGATTCGTTTTCCTCCGTCCCCATAGGGTCGGTTGTGGTATTCTATCTGCGGGGTAATACTTAGGAATACCAAGTAATACCAACGCCGTAGAAACAAACTCCGGATGCGGGCCAATCGGGTTGCCTTCACAGCCCGTCGCCCAGCCGCGTGGCCCGCATCTATCCGCACTACCGTCGTTTCAAAAAGGAAGCGCCATGGCAGAACACATGACCCCCGTAGTCGCGAAGGTCTTGCCCGAGGAGAAGGCAGCCTTCGCGGCGGCAACCCAGCTCGTGGGCACCACGCCGTCCAACGCCATCCGCATGTTTATCGCTGCGTTCAATCGCTGCGGCACCTTCCCGTTCGACATCTCGCCCAACGGGGCTTTTGGCATTGCGCCCGATTCTCATCAATAAGTGATCCGTTTTCCTCCGTCCCCATGGGATCAGCTCTCTGCCGAGTTGTGGTAGAACTAGGGAACGGTTTTGAGGAGGTTGGCATGCTCAATGCGATGATTTGGGCGCTTGCCTGTTTTGGCGTCGTCGCTGCCGATATTGCCCTGAGCGTCGTTTTGTTCTCCGCCCTTGGCGTCGCATCGGTGTTCATGGGTTTTTCGATCGATGACCTCGACATTCAATTGCTTCAGGCCGTCGCGCAGACGGCATCGTTTTTGATGGCGCTGCTGTGGTGGCGTTATCTGTGGCCGCGTTCGTTTATGGCGCGCTGGCAGGGCGAGCGCCCGCTCGGCGAGGGAGCGCGTGGGGCGTGGAAACGCATCGTCTGCGTTATCGTGATTGGCCTGGCCCTACAGGTGGTCGTTGGCTACGTGACCGACGCCGTGCTGTCGCTGCTGCCCGAGGCTGCGGCCGACTACAGCGAGCTTGTCGAGGAAACAGGCATGGGCGACACCAGCTATCTCGCCGTCCTGACTACGGTGCTCGGCGCCCCATTTTGTGAAGAGCTGCTGGTGCGCGGCATTATTTTTGAGTTTTCGCTCCGAGCGTTTAATCCGCAGTGCCGCCCACTTTGGAAGTGCCGGCGTCGTGTGAGCGCGCAGAGTGGCGCCATGGTGCCCTGGGCGGCCCCAAGCACGTGGGGTATCGCCGCGGCGATTGTGCTGCAGGCGGCGATCTTCGGTTTTATGCACATGAATTGGGTACAGGGTTGCTACGCGGGTGCCGCCGGCCTCATCTTTGGTTGGGTGCTCGTGACGACCGGAAAGCTCCGCTACACGATCCTGCTGCACTTTGCCTTTAATGCCGGGTCGTATTTCATGACGTTGCTCTGGTTTGTGAACACACCGCTCGACGTGATAATCACGGTCGCTATCGCCGGCGTCATCCTCGTTGAGGCAATGCGCTCGCTGCGCCACGCGTGTGGGATGGACGCAGCGAGCGCACCGCTGCCCTAGTTGCGACGCCCGCCTCCGTTGGCGCCCTGACGCCCTTGGGCTGCGCGATTGCGACCGGCAGTGTTCTGCGCACGCGACATGCCGCCGTGCCCCTTGCTGCCTTTGGGCCCCTTGCCGGCACCGCCAGCGCCGCCGTGGGCCTTGCCGCCCTTCTTGCCGGTGCCATGCCCCCCGCCAGCAGATGTCTCGCCCGGACGTGGCGGCACGGGGCGAATCAGGCAATGCTTGGTGTAGCCGATCAGGTCGCGACGGCCGGCTTTTTCCAGCGCCTCGCGTACGAGCTTGTAGTTCTCGGGCTTGCGGTATTGGATGAGCGCACGCTGCATGGCCTTCTCGTGCGGGTCGCGTGCCACGTAGATCGGCTGCATGGTGCGTGGGTCCACGCCGGTGTAGTACATGCAGGTCGACATGGTGGACGGGGTGGGGTAGAAGTCCTGCACCTGCTCGGGCATGTAGCCCATGTCGCGCACGGCCTCGGCCAGGTCCACGGCTTCCTTCATCGTCGAGCCGGGATGGCTCGAGATCAGGTACGGCACCACATACTGTTTAAGTCCGTATTCGCGGTTCAGGCGTTCAAATTTACGGCAGAACGCGTCGTAGACGGCGCGGCTCGGCTTGCCCATCACGGAGAGCACCGCGTCGCTCACGTGCTCGGGCGCTACGCGCAGCTGGCCCGAGACATGGTGTTCCAGCAGCTCGCGCAAAAACTCGTCCGAGGCATCTGCCATGGTGTAGTCAAAGCGGATGCCGCTGCGCACGAAGACCTTTTTGACGCCCGGCAGCTGGCGCAGGTCGCGCAACAACTGCGTGTAGCCGCTCTCGTCGACCACCATGTTCTTGCACACGCTCGGCCACAGGCAGCGCTTGTTCTTGCACACGCCGTGCTTGAGCTGTTTGTCGCAGGCGGGGCGACTAAAGTTTGCCGTCGGTCCGCCTACGTCGTTGATGTAGCCCTTAAACTCGGGATCGCGCGTGAGCAGTTCGGCCTCGCGCATGATCGAATCGTGACTGCGCATCTGCAGCACGCGACCCTGGTGGAAGGTGAGTGCGCAAAACGAGCACTCGCCAAAGCAGCCGCGGTTGGAGCTGATGGAAAATTTGATCTCGGCAAAGGCCGGCACGCCGCCCGCCGCGTCGTAGTCGGGATGCCAGTCACGTGCGTAGGGGAGCTCGGCGACCTCGTCCATCTCGTCGGTGGTGAGCGTCGCCGATGGCGGGTTCTGTACCACATAGACGCTGTTGGGGTAGGGCTCTACCAGGCGATGACCGGTGATGGGGTCCATATTCTGCTGCTGCACGTTAAAGCTGCGCGCGTAGTTGAGCTTGTCGGCGGTAAGGTCGTCCCAGCTGGGCAGCAGGTCGTAGTCGTAGACCTCGTCGAGCGAACCCGTGCGGTAGACGGTACCGTTGATATAGGTGATCTGGTCGACGGGCAGTCCCGCGTCGAGCGCATCGGCGATCTCGACAATCGCGTGCTCGCCCATGCCGTAGATGAGGATGTCGGCGCCCGAGTCGAGCAGTACCGAACGCTTGAGCTTGTCCTGCCAGTAGTCGTAGTGGGCCAGACGGCGCAGGCTCGCCTCGATGCCGCCGATAATGATGGGGGCATCCTTAAACGTCTGGCGGATGAGGTTGCCGTAGACCGTGACGGCTCGGTTGGGACGGCGCCCCTCCTCGCCACCGGGGGTATAGGCGTCGGTGTGGCGGCGGTGCTTGGTCACCGAATAGTGGTTGACCATGGAGTCCATGTTGCCGGCGCTGACGAGAAAGCCCAGTCGCGGCTCGCCGAGCACGGTGATGCTGGCGGGGTCGGTCCAGTCGGGCTGGCAGATAATGCCCACTTTGTAGCCGTGCGCGTCGAGGACGCGGCTGATGATGGCCATGCCAAAGCTGGGGTGGTCCACGTAGGCGTCGCCGCAGATGTAGACGAAGTCGCACTGGTCCCAGCCACGCGCATCCATGTCGGCGCGGCTGACGGGGAGGAACTTGTCGCGGCCCGGACGCCAGGGGCGTGAGGGCGCTGCTGGAGCATGAGTGGTGTGCCCACCCTGCGCCTTGCCGCCGCGCTTTTGCTGCTGGCCCTGTTTGCCCTGCTGACTGCGCTGGTTGTTCTGAGCGTGCTGAGGCTTTTTTGCCACGATCCCTCCCGGTGTTTGTATGCTGCACGTAATTGTAACCAGTCTTTTTGGGACGGGGCTAAAAAGACTGGTGGAGAACATGAGCTGGCGGATTGGCGCGTCGGTGCGGGTGTCGTTTGTTTCCAGGCTGTGTATCTGCGCGTTGGAGAACCCGTCTCGCGCGCACGCCATGTTGTCAATGGGTTACAGTATGAACGGCGGCTATGTTTCCGCCAACGCACGAGAGAGTCGTCAACAAGGAGGATGCACGACGATGCAGCGTGCCAAACAGATATCGGAATCTATTGAGCTGGGCATCATCTTGGCGCTCGCCGGTGGCTTTATGGACGTTTATTCGTACATTGGGCGCGACCACGTTTTCGCCAACGCGCAGACGGGCAACATCCTGCTGGTGGGCGTGAGCATCTCGGAGGGCAACTGGGCGCTGGCGGGACGCTATTTCTTTCCCGTGGTGTCGTTTGCCGTGGGCATTATGCTTGCTGACCTGGTTCACGAGCGGTTTGGCAGTGTGATTCACTGGCGCCAGGTGACGGTGTTCTTTGAAGCCGTCATCTTGCTGGGCGTGAGTTTTATTCCCGGTGGCGATTTCAACCTGCTCGCCAACTGCCTCACGTCGTTTGCCTGCGGCATGCAGGTCGAGAGCTTCCGCAAGATCCACGGTCACGGCATCGCCACGACCATGTGCATCGGCAACTTGCGCAACGCGCTGCAAAACGTGGATGATTACATCATCACCCACAAGCGCGGCTTTTTGGAAAACGGCCTGCTGTACTTTGGCGTGATCTTTACCTTTGTGTTTGGCGCTGTGCTGGGCAACTGGTGTATTGAGCGCATAGGCCTGCACGCCATCGTCGTGGCGAGCGTGCTGCTGTTTGTCGCGTTTGCCATCATGTTCATCGACCGCGAGCGCGACTTGCGTTTTCGCTGGAAGGTTGCGGCCGAGGCTTGGAAAGAGGGCTGTCGAAAGTAACCGAATGCGGCAAAGGGACAGCCCCTTTGCCGCAATATATTTTCATCTCTATGTAGTACAGCTTCAGGAGCCAGAAAAAACTATCTAGCTCCTGAATGTTGTTACGAACTGCTTTTTGCAATTTATTCGAGATGCTCTTCAATCCGAGCCCTCAGAAGGGCAATGGCTGTGGGTATTCCAATTGCGGCGGCTAATTCGGCTTTATCCAAAACCTGTATGTTAAAGCACGATTGTTTATCACATTGAAGGACGTTAACTGAAGATAGCTTCACTTCCCGTTGACTGAATATATCGTAATCTCCAAATAGGAAGTTACCTTTTATTGTGTAATTCGGTATGTTCGTTACGCACTTCATCTCAAGTCTGTTTAGGCCATAATCGAACACCGCAACTTCCTTGTGTTCGATGATGAGCGCAACCCTGGGCATGTTACTAAAACCACCGTCGACGACAGTAAAGAGCTTTTCATTTGCATCGTCATAAACGGTGTATTTAAGACTCAATAGCTGTCCTAGTGGACCCGTGAACCCATGTCTTTTGATGTTGAGGTTGTCTCCCGCTGGGTTGACGAGAGCCAGAGCATGCGGATAAGGGTTACCTTCAATTGAGATTCGATATTCGTTTGTAGCCGTCTTGCTCGATTTAGGACCAGTAGCCATCACGCGTCATCGCCTCGATCGAATTGGAACCGTCTTCTGCTTCGTGCGGAGAATTACGCTGTACGTTGCAGTACATGCAGCTGCAATAACCGCATGGGAAATTTCTAACAAAATGAATGACACTATTTGCTGCATGCATATTAATTACTATAAAGTATCCTTTTATAAACGTATTGTCAAACATATATTGCTAAAACAGAAACAATTTATAGACTGAGTTGGTCGTATTCTTTGGGCAATTGCTCCTATAATCTAGCCTTCGCTGCAGTCGGGAGGGAAGGGCTGGGGCTCCGTTATTATGTTGAAACGCTTTAACACTTTTGACGTTCTCATGCATTTTTTGTGTCAAAAGCGTTAGGATGGTACTTGCAGCGCGGGGCGTAATGGGTGCCCCGCACACGATGGGAGGCTATCAATGGCTAATCGTTTCGTTCTCAATACCATTTCTTATCATGGTTCCGGCGCCATCAAGGAGATCCCCGGCGAGCTCCAGCGTCGCGGCTACAAGAAGATCTTCGTCTGCTCCGATCCCGACCTGGTCAAGTTTGGCGTTACCGCTAAGGTGACCGACGAGCTCGACGCCGCCGGCATCGCTTGGAGCCTCTACTCCGAGATCAAGCCCAACCCCACCATCCAGAACGTCAAGGACGGCGTCGAGGCCTTCAAGGCCGCCGAAGCTGACGCTATCGTGACCATCGGTGGCGGCTCCTCCATGGACACCGCTAAGGCCATTGGCATCATCATCAACAACCCCGAGTTTGCCGATGTCCGCAGCCTCGAGGGCGTTGCTCCCACTAAGAACCACGCCGTGTTCACCATCGCCGTGCCGACGACCGCCGGTACTGCTGCCGAGGTGACCATCAACTACGTCATCACCGACCCCGAGAAGGTCCGCAAGTTCGTGTGCGTCGACACCAACGACGCCCCTGAGGTCGCCGTCGTCGACCCCGACATGATGGCTTCCATGCCCGCCGGCCTGACCGCTTCTACCGGCATGGATGCTCTGACCCACGCCATCGAGGGCTACACCACCAAGGGTGCTTGGGAGCTCTCCGACATGTTCCACTTTGAGGCCATTAAGCTGATCAGCGAGAACCTGCGCGACTCCGTTGCCGAGGCCAAGTCTGGTCAGCCCGGCTCCGGCCGCGAGGGTATGGCTCTTGGCCAGTATGTCGCCGGCATGGGCTTCTCCAACGTCGGCCTGGGCATCGACCATGCCATGGCTCACACCCTGTCTGCCCACTACGACACTCCGCACGGCGTCGCTTGCGCCATGCTGCTGCCGATCGCCATGGAGTTCAACAAGCCGGTTTGCGCCGAGCGCCTGGCCAAGGTTGCCGTTGCCATGGGTGTTGACACCACGGGCATGAGCACCGACGAGGCTGCCGACGCCGCCATCGCCGCCGTCAAGCAACTCTCCGCCGACGTGAACATTCCGCATGTCTGCGAGGCCATGAAGGCCGACGAGATCGAGGTCCTGGCCAAGGACGCCATGGCTGACGCCTGCTTCCCGGGCAACCCGCGCGAGGCGACGCTCGACGACGTCATCGAGCTCTTCAAGAAGATCTGCCCGGATGCCTAGCCCAGTTTGGTGGTCCTTCGCCCGTAGGCGTATGGTCTTTTGACTTGCTGCTGGCCCCGCCGTGCTACGCGCGGCGGGGCTTTTTGTGCCGCGCCGATGCCCCAAGATGGGCAAAACCAAGGCATGCTGCCCGCTGCGGATAGGTGGTGCACTTCTCAGCGTGCATTTTTGGGAGTATTCAGCAAGCTCTGAAAAATGCATAACGTTGTGAATGGGCCGCAGTGGCCCGCAGACGCCCATCGACAGCCCTTGTGGGCGGGCTATCGATGAGCGGAGGGGGCTGCCACCGCGTTTTTGGTTTGCGACGACCTGCAACACTGCTGTAACCGCGTCGCTTTGCCGTTTGCGATGGGGCTGACGGGGTCCACGGTGCTGAATACTCCGTATTTTGCACGGTCCAAGGTGGGGTACCCTGAGACGAAGCAAATAGATGCCTCATATTTATGCAGATACCGATAGGATTTATGCAAGATTGGGACTGTAAACCGAGCGCGTGCACAAAACCGGTGCGGGGACGTCTGGAGTCGGCTCGGTTTCTAGAGTATTGCACGTGCAGAAAGGTTAAAATCGGGGCTCGGTCTTAGTTTTACTTGGAAGGATGCATATGGCTTCTAATGTTGATGCTTCTCTAGAGGAGACGCTCTCCTATATTACTGACCAGTTGAAGACGCTGACTTCTATTGCTTCACCTACGGGCTATACCCGTGCGGCTACTGACTATCTAATGGAAACGTTGCGCGATATGGGCTTTGGCCCCGAGCGCTCCAATAAGGGCAACGTGTTGGTTGAGCTTGGCGGCGAGGGCGAGCCGCTCGTATTGGCGAGCCATGTCGATACCCTGGGCGCCATGGTGCGCTCCATCAAGGACAATGGTCGCCTGCGTCCCACGACGCTTGGCGGGCATCAGTGGTCTACGGCCGATGGCGAGAACTGCACCGTTTACACGCGCGATGGCAATGTCTACACGGGTGTGGTTCTCAATACCGAGCCTTCGGCGCATGTGGCCGATGAGCCGGTCAAGACCATCGAGAAGAACATGGAAATCCTGCTCGACGAGAACGTCGACAGCAAGGACGACGTGCTCGAGCTGGGCATTCAGGCTGGAGACATCATCGCTATGGATCCGCGCACCACGGTGACGGAGAGCGGCTACATCAAGAGCCGCTTCCTTGACGACAAGCTGTCCGCGTCGATTCTGCTGGGTCTGGCTCGCGCCGTTGCTGACGGCGAGGTGACGCTCTCGCGCAAGGTGTCACTGCTCTTTACCGTGTACGAGGAGGTCGGTCACGGCGGCGCCTTTGTGCCGGCCGACACGCGCGAGATGATCAGCGTGGACATGGGCTGCGTGGGCGACGATCTGGGCTGCACCGAGCGCATGGTTTCGATCTGCGCCAAGGATTCGGGCGGTCCGTACAACTACGACCTGGTGACGACGCTGTCCAACATCGCGCGCGAGCTTGAGCTCGACTACGCGATCGATGTGTATCCGCACTACGGCTCCGACGTCGAGGCTACGCTTTCGGCTGGTTACGACATTCGCCACGGCCTGATCGGTCCCGGCGTGTACGCGAGCCACAACTACGAGCGCAGCCACATCGACGGCGCGCGCAATACCTACGAGCTCGTTCGCGCCTACGTTCAGCGCTAGGGGAAGCGGTTCATAGCTTGGCTGACCAATTGCTCTAAGGCCCGATTGCTCGGGCCTTTTTTCAATTCAGTCCGTTTAGTATTATCCTGTATAAGATAAGTTATTTTAACGCGTGAAATACTTAACGAGGTGATGCGGCGCATGGATACATCGGAATACTTATCTATGGGTGATGCCGCCCGTCTACTAGGCGTCACAAAGGCTCGCATATCGCAACTGGCGGCATCCGGAACGCTCGCATGCAATACTGTGGGTGGACGGAAGATGGTTGAGTATAATTCCGCGATCGCCTATCAAAAGGTCCGCAAGCGAGGACGCCGTCCTGCGGCCGATGTGGGACGCAAGTTTACGCTGATGTCGGCCGACCATGAGGTCGCGCATGTCTCATTTGATCCGACGCGTGAGTTTCCCTTCGAAATCGCCGAGGTCCTCGATGCGCAACGAATGCCGTTTGGCACATGCTCGAGCTCTTCTCCAACGGTGAATAAGCGGGAGCTCAACGCGTGGTGGGGGCATCGGTCGGTGCCCGATGTTCGTCCTGGGCTTATCTCGCGCTACCGCGAGCTGGGAATTGCCAGTGGCATTGAGGTGCCGGTTCAGTGCCTGGGTCTCTCGCTTTCGGATTGCTATTGGCTGCGGCCGGCCGATTGCGCCGAACTCAAATGGCAAAACATCAATTATTTTGAGAACGAATTTGAGCGATCGGCGCCCGAAGAGCGTTCGGGTTGGCTGGAAGGCATCGGTCTTAAAAATCCTGATAACACGTCCGAGGGCGAGCTCCCTAAATCGTGGATGATTCGCAACGGTGTTCGCGTTCTGGTCAAGGGATGCGGCATGGACGACCAACGGCCCTTTAACGAGGCGGTTGCAACGGCCCTGCATCGTCGCTTGCTGTCGGAGGGCGAGTTTGTTCCTTATACGGTTGAGCGGATGTTCGATGGCCCTGCGTGCCTGAGCGAGGATTTTCTTGACGGCCGCGAGGAATACGTTCCGGCTGTTTACGTTAAGGGCGCACTTGGTGGCCAGCGGGGAAACTCGACATACGATCGATACTGTCGCTGCCTTGGCAAGCATGGTGCCGATGAGGCCGCTGTGAGAAGGTCTATGTCGCAGATGATTGTCTGCGATGCCCTTTTGGCCAACAGCGACCGCCATTGGCGAAACTTCGGCATCATCCGCAATGTCGACACCCTGGAGATAAAACCTGCTCCGCTGTTCGATAGCGGCAACTGCCTGTGGTACAACGTGCCAACTGCCGTGCTCGCAGCTGGGGAGTTTGGGTTTTCCGCTAAGCCGTTTGGGCCCGACCCTTCCGTCCAGCTGGCGCTTGCGGATTTGCTCGATTGGTTCGATTCATCGCGGCTCAACGGATTTGTTGATGAGGCGATCGAGATTCTTTTGCAGAGCAAATGGGCCACGGCGGAGGGTCGACTCGAGGCCATCCGCCGCGGCCTCGAGCGTCGCGTAATCGAGGTTGGTGCCGCTGTTGAGGTACTTCGACACGTGCAGCGATAAACCCGCGGCTACTTAAGTACGCCGGTCACGGTGCCGCCGCCCAGGACGATGTCGCCGCGATAGACTACAACGGCTTGGCCGGGGGCGATGGCGCGCTGCGGCTCGTCAAAGGTCAGCAACATTTGCCCGTCTTCGCCGCGCGTAAGGATCGCTGCCTGGTCTTTCTGTCGGTAGCGGTACTTGGCGCCCACGCGGATGCCGCCGGCATCCAGCTCGGCCCCCATGCGGTCGGCAGGGGCGCTCCAGATCCAGTCGTTGGCCGTGAGCGCCGTGGCCGTCAGGTCCTCTGCCTCGCCCAGATGCACGGTGTTGTTGACGGCGTCGACACCCGTTACGTACACGGGATGCGCCATCGCGACGCCCAGGCCCTTGCGCTGGCCGATGGTGTAGCGCAGCGCGCCGTTGTGGCGCCCGACCACGCTGCCGTCGCGCCACACAATGTCGCCCGGTGCAGCGGGATGTCCGCAACGGCGCTCGATATAGCCCGCGTAGTCACCGTCTGGAATAAAGCAGATGTCCTCGCTTTCGGCCTTCTGGGCGTTGGTAAAGCCCTGCTCGGCGGCTATGCGGCGCACGTCGCGCTCTTTGTCTAGGCCTGCCAGCGGAAAGATCGTGTGCGCCAGGCGCTCCTGCGTGAGCGAATACAAAAAGTAACTCTGGTCCTTTTTGGGGTCCTCGCCGCGATGCAGCTGCCAGGTGCCGTCGGGCGCCTGGCTCGTTTTGGCATAGTGGCCTGTGGCGATGTAGTCGCAGCCCATATCCAGCGCCGCATCCAGCAACGCGCCAAACTTAATATGGCGGTTGCAGATGATACACGGATTGGGCGTCAGCCCCTCCTGGTAGGCGTTCATAAAACGCTCGACAACGTTGCGGTCGAAGGTTTGCTGCAAGTCGAGCACGTGATGGGGAATGCCTATGCGCTCGGCGACGGCCTCTGCGTCGGCGATGTCGCGGTCGACCTTACTCATGCCCGTGGCGGGGTCGGGTGCGGGGCAGGTGAGGCGCATGGTGGCGCCGACACATTCGTAGCCCTGGCTTTTGAGCAGATACGCGGTCACGCTGGAATCGACGCCGCCGCTCATGGCGACGAGCACGCGCTTGTTGTGCATGGGGAGGTTCTCCTTGGTGGCATGCGGCCAAAAAAGAAAAGCGGCGCGGGAGGCTGGTTCCGCGCCGCAGACATTGTAGCAAGTTCGGGCGTCCTGTGGGACACCCTGTTGGGATGGGCTCAGGCAGCCAGAAGAGAGGGCAGACCGGCGTGCCTTGGACTCGTTCTAAGAACGAGAGCTCTAGTCCTGGAAGAGCGCCGTGGACAGGTAACGCTCACCGGTGTCGGCGAGCAGCGCCACGATGGTCTTGCCCTCGTTCTCGGGGCGCTTGGCCAGCTGCAGCGCGGCCCACACGGCGGCGCCGGACGAAATGCCCACGAGCACGCCCTCCTTGTGGCCCACGGCGCGGCCGGTGGCAAAGGCGTCGTCGTTCTCGACGGGGATGATCTCGTCATAGACCTGGGTATCGAGGACGTCGGGCACAAAGCCGGCGCCGATACCCTGGATCTTGTGCGGGCCGGCCTGGCCCTTAGAGAGCACCGGGGAGGTGGCGGGCTCGACGGCGACGACCTGAATCTCGGGGTTTTGCTCCTTGAGGAACTCGCCCACGCCGGTCACGGTGCCGCCGG
>DXMB01000034.1:0-22831 GCA_019414425.1 Collinsella sp.
CCAGCAGCTCTGCGTCGCAGATGTCGCCCACGACGAGCTCCACGCGGTCGGAGGGAAGCCCGGCGATGTTCTCGGGGTTGCCGGCGTAGGTCAGCTTGTCCAGGACGGTCACGTGGACGTCCGGGTGATTGTTGACCACGTAATGGACAAAGTTGCTGCCGATGAAGCCGCAGCCGCCCGTGACGATGATGTTCTTGGGTTCAAATAGCATGCTGTTCACTAAAAAATCTCCTAAAGACAACTAAGTGGATTAACCTAAGAATCTTCCGTCCACCTGCGCTTAACGTACCTTCCAGGGTTGTCAAAATTGAGAACTTTGGCGTAATTACCCGCTGCCGTTGCATTGTCAGGAATATCCTTCGTAACGACACTACCAGCGCCGATTGTGACGTTAGACCCAATCACCACATCCTCCACTATGCAAACCCCAGGACCGATGTAAACGTTATCCCCAATTGTCGCTGCCTTTCCCTCATTAGAACCGATGGTGGTAAATTGCGAAAGGTTAACGTTGTTCCCAATTACCGCAGTGGAATTGATGACAACAGGGCCGTCGTGTCCAATGTACAGCCCGCGGCCAATCTGCGTCGCCCGGTCTATCTTGAAATCCCGCCTATTGCGAAACAGCCAGAGCACCCCCCCCCAGAATCTTTCAACCCCACGAGAATTAACGAGACGAAAAGCAACCTGCCAGCGAAAAGCCCTATTTCTCAAATATTGGTTCAGGAAATTCCAAAAACGGGGCTCGAATCCATATCTAACCAAATCACTCTTGATGAAGTCATTCATTGTCGCATCATCCTTAATCGCGCGGGCTGTTGACGATCTCGCCGGCGGCGACCTTCTTCAGGTGCTGGCCGTAGACCGACTTGCCGTAGGCCTCTGCGGCCTCCTCGAGCCCGGCGGTGGAGATCCAGCCGTTCTCCCAGGCGATCTCCTCGGGGACCGAGACCGGCAGGTCCTGGGAGTGCTCCACGGCGCGGACGAACTCCGCGGCCTCGTGCAGGCTCTCCATGGTGCCGGTGTCCAGCCACGCGTAGCCGCGGCCCAGGGTGACGACGGACAGCGTCCCCTCCTCCAGGTACATCCGGTTGAGGTCGGTGATCTCCAGCTCGCCGCGGGCCGAGGGCCTCACCTCGTGCGCCTTGGCGGCGACGTCGCCCGGGTAGAAGTACAGGCCGGTGACGGCGTAGGAGCTCTTGGGCTCGGCGGGCTTCTCCTCGATGGAGACGGCCCTCCCCTCGCCGTCGAACTCCACGACGCCGAAGCGCTCGGGGTCGTCCACGTGGTAGCCGAAGACCGTGGCGCGGCCCGACTCGGCGTTCTGGACGGCGCGCGTCAGGTGGCGGGAAAGGCCGTTGCCGTAGAAGATGTTGTCGCCCAGCACCAGGGCGCACGGCTCGCCGGCGATGAACTCCTCGCCGATGGTGAAGGCCTGCGCCAGGCCGTCGGGGCTCGGCTGCTCGGCGTAGGACAGGTTCACGCCGTAGCGCGAGCCGTCCCCGAGCAGGCGCTCGAAGTTGGGGAGGTCCGTCGGCGTGGAGATGACCAGGATGTCCCGGATGCCCGCCAGCATGAGGGTGGACAGCGGGTAGTAGATCATGGGCTTGTCGTAGACCGGCAGCAGCTGCTTGGAGGTCACGAGCGTGAGCGGGTACAGGCGGGTGCCGGACCCGCCGGCAAGGATGATGCCTTTCATTAGCTATAGCCTTTCTTTTCTAGCGGCCATACGGCCAGCACGGTTTCCGAGGAGGCGGGCGCAGCAATCGACGCCAAAGGCGACGAACTCGCCAAAATTTCCCTCCCGCAAGAGTTGCAATGAGACCGACTTGACTAGCCGTCCTCCCTCGCCGGTCTCACTTGTATGCATGAGATCGTCTGTATGCGATTCGAGGAAGAAGCCGACGGCACGGTTGCGGGCAAACTGTTGGGATGGCGTCAAGTTGTGTGAGTGGTAGACCTCGGCACGCGGCTCGTAAGCGACCTTCATACCTGAGGCGATAAACTTGGCGGCCATGAGCATGTCCTCGTTGGTATTGACATGCTCGAATCCACCACATTCGAGATATGCAGTTCGTCGATAGGCGGAACAGGTGTCGGAGGCAAAGAACGTCTTAATACCGTATTTTTTGAGATCACGTTTTGAACGGACGGAAGAAGAGTCAGGGTAGTTGAAACCACGCACCAGCTGCTCAAAACGGCGAGCATCGGCCTTGGGTAGCTGCCTACCACTAACAAGCGCAATCTCCGAATCATCTACCATAGGAGCAACAAGCAGCTCCAGGTAATCATCGGAAACAGGCAGGGCATCTTGGGTGAGAAAACAGACAAAATCGCCACGTGACTCCCTCAGTGCCAAATCCCTTGTGCCGCCATGGTTAAAATCCTGCCGATCAATTTGCAATAGGCGAACGCCTTTATGCTTCTGGATTAACTCGATAGTTCTATCTTCCGATGCGGAATCGACGACCAAAGTCTCAATCGGCTGTATTGACTGCCGTCCCAGCACAGTCAAAAGTCCCTCGATATCATGTTCCGCATTAAGGGTCGGAATGATGACGGAGATGTCCATCTATCGCCCCGTCCTCTCTTTACCGAACATAGCGCCGAAAGTGCCGGTAAAGCACTTCCAATCCATACGGAAGCAGCGATTCTGAACGTAGCGAAGCTCAATCTTTTGACGCAAACCACTCTCAAACGTCGCTTCGTTACGATCGGTTGCCTGCCATAAGCCGGTAATGCCAGGCTGGACAGAAAGAAGCTCCGCCTTTTCTTCATCCGTAAAATGCTGATTCAGCTCATCCCACGTAATGGGGCGAGGTCCAATAACGGACAGATCACCGTTGAGCACATTGATAAACTGGGGCATCTCGTCGATAGAACACTTGCGAATAAACTGGCCTATCTTGGTAATGCGAGGATCATCGTCGACTTTGCGTTCGACTTCCCACTGATGCAGCTGCTCGAGACTCAAATACTTCTGCACATCACCCGCATCGGCGACCATACTACGAAGCTTGAAGATCTTGATGGTCTTACCGCCCTTGCCAACGCGCTCTTGCGTATACACAGGACTGCCGGGTGATTCAAGGCTAATGAGCGCGCACACCACAGCAATAGGAATGAGCAGTAGAACACTCATCAAAAGACTGAATACAAGGTCAAACAACCTCTTAATAAAGCGGTAACCAAGCGTGCCGCTCGGCTTAATCTCTTTAATAGCCAGTGCGTCCCCCACGGATACACAGCTCTCTGTTACTTCTTTAGCAGCCACAGTCAAACTTACGTCCCCGTTGTCAGGGAATCCCCCAATCGGTAAATTCAAAAATGCAAACGAACAGCCAGAACAACGTCTCCCTTACGTTTTGCTGGGAACGTCGAGCGGTAGCAGCTCCCTAAAAACGGAATCGCCATCGCCCACGTCTACCAGGCACCAGCGTTTATGACGGTCGATTTTCTTTACGCGGGCCTCTTGCCCCACCAAGGGCCCCTGCTCTATGTGCAACACGCCGTCTTCTATGCGGGCGACGCTGTTGCGCACCACGCCGTCATCGTCCAGTACGCTGCGGTACCAGTCTTGTGCATCGTCCGGCATGGGCATGTACGCCCGCTCCCTACTGCCGGCGATGCGACAGCCAAAGCTCAACTGGGCCAAAGCCCTATCGAGCGCGGCGGCATCGTGCGTGGCGACGAAGAAATATTCCTTGTACATGGGTTTGGTTTGGAGCGACCATGCGCCGTCCCGCTTAAACCAGAACTCCTTTTGCATCACAAAAGCGTCCTGCATAAGGTTGTGCGGGATAATGCAGCGAACCTTTTCGCAGGTCTCGCGCTCTTTTCCATGGGGGGTGTGGACCAGATACCAGCGGACGCGGCCGTGCTGGCTGTTGGTGGTGACGCCGTTAAACGCGCCTGGCAGCTGTTCTTGGCGCCGTGCCGTCTGTTCCATGTTCTCGTCCCCCCCCTCTTCTTGCTTTGCGATGCACGCAAATGCAGGGGCGTTTAGAACAGGCTTCTCGCTCACAGCTAGGCGCAGTCGCAAAAGTACAGGTTTTTGTATCTTTCGAATGACGACATTATACGAGCAATTAATCAGCGTTTGCCCAGATTACGCAAAATGTACTGCTAGTAGGTACATCTCCATACCCCTCTACAAAAACCTGTACCTTTTTGTGCAACAAAAAAAGCCGCTCAACCAGCGGCTTTTCTTATTTTGGCATGAAAAAAGGCGACCGCCCTTTATGGACGGTCGCCTTTGTTAATAGTTGTGCAACTTGCCTTAGGCGCGAGTCTTGATCTCCTCGGTCACCTTGGCAACAAACTCGTCAACGCTCATCTGAACGGTCTCGTTGGAGCGATCGCGGACGGAGATGTTGCCGGCCTCGACCTCCTTCTCGCCCAGGATGAGCATGTAGGGCACGCGGTCGATGCTGCGGGCCTCGCGGATCTTGTAGCCGATCTTCTCGTCGCGGTCGTCGCAGACCACGCGAATGCCGGCCTCCTCCAGCTTGGCGCACACCTCGTGGGCGTAGTCGCGGCTCTTCTCGGAAACCGGAAGCGCCTTGACCTGCACGGGAGCCAGCCAAGTGGGGAACTTGCCCGCAAAGTGCTCAATCAGAATACCGATAAAGCGCTCAATGGAGCCAAAGCACACGCGATGCAGCATGATGGGGCGCTTCTTGGTGCCGTCGGCGTCCACGTACTCCAGGTCAAAGTTGAGCGGCATCTGGAAGTCGAGCTGCACGGTACCGCACTGCCAGGTACGGCCGAGCGAGTCCTCCAGGTGGAAGTCGATCTTGGGGCCGTAGAAGGCGCCGTCGCCCTCGTTGACCTCGTAGTCCATGCCCAGCTTCTCCAGGGCGGTGCGCAGGCCCTCCTCGGCGCGCGCCCAGTCCTCGTCGGAGCCCATGGAGTCATCGGGGCGGGTGGAAAGCTCAACGTGATACTTAAAGCCAAACTTCTGGTACACGGAGTCGATGAGGTTGACAACGCCCACGATCTCGTCGGTCAGCTGGTCGGGACGCACAAACAGGTGGGCGTCATCCTGGTTAAAGCAGCGCACGCGGAACAGGCCGTGCAGGGCGCCGCGAAGCTCGTGACGGTGCACCAGGCCAATCTCGCCGGCGCGGATGGGCAGCTCGCGGTAGGAGTGTGGCTTGGAGGCGTACACCAGCACGCCGCCCGGGCAGTTCATGGGCTTAATGCAGTACTCTTCGTCGTCGATGACGGTGGAGTACATGTTGTCCTTGTAGTGGTCCCAGTGGCCCGAGGTCTTCCACAGCTGCTTGTTCATGATGAGCGGCGTGGAGATCTCCACGTAGCCGGCCTTGTGGTGGATCTCGCGCCAGTAGTCCAGCAGCGTGTTCTTAAGGATCATGCCGTTGGGCAGGAAGAACGGGAAGCCGGGGGCCTCGTCGCGCATCATAAAGAGGTCCATCTCGCGGCCGATCTTGCGGTGGTCGCGCTTCTTGGCCTCCTCCAGCATGTGCATGTGCTCGTCGAGCTCTTCCTTGGTGGCAAAGGCGACGCCGTTGATGCGGGTGAGCATCTTGTTGTCCTTGTCGCCCTTCCAGTAGGCGCCCGAGACGCCGGTGAGCTTAAAGGCCTTGAGCGCCTTGGTGTAGCAGATGTGGGGGCCGACGCACATGTCGATGTAGTCGCCCTGCTGGTAGAAGGTAATGCGGGCGTCGTCGTCCAGGTCGCCGATGTGCTCGACCTTGTACTTCTCGCCGCGCTCCTCCATAAGGGCGATGGCCTCGGCACGGGGCTTCTCGTACACGGTGAACTTGAGGTTCTCCTTGACGATCTTTTTCATCTCGGCCTCGATCGCGGGGAAGTCGTCCTCGCTGATCTTGACGCCCTCGGGCAGGTCGACGTCGTAGTAGAAGCCGTTGTCGGTCGCGGGACCGTAGGCAAAGTCGGCCTCGGGGTACAGGCGCTTGATGGCCTGCGCCATGATGTGTGCGGCGGAGTGGCGGATGACGTGCGTGACCTCGTCCTGCGGGAGCTCGGCCACCGAACCGTCATTGTAGAGTGCCTTCATGGGTATGTTTTCTCCTCTCGGATGCCTGATGCAAGTGCGTGCGATGCGCTCGGCGTTTTAACTTGCATCATTATAGGCAGGTTGCCTTGGTATACAAGCGCCCGCCGCACCTTAATGGCACGGCGGGCGATTTTCTACGCATGCTTCATCGTGTGGGGCGGGACTGCGGGGCGCGCGTGGCTTGCGGCGTGCTCGTGGCTTGCGGCCGGCCCGGCGATGGATGCGTTACTGGATGCGAGTTCGGCAGTAGGGGCAGACCTTCCAGTGCGCATCGAGCGGGCGATGGCAGCTGGGGCAGACGTTGCGAACCTGGGTATCGCACACCGGGCAGACGACGAAGTCCTTCTCGATGGGCGCGCCGCACTGCGGGCAGGTGCCGTACTGGGCAAGCTGGCGCTCGCGCAGGGCCATGTCCAGCTCCTGCTCCTCGCGGTCGGACGCATAGGAGTGCGGGCGCAGAACCAGGTAGGCAATGAGGCCTACAAACGGGATGAGGGCGATGATGCCCCATGCCACGTAGGCGCTGGCGCCGCGGCGGCGAGCGTCGATGAACACATAGACGACCGACAGCACATACAGGGCGATGATAAAGCCAACGAAGGCATAGACGACGCCCATAAGCTGCGGCGACATGAGCTCGGAGATGTACTTGGACATTACGGGTACCTTTCGGAATATTAACAGTTCGGTCAAGTTTACCACGGGGTTTGTTTATATGGGACCACGGCTAGGGGCGGGGCTGGTGCGGACACAAACATCTCAATCTGTAACAAGTGGGAGCGGAATCCAGGTCTAGGTGTTACAGATCGAGACAAACCATTCTCTCCCCAACTTAAATCTCAATCTGTAACAACTAGGGGCCAGAAACCCTTCTATCTGTTACAGAACAAGACAAAGGAAAACGTCCAATCTCAATATCTCAATCTGTAACAACAACTCGGCAAAAACAGTCCCAGATGTTACAGATTTAGACAAACTACCCTCTCCTCAACTTCAATCTCGATCTGTAACATCTAGAACCCAAAAACAGTTCTTACTGTTACAAATCAAGAACAGATCAAGACAACCAGAATCCGTCGGAACGATTGTCTCAACCTGTAACAGAAAAGACCCAAAAACCTCGGCTTATTGTTACAGATTGAGACGAACGTGCACCTGTGAACTCAGTATCTCAATCTGTAACAGGTAACGGCGTAGACCGCGAGGTTGGGCGGGAGGGTCTCGCGGTCTGGTGGGGTCGGCATCCGTGCTGGGCCGGCCCTCGCCTGCCGTTGGCGGGTGTTGCGGGGCTGTTCGCCGCATTGCCGCCGCACTGGGAGTGTGCAGACCGTAGGATAGTCTTATTGACAGCCTGTCAACTTGTCTGGGAGGCACCGTGGCAGAAACGTTTGATATCGCAATTGTGGGCGCGGGCATTACCGGGTGCGCCATCGCGCGGCAGCTCGCGCGGTTTGACCTGTCCATTTGCGTGGTCGAGGCGGCCAACGACATTGCACTGGGCGCCTCGAAGGCCAACGGCGGCCTGGTTCACGCCGGCTACGATCCGGCTCCGGGAACCGTAAAGGCGCAGGTCAACGCCCGCGGCTGCGAGCTATATGGCACCTGGGCCCAGGAGCTGGGCTTTTTGTTTTGCCGCACCGGATCCATGGTGCTGGGCTTTAACGACGAGGACCGCGCGCACCTGGGGAAGCTGCGCCAGAATGGCCTGGCCAACGGCGTGCCCGAGTTGTCGATTATCGGCTCCGAGCGTATCCACGAGCTTGAGCCGCGTGCGAGTGCCCAGGCGACGTGCGCGTTGTGGTGCCCTTCGACCGGTTACGTTGACCCGTTTGAGGTCGCCATCGCCGCGCTGGAAAACGCCGTCGCCAACGGCGTGACGTTTATGCGCTCCGCACCGGTGGAGGCGATTGAAATCGCGGGCTCGGGCGACGACGCGCGCTTTACGTTGGCGACGCCCGCCGGAAACGTGCGCTGCCGCTACCTGATCAACGCCGCGGGCAACGGCGCCGCGGACATCTCGCGTATGGCGGGCGCTGAGGAATTCCAGATGGCCTGGCGTCAGGGCAACATCGTGGTGCTGGACAAGGAGCCGCGCACGCTCATGCCGCTCTACCCCGTACCCACGCCGGTATCCAAGGGCGTTATCGTGACGGGCACCGTGCACGGCAACACCGTGATTACCGCGACGGCTGCCGTGCGCGAGCCGGGCGACACGCAGACCTATGCGAGCGATATGAACGCGCTGCTGACCGGCGCGCGCAAGCTGGTGCCCGATCTGGATACGCGCCGCGTGGTGCGCGCATTTGCCGGAGGGCGCCCGGTCATTAAGGGTACGAACGACTTCTTTATTGGGCAGTCGGCCGTGGTGCCGGGACTTTTCCAGGCGGCGGGCATTCAGTCGCCAGGCGTGGCGAGCGCGCCGGCCATTGCCGAGCGCATGGAGCTTGTGATGCGTGAGGCGGGCGTGGAGCTGCACGAGCGGGCGGACTGGAACCCAATTCGCCGCGCGCCGGACGACTTTGACCGCGCACCACTGGCGCGCAAGGAGGAGCTGATCGAGTCCGATCCCGCGTGGGGCCAGATTGTCTGCCGCTGCGAGACGGTGCCCGAGGCCGAGATCGTGGCCGCGATCCGACGCCGCCCGGGCGCGGTTTCGGTCGAGGGCGTCAAGCGCCGCTGCCGCGCCGGCATGGGTCGATGCCAAAGCGGTTTTTGCCAGAGCCGCGTGGTGGCGATCCTGGCGCGCGAGCTGGGCTGCGACCCCAGCGAAGTGCTGTTGGAGGATGCCGGATCTTGGCTGGTCGAGGGGCCTTTGAAGGGGGTGCGCTAGGATGGCGACGATCGATGTGCGCGGCGGACGCGCGGAGGCCGGAACCGCAGAGGTCGGAGCTGCAGCGCCCGTGCAAACGCAGGCCTTCGACGTGGTCGTCATCGGAGGAGGCCCCGCCGGCATGGCTGCCGCGCTGGCCGCGCATAAGGCCGGAGCGCGCGTGGCCATCGTGGAGCGCGAGCAGCACCTGGGAGGCATCCTGCGCCAGTGCATCCACCCCGGCTTTGGGCTGTCACACTTTAAGCAGGAGCTCACCGGCCCCGAGTATGCGCAGCGCTTTATCGACCAGGTGCGCGCAACCGACATTGCGCTGTTCCTGAACAGCATGGTGATTGGGATTGATTCAGGCGAGCCTACGGAAGGCGCAGCACTCCACACCGTCACGCTCATGAGCCCCGCCGACATGCTGCGGCTCACCGGACGCGCGGTCGTCCTTGCCATGGGATGCCGCGAGCGCACCCGCAGCGAGATCAAGATTCCCGGTAGCCGTCCCGCCGGCGTGTTTACGGCCGGCCTGGCGCAGCGATACATCAATATCGAAAATCTCAAACCCGGCTCGCGCGCCGTCATTTTGGGTTCGGGCGATATCGGGCTCATCATGGCACGTCGCTGCACGCTCGAAGGGATTTCGGTCGAGGGCGTGTACGAGCTCATGCCGTACGCCAACGGTCTGCGCCGCAATGTGAAGAACTGCCTGGACGATTTTGGTATTCCGCTGCACCTATCCACTACCGTGACGCGCGTGATTGGGCACGACCGTGTGGAGGCCGTCGAGGTGAGTCAGGTCGACGAGCACTTGGCGCCCATTCCGGGTACCGAGCGCATTGTTCCGTGCGACACGTTGCTGCTTTCGGTGGGCCTGATTCCCGAGAACGAGCTTTCGGTTGCCGCGGGTGTAGAGCTTGACCCGCGCACGCGCGGCGCCGTGGTGGACCAGAGCCTGCAGACGGGCGTGCCGGGTATCTTTGCCTGCGGTAACGTGCTGCACGTGCACGACCTGGCCGACAACGTGACGAGCGAATCCGAGAGGGCTGGCGCAGCTGCAGCGACGTACGCGCTGGGGACCGGCGCAGGCGCTGTTCCGGACTGCGAGTTCACCGTCTCCCCTGCCGGCATTGCGGGATACGCGCTGCCGGGACGCATTACGGCTGTGGCACTCACCAAGCTCAACTTCCGCGTGTGCCGACCCGTCGACGCCGCCCGCGTGAGGATCTTGGCCGACGGCGAGGAACTGTTAGCTGGCAAGGTCCGCCCGTTTAAACCGAGTGTCATGGAAAGCTTCCCACTGCCGGCAAAGGTCATCAAACGCGCGCTCGACCTGGGTGCCAGCGAGATTGTCCTGTCCGTCGATCCCGTTGAGGAGGCGTAAGGCCATGAGCATAAACGCGATCGAAACGCTGCAGTTCAACTGCACAACCTGCCCATCCGAATGCCTTCTGACCGTAGAGGTGGAGCGCGACGCCAATGGCGCCGTGGTGGAAGTACGCTCCGTAACCGGCAACAACTGCCCGCGCGGCGATACGTTCGCGCATCAGGAGCTCACTTGCCCCATGCGCGTGCTCACAACGACCGTGACCGTCTCCGGCGGCGACGAAGCCCTACTCCCCGTCCGCACGGCCGAAGCCATCCCGCTGGCACTCCACGCCCAAGCCATGGCCCTCATCCGAGGTCTAGTCGTCAACGCCCCCATCCGCATGGGCGACGTCGTGCTGGAAGATCTTCTCGGCACCAACATTGACCTAGTCGCCAGTATGGACATCGACCCAGCCTAAGCAGCAAATTTGGGACGGGGCTCTTTTAGCTGCTTTTGCAAGGAGTGTCCCCAGGTGCCGGCATAAAAGGAACGTCCCTAACTGCCGGGCTTGGGATACCATGGTGGCAGCCTAGCGAAAGGATGTTTCATGGCACATGTCGATGACCAGCGTGTGGCGCGCGTGCTCGATGCGCTCGAGGCTCAGCACCCCGACGCACAGCTGCTCGTAAACGACCCGTGGTCGATTTATTACTTGACCGGCTTTTATGCCGATATGTTCGAGCGTTTTTGCGGCGTGCTGCTCGCGCGCAATGCCGAGCCGGTAATCCTGGTCAACGCTCTACATCAGCTGCCGGAATACGACAATGCCCGCGTTGCCTACCACACCGATACCGACGTCGTGGCCGACGCCATCGCTCGCGAGGTCGATCCGACCAAACCGCTCGGCATCGACACCGTCATGCGCTCCGGCTTTTTGATGCCGCTCATGGAGCGCCACGCCGCCAGCGAGTTTTTCCTGGGCGACTTTGCCGTCACTGCCGCACGCACCCACAAGGATGCCGCCGAGCAGGAGCTCATGCGCGCGTCCTCGGCCGCTAACGACGCCGTGATGGCCGATGTCATCGAGCTCGTCCACGAGGGCGTGACGGAACGCGAGATTGCCGACCAGATGCTCGGCCTGTATCGCAAGCACGGCTGCGAGGACTTTAGCTTTCCGCCCATCGTGAGCTTTGGCGCCAACGCCGGCGACCCGCACCACGAGCCCGACGACACCGTACTCAAGCGTGGCGACGTGGTGCTGTTCGACATCGGCGGGCGTCATCGCAACTATTGCTCGGACATGACGCGCACGTTCTTTTGGGGCGAGCCGGACGAGGAGACCGCGCACGTCTACGACATCGTGCGCCGCGCCAACGAGGCCGCCGAGGCGCTCATCGCGCCGGGCGTTCGCATGTGCGACTTGGACCACGCTGCACGCGATGTGATCGAGGGCGCAGGCTATGGCAAATACTTTACACATCGTCTGGGCCACTCGATTGGTCTGCAGGACCACGAGCCGGGCGACGTCTCGCTCGTCAACGAGCAAGTCGTAGAGCCAGGCATGACGTTCTCAATCGAACCGGGCATCTACCTCCCCGGCCGCACCGGCGTCCGCATCGAGGACCTTGCCCTGGTGACCGAGTCCGGCGTCGAGATTCTCAACGCCTACCCCCACGACCCAGTCCGCCTAGACTAGCCTGGTCCCCAAGCCCCCAAACTAAGTTGCGGTGGAATAGTTCCTGGATGGGCTGCTAGAACCCAAATACAGGAACTATTTCACCGCAACTGATGAGGGAAAGGGCTAGCGCAGCAGCCCCGCTACTTCGCCGGCTAGGGTGATGGTGCCGGCTGCTACGAAGGGCTCGCCCGCGGCATCGAGGGCTGCGAGGGCCTCAGATACGCTGGGGTACACGCCTGCGAGCTTATCGGCGTCCACCAGGGCGGCGAGTTCCTCTGCCGGCAGGGCGCGGTCGGAATCGGTCTGGGTTACGACCACGCGGGGGAACGCCGGAACCAGAACGTCAACGATACCCGCCACGTCCTTATCGGCCAGCGCGGCGCACAGCAGCGTGGGGCGATTCTCTACGCACGAATCGAT
This sequence comes from Collinsella sp., assembly GCA_019414425.1. Classification (GTDB taxonomy): domain Bacteria; phylum Actinomycetota; class Coriobacteriia; order Coriobacteriales; family Coriobacteriaceae; genus Collinsella. The sequence goes on from DXMB01000034.1 coordinate 12,266, forward strand.
CTCGTCCAGTGCGCTCACAAAGTTCTCGCAGCTCTGAGGGTTATGACAGGCGTCGATCAGCTTGAGCGGATTGGTTCCCAGCACATCAAAGCGACCCGGCGTGGGACAGCCCATAAGCGACGAATCGAGCTTGTCATGATCGAGCTCGCGACCCAGATACCCCTCGCATAGCATAATCGCGCACGCGGCATTCTGCGGCTGATACGCCGGCTTGACCATGCTAGACGTATAGATCGCACGCGGCGTGGTGCAGCTAAACTCAACCGTGTCGCCCACATGTGCCGGCACCTTAGTCGTGGCATGGTTCACCACCAGCGGCACTATGCCGCACTCGCGACAACGTGCATCCATCACGCGCTGAACGCTCGCCTCGTGCGTACCCTCGCCCAAAACAACCAGGCGCCCAGGCTTAATAACCGCAGCCTTCTCCCCCGCAATAGCCTCGAGCGTATCGCCCAAAATTCGTGTGTGGTCGAGCCCGATGCCGGTGATGGCAACGGCGACGGGATCGGTCGCGCTCGTAGCATCCCAGCGTCCGCCCATGCCGACCTCGAGCACAGCAACATCCACCGCAGCCTCGGCAAACACGACAAGCGCGGCAGCCGTCAGCAAGTCAAACGGCGTGATGGAATAGGCGCGCTCCCCCGCCGCCACACGACGGGCATTCAAGCGACGCCCCGCCTCAACAGCGGCAGAAACTCCACGGGCAAACGCCTCATCACTCACAACGCGCCCGTCGACCTCCATGCGCTCGGGATAGCGCACCAGCTGCGGCGACGTATACAGCGCGGTCTTGAGCCCCTCACCACGAAGAATGGCAGCCGAAAAACGCGTGGTCGAAGTCTTGCCATTAGTACCGGCAACCTGAATGCAATCGAAATACTCGTCCGGACGCCCAAGCTCATCGAGCATATCGACAACCGTCTCGAGCAGAGGACCAGCATCCCCAGAAATCCGCCCCGTATCAGCAGCAAGTCCCACAGCCTCACCAAACGAAAGCAGCTCAAACGAGAAAGGAACGACATACGACCCCGAACGCTTAGCCATAACCCAAAGTCCCCCATAACAGAAAAAGAGGCCCATCAAAAAGAATGAGCCCCTCACGTTGACAATATCAGCCTTTACCCGCTTGCAGCGAGATCAAGGCCACAACCCAGTGGCCCTAACACGCCAGATGCAAACAACAACGTAAACGAACTAGGAGCGGCCCGATGCTTTGCTCGCCGCAAGTTCCGCACGCAAAGGACAGCACTTAATGTGCTGTCCGTCTTGCGCAGGACTGTCCGCAGCGGAGAGCAAAGCATCGGGACGCGCCCCCGAGTGAACCTTACGAGAAGTCAGCAACCTGAGCAGTCAGCGCCGCCAGGATCTCCTTGAGCTCAGCTGCACGGTCCCTCTTCTTCTGCACCACCGCGGGCGCGGCCTTGGCCACAAAGCCCTCGTTGGCAAGGGTCTTCTCGCAGCCGGCAAGCTCCTTCTGAGCCGTGGCGATCTCCTTCTCCAGGCGCGCCTTCTCGGCCGAAAGATCAACCTTGCCCTCGAGCACCACAAAAACCTCGACGCCGCTGTCGACCACGGCAATGCTCGCAGCCGGCTTCTCAACGTCGGTACCCATGACCAGCGAAGCGGTGTTGGCCAGCGGCTCAATGGTCGAGCGCAGGCTCTCGAGCTTCTCGATGTCCTCGGCACCGGCGCGCACGACCACGTCGAGCTCGGCCTTGGGGCTCAGGCGATAACGCGAACGCGTGGCGCGGGCGGCGGAAACGACGGTACGGCACAGCTCAAACGCGCGCTCGGCAGGCTCATCGACATACTTAGCGTAGTCGGCGGGCTCGGGCCACTTGGCGATCATGAGCGCCTCGGCGCGGTCCACGTTGCCCTCGGCGTCCAGGTCGAGCACGCTCGCCGGCATGTTGTCCCAGATCTCCTCGGTGACAAACGGCATAAGCGGGTGCATCAGGCGAATGGAGGTGTCGAGCACAAAGATCAGGTTGCGCTGAGCTTGCAGACGGTCCTCGCCCTTCAAGCGGGCCTTGGTGACCTCGACGTACCAGTCGCAGACCTCGTTCCAGAAGAACTGCTGCACGCCGCGGGCCATATCGCCAAAGGTGTAGCTCTCAATGCCCTCGGTGACCATCTTCACGGCCTTGGCCAGGCGGCTGAACATCCAGGCGTCGGCCGGCGTCTCCACGACGGGCTCGCCGGGCGTGTAGCCCTCCATGTTCATGAGCAGGAAGCGGCTGGCGTTCCAGATCTTGGTCACAAACGACTTGGCCTGCTCGGTGCGCGGGCTGTCGATGAGCTTCTTAGTCTTCTTGTCGATGTTCGCGTCGAACTTGACGTCCTGGTTGTTGGTGCACAGCGTGAGCAAGTTGTAACGCATGGCGTCGGCACCGTACATGCCAATGAGGTCCATGGGGTCAACGCCGTTGCCCTTGGACTTGGACATGCGGCTACCGTCCTTGGCAAGGATCGTCGGGTAGATGACGACGTCCTTAAACGGCACCTCGTCCAGGAAGTACAGGGAGCTCATAACCATGCGGGCGACCCACAGCGCGATGATGTCGCGCGCGGTGACCAGCGCCGTCGTGGGGTGATGTCCCTCGAGCAGCTCCGGCTTTTGCGGCCAGCCCTGCGTGGCAAAGGTCCACAGCTGCGAGCTGAACCAGGTGTCCAGCACGTTCTCATCCTGATGCACGTGATGGCCGCCGCACTTGGGGCACACGTCGGTGTCCTCGGTCAGGGCGTCCTCCCAGCCGCAGTCCTCGCAGTAGAACACGGGGATGCGGTGGCCCCACCACAGCTGGCGGCTGATGCACCAATCCTTAAGGTTCTCCATCCAGGTGGTGTAGGTCTGCGTCCAGCGCGCGGGGTGGAAGGTGACCTTGCCGGAGTTGACGGCGTCGAGCGCCGGCCCCTTGAGTTTGTCGACGGCCACAAACCACTGCTCGGACAGCCACGGCTCCAGCGCGGCGTCGCAACGGTAGCAGTGCATGACGGAGTGGTCGTGCTCCTCGACGTGGTCGAGCAGGTCATGCTCCTCAAACCACTTGATGACGGCCTCGCGGCACTCCTCGCGGGTCATGCCGGTAAACTCGCCGTAGCCCTCGACGACCACCGCGTGTTCATCGAAGATATTGATCTGCGGCAGGTCGTGAGCCTGACCCATAGCGTAATCGTTGGGGTCGTGGGCAGGGGTGACCTTAACGAAGCCGGAGCCAAAGTTGGCGTCGACATGCCAATCCTCAAAGATGGGGATCTCGCGGTCGACGATGGGGAGCTTGACGGTCTTGCCCACAAAGGCGGCCTTCTCGGGATCCTTCGGGGAGACGGCGACGCCCGTATCGCCGAGCATGGTCTCGGGGCGCGTGGTGGCGACGACGATGTAATCCTGGCCGTTGACCGGCTCGGTCAGCGGGTAGCGCAGGTGCCACAGGTGGCCCTTCTCGTCCTTGTACTCGGCCTCGTCGTCCGAGATGGCGGTGGTGCAGTTGGGGCACCAGTTGACGATGCGCTTGCCGCGGTAAATCAGACCGTCGTGGTACCAGTCGCAGAAGACCTTACGCACGGCCTGGGCGTAATCCTCGTCCATGGTGAAGCGCTCGTTGTCGAAGTCGACGGAGCAGCCCATGCGCTTGATCTGCTCGACGATAATGCCGCCGTACTCGTGGGTCCAATCCCAGCAGGCGTCGACAAACTTGTCGCGACCGATCTCCAGGCGGCTGATGCCCTCGCTCTTGAGCTTCTTGTCGACCTTGGTCTGCGTGGCGATACCGGCGTGGTCGGTGCCCAGCACCCAGCGCGTGGACTTGCCGCGCATGCGGGCCATACGGATGATGGCGTCCTGGATGGAGTCGTCGGTGGCGTGGCCCATGTGGAGCTTGCCGGTCACGTTGGGAGGCGGAATGGTGACGGTGCAGTCGCCCACGCCCTCACGGCGCTTGTAGTAGCCGCCGTCGAGCCACTTCTGCAGGATCGCCGGCTCGTTGGTCGACGGATCGTAGTTCTTGGGCATCTCTTCCATATATCTCTCCCTTGCCCGTCGGGGAGGAATGTAGGCCCGATTTTCGCTCGGTCAGGTCCTGGGCTCGCTCGAAGACCACATTAAGTGGTCTTCGGCTCGTGCGGAATCTACGAAAATCGGGCCTACATTCCTCCCCTTAGGTATCGATTACTTCAGTCTGAATTGACTTTGCCGAGGCTTAAACAAACACACAGAATAACACAGGTAGTTGGGGTTATTGCGTATATATAAAATAGCCTCCGACCGCGGATGGTCGGAGGCTATTTGCAAGCACGTTTTTGGCAGGTTTACCCGTAGATGCGTTGGGGCTGCTCTTCGCCCTTTACGGAGGCTTCGGTCACAACGACCTTGGAAACGCCCTCCTCGCTGGGGAGGTCGAACATCGTCTGCTGCAGCACGTCCTCGCAGATGGAGCGCAGGCCGCGTGCGCCGGTCTTACGGGCAAGCGCCATACGGGCGATCTCGTGCAGGGCGGCGTCCTCAAACTCCAGGTCCACGTCCTCGAGCTGGAACATCTTGCGGTACTGGCGCACCACGGCGTTCTTGGGCTCGGTCAGGATCGACACCAGGTCGTCCTCGTCGAGCGCCTGCGTCTGGGTGACGACGGGCGTACGGCCCACGAACTCGGGAATCATGCCAAAGGCATTAAGATCCTGCGGGAGCACCTGGCGCAGCAGGTCGTTCTCGTCGACCGAGGTGGGGCCGGCGATCTCGGAGTTAAAGCCCACGCCCTTGTTGCCAACACGGTCGGCGATGATCTTGTCCAGGCCCACAAAGGCACCGCCGCAGATGAACAGGATGTTGGTCGTATCGATCTGCAGCAGCTCCTGCTGGGGATGCTTGCGGCCGCCTGTGGGCGGAACGCTGGCCACCGTGCCCTCAAGAATCTTCAGCAGTGCCTGCTGGACACCCTCGCCCGAAACGTCGCGGGTGATGGACAGGTTCTCGGCCTTGCGGGCGATCTTGTCGATCTCGTCCACGTAGATGATGCCCACCTGCGCGCGCTCAATATCGCCATCGGCGGCATTGATGAGCTTGAGCAGGATGTTCTCCACGTCCTCGCCCACGTAACCGGCCTCGGTGAGCGCGGTGGCATCGGCGATGGCAAACGGCACCTCGAGGATGCGCGCGAGCGTCTGGGCGAGCAGGGTCTTACCGGTACCGGTGGGACCGAGCAGCAAGATGTTGGACTTGGCAAGCTCCACCTCGTCCATATCGTCGTCGAGCTGCGAGTCCAAACCGTCGTCAAAGGCCGAAAGCGCCGCTCCGCCCTCGATCACGCGGCGGTAATGGTTGTACACGGCAACCGACATGGCGCGCTTGGCGTCCTCCTGACCCATGACATAGGCCGAAAGCTCGTCATAGATCTCGTGCGGCGTCGGCACGTGCGTGATGACCTGGCGGTCGTCCTCGAGCTCAAAGCCCTCGGCCTCGGGGTCCACGGCGGGCTGGGATGCAGCCTGGCCGTGGTCGTTGAGGAAGCCCGGCAGCTTGCCGTTGCGGGCAGCGTCCATAAAGTCAGAAGCCAGCGACTCCTCAAGGATCTCGGAGCAGGCGGCGACGCACTCGTCACAGATAAAGATGTTGGTCGGACCCTTTACGAGACGACGGACCTGGCCCTGCTCTTTTCCGCAGAAGGAGCAGCGGATGGGGTTGCCGTTCTCGTCAAAGTTGTCCTGCATGTTACCTGCCATCCTAGGCGTCCTTCGCGGCGATGTCGCGCGAGGTGACGATACGGTCGATCAAGCCGTAGTCGAGGGCCTCGGCAGCGGTCAGGTAGTTGTCGCGCTCGGTGTCGGCCTGGACCTTCTCGATGGGCTGGCCCGAGGCGTCGGACAGGATCTGGTTGAGCTCGCGACGGGTCTTCTTAATCTCCTCGGCCACGATCTCGATCTCGGTCTGCTGGCCCTGGGCACCACCGCTGGGCTGGTGAATCATGACCTTGGAGTGCGGCAGGCAGAAGCGCTTACCCTTGGCGCCGGCCGAAAGCAGCACGGCGGCCATGGACGCAGCCATGCCCACACAGATGGTGGAAACCTGCGGCTTAATGAAGTTCATGGTGTCCAGAATCGCTAGGCCGGAGTAAACCTCGCCGCCGGGCGAATTGATGTAGAGCGAGATATCCTTCTCGGCATCCTGGCTCTCAAGATGCAGCAGCTGGGCAACGACCAGGTTGGCGCTGACGGAGTTGATCTCCTCGCCCAAGAAGATGATGCGGTCGTTGAGCAGGCGCGAATAGATATCGTAGCTGCGCTCGCCGCGCGGCGTCTGCTCGATAACGTATGGCACGAGGGCGGAATCGAACTTAGCGATCATACGCATCTCCATTTCTCTCTTGCGGACCAAATTGGTTCTAGATAAACGTACGGTGCCCGCATGCTATGCATTGGCTGGCACCGTACGAAGCAACCGGATAATCGGCTTATAACTTTACCCCATCACGGGCGCATACATGCGCTCGTGGGCAAGGTGGCGAGAATTACTCGGCGTCCTTGGCGGTCTCGTCGACCTCAGTCACCTTGGCGTTCTCGACCAGGTGATCGACGGCCTTGGAGCGACGGATGGACTCGCGGACGGCAGGCATGCGGCCATCGGCGATGAACTCGGCCTTGGAAGCCTCGACGTCCTTGACGCCGGCCTTCTCGAACTCGGCGGTGATGTCATCCTCGGTGACCTCAATCTTGAGCTCACGGGCGAGAGCGTCGAGAGCCAGGGACTCGCGGGCAACGTCGTTGGCCTGCTTGTGCAGGTCGCCAATGAACTGCTCCATGGTCAGGCCGGAAGCGGGCAGCCAGGTGTCCAGCGTCATGCCGCGGGCAGCGAGGTTGGACAGGAAGTTCTGGCCAAGCTCCTCAAAGACGGACTGCTCGTAGTCGGCGTCCATCTCGTCGAGCTGCAGGCGCTCGGCGAGAGCGGAGACGCAACGGTTCTCCTTCTCAGCCGGGAGGCGGGAAGCCTTGTCCTGCTCGATCTCGATCTTGATGGCGTCGCGCATAGCGTCGATGCTGTCGAAGCCAAAGTCAGACTTGACGAGCTCGTCGGTGAGCTCGGGGGTGTTGCGGACCTTGATGCCCTTGACGGTGACCTCGACGGTGTGGGTCTCGGCCTCCTCGCCCTCCTCGGCCTCGTCGGTCCAGGTGACGGACTTGACGTCGTCAACGTTGGCGCCGATCAGAGCCTCGTTGAACTCCTTGGGGTTGCTGTCGCTACCGGCGATGAGCATACGGCCCTCGGCGGCGAAGTTATCGGCGTTCTCGACGGCCTTAAGGTCGACGGTCACATAGTCGTCAGCCTCGACGGCACGACCCTCGACGTCCTCGAAGGTGGCGCGGTAGTTGAGAAGCATCTCGACCTGGTTGTTGATCTCGGACTCGGTGACCTCCGCAGGGGGCATCTCGATCTCGACAGCGTCGAAGGAGGAGAGCTCAGCGGCGGGACGCAGGGAGAACTCGACGGTGTAGGTGTAGTCCTCGTGATCCTTAGCGAGGTCGAGCTCCTTGTAGTCACCGTTCTTGGTGGGGACGATGTCCAGCTCGTTGAGGACGGCGGGCTCGTTGGCGGCGATCAGGTCGTTGGTGGCCTGAGCGAGGGTGGCCTCGGCCCCAAGTGCGGAGTCGATGACCGGACGGGGAGCCTTGCCGGCACGGAAGCCCGGGAAGCGGTACTTCTTGGCGGTGTCCTTGTAGGCCTTCTTGATCGCGGCGTCGACGTCGGCGGCCGGGATGGTGACCGTAGCGGTGAGCTTGGCGTCCTTGACGTCAGAAGCGGTGATGTTCAACACGTTCCTCCTCATACTGCCCAGCTTAACTGAGGTGCTGGTACCTTTATGCAACAAAGTGTCGCGGCGGCCAGGGCCGACGCAGATGCGTTGGTGCGGGCGAAAGGACTCGAACCTTCACGGGAATCCCACCAGAACCTAAATCTGGCGCGTCTACCAATTCCGCCACGCCCGCATGAGCGCACAGACTAGGAATGATAGCAGATACGAACGGCAAGCGCACGCACACCTTTTACAGGCTCACGACCTCACCACGAGTGCAAAAGGCGGGGCGAGTTGCCCCGCCCCGCCCATTACGACTTGTTCGCTGCCCCGCTACTCCCCCAGCAGGGCCTTCTCGGGCGTGATCGGCAGCGAGCGCACCTGGTGGCCGGTGGCGTGTGCGACGGCCGAGGCCACGGCGGCGAGCGGCGTGTTGATGACGACCTCGCCGATCGACTTGGCGCCAAACGGGCCCGTCGGCTCGTAGCTCGGCTCAAAGGCCACGCGAATGCTGCCGATATCCAGGCGCGTGGGCAGCTTGTAGCTCATAAAGTTGCCGGTGCGCAGACGGCCGCGATCGTCATGCTCGACAATCTCGTAGAGCGCGTGGCCGATGCCCTGGGCAATGCCGCCCTCGGCCTGAACGCGCGCGAGCGCCTCGTTGATCACGGTGCCGCAGTCGACGGCCGCCGCATAGTCCACCACAGTCACCTTGCCGGTGCCCTTGTCGACCTCGACCTCGGCAATGCCGGCCATAAACGGCGGAGGCGAAACGGGCAGGCAGGCAGAAGCGTGCGAGGTGAGCGCGTCGCCGCCCGCGATGTTCTTGACGCACAGGTTGGCAAAGTCGCGCAGCGTGAGGTAGCGGTTCTGCTCGCGCGCGGCACGCTCGTCGGACAGGCGCACGTACTGACCATCAAAGACCACATCGACGGCGTCCACGTCCCACATCTGGGCGGCCTTGGCGCAGATCTTCTCGCGCAGCTCGGTCGCAGCGTTCTTGGCCGCCAGACCCGTCACGTACGTGCCCGAGCTCGCGTACGAGCCGGCGTCGAACGGCGAGACGTCGGTGTCCACGCCGCGCACCACGATCAGCGAGCTCTCCACGCCCAGCTCCTCGGCGGCAATCTGCGCCAGGATCGTGTCGACGCCCATGCCGTTATCGGTGGCGCCGGTGCCGATGGTAATGAAGCCGTCCTCTTCCAGGCGCATATCGATGCCGGCGATGTCGACATTGGAAATGCCCGAGCCCTGCATGGTGAGCGCACAGCCCAGAGCACGCACGCGGTCGCCCAGGTCGACGGCCAGCGGCTTGTCGCGCCAACCGATCATGTCCATCGCGCGCAGCAGGCAGCGGTCGAGTGCGCAGGCGTTGAGCTTTTCGTTGTAGTACTGCGGCATGATCTCGCCCTCGCGCACGATGTTCTTAAGGCGCAGGTCGGCGGGGTCCATGTGCAGCATGTCGGCGAGCTCGTTGACGGCGCTCTCCACGGCAAACTGGCCCTGGGTGGCACCGTAGCCGCGATACGCGCCGCCGCGGTTGGTATTGGTGTAGACAGCGTCCCAGCTAAAGCGGCTCGCCTTCACATGGTTGTAAATCGGCAGGCTCTTGTGGCCCGAAAGGCCGATCGTCGTGGTGGCGTGCTCGCCGTACGCTCCGGCGTTGGACAGCGTGTGCAGGTCGATGGCCGTGATGGTGCCGTCGTTCATGGCGCCCAGCTTAACGGTCATCTGCATCTGGTGGCGCGAGTTGCCCGCGGTGATGGTCTCCTCGCGGGTGTAGCAGCAATAGCTCGGACGGCCGGTCTGCTGCGTCACAAACGCAACGAAGATCTCGCAGCAGCCCGTCTGCTTGGAGCCAAAGCCGCCGCCGATGCGCGGCTTAATGACCTGCACCTGCGACTGCGGAATGTCGAGCGACTGCGCGACCATGCGGCGCACGTGGAAGGGCACCTGCGTGGAGGTGGTCACCGAGATACGCCCGAACGCGTCGGTCGTCGCGAAGGCGCGGAAGGTTTCCATGGGCGCGGTCTGGGTGGCCTGGCTGGTGTAGGTGCGCTCAAAGACGATGTCGCTCTGGGCGAAGGCCTCGTCCAGATCGCCATAATCGCTGGTACCGCTGCACACCAGGTTGCGAGGCACGTCGCCGCCCTGCGGGAACATAAAGGTCACGTCGCCCTCGGGGTGGACCACGATCTCGTTATCGAGTGCCTGGGTAAAGTCGAGCAGGGGCTCGAGCACCTCGTAGTCGACCTTGATGAGCTTGAGCGCCTTGTCGGCGGCCTCCTCGGTCTCGGCGGCGACGATCGCCACCTCCTCGTTTTGGTAGCGAACAAGGTTCTCGAGAATCAGGCGGTCGTAGGGACTCGGCTGCGGATAGCTCTGACCGGCGATAGTAAAGCGGCGCTTGGGCACGTCCTCGTAAGTGTAGACGCCCACGACGCCGGGCACCTTCAGGGCGCGCGACGTATCGATGGAGCGGATCTTGGCGCGGGCATAGGGGCTGCGCTTGAGTTTGACGATCAGGGCCCCGGCGGGCACCATATCGCCCGTGTAGACGGGACGGCCCTCGAGCAGGGCCTTCGAGTCCTTCTTGGGCTGCTTGTGGGTAATCTGCTTGTAGGTGACGCCGTCAGAGCTGGTGTTATTGACCGGCAGCTCGGGCATCTCGAAGCCCACCTGCACGCCGGACTCGTTGAGGAAGCGCACGATGGCGCGCAGCTGGCTCTCGTAGCCGCTGCAACGGCAGAGGTTGCCGGCGAGCTGGCGCGACAGCTCCTCG
>DXMB01000035.1:0-22621 GCA_019414425.1 Collinsella sp.
ACGCGCATAAAGAAAGCCTCCCATTTCTCATGTCCAAGAAATGGGAGGCAGTTCATGTTGGGAAGCGGGTCTTTGGAAGGGCGGTTAACGTACTAGGAAATTATTCCTCGTCGTTGTCCTTGGCCTCTTCGGCGTCGTCGGTGTCTACGAGCTGGTTGAGTAGCTCGTCGAGGGAAGCCATGTCCTCGTTGATGGCACCGTTGGCGGGAGCCTTCTTGTCGTCGATCGGGGCGCCCAGGAGCTCCTCGTCGGCGTCGGCGTGATGCGTCGGCGTGGCGGAGGTGCCCAACAGGATGTCGTCCGGACCGTCGGGGCTAAAGACCATCTGCAGCAGCTGCGAGAGGTCTTCCTCGTCGGCAACGTCGTCGTTGTTCTCGAGGATGTAGAGCAGGTCGTGGGCCTCCAAGCCGTCACGGAGCTCCTCGATCGCCTTGGCACCGATGCCATCGATGCGCAGCAGATCCTCCTCGGACTTGCCGACCAGGTCGCCGACCGTCTCGATGCCGACCTCGCTGAACTTGTTGGTCCAGCGCTGCGACACGCCCAGGTCGTCGAACAGGTACAGGCGAGCCTTCTCGGCAGAGATGGTGTGGCCGTTGCGAGTGAACGAACCGTCAGCACCGCCGAACTCGTCGTAGCCGGCCCAGTCGAGCTGCTGCGGGAGCTGCTCGTCCAGGTCCTTGAGCTCAACCGGAGCCCACTCGGGCAGCGACTTGGCGTTGGGCGAAGCCGGGCCGTCGATGTCCACGTAGCCGTCGGCCGTGCGATACGTCAGCTTGGCGTTAGCGTACGGCTTGAGGCCGGTACCAGCCGGGATCTTCTTACCGACGATGACGTTGGACTTAAGGTCGAGCAGGTGGTCGACCTTGCCCTCGATGGCAGCCTCGGTAAGGACGCCGGCGGTACGGATGAACGAAGCGCTCGACAGCCAGGAGTCGATGTTGGACGCGACCTTGAGCGTACCCAGGATGACGGGCTCGGCCACAGGAGCCTGACCGCCCAGACGGGCAACGCGCTCGACCTCGTCGGCGAACTCGTAGCGATCGACGTACTGACCAAGCAGGTACTTGGAGTCGCCGGGGTTGGTGATCTGAACGCGACGCAGCATCTGACGTGCGAGCACCTCGATGTGCTTGTCGTTCAGGTCGACGCCCTGGCTGGTGTAGACGTCCTTGACGCTCTCGACGAAGGTGTGCATCGTCGACTCGATGTCGGTCAGCTTGCGCAGGTTGCGGAAGTTGACGAAGCCCTTGGTGATCTGGTCGCCGGCGCGAACCTCGCAGCCGTCCTCGATCTCGGGCATAAAGCGCACCGAAGCGGGGACGCGGCGCTCATCGAGGACACGGGTGTGATCCTCGGAGTCGGTGAGCGTCAGCACGTACTCGGACTTCTCGGGCTTAATCGAGAGGTGACCGGAGTACGGAGCCAGCTCGGCCTCGCGACCCAGAATCTTCTCGTTGACGTTGCCGACGATATCGAACATACGGCTGACCGTAGGCAGACCCTGCGTAATATCGTCGACGCCAGCGACGCCGCCGGAGTGAATGGTACGCATCGTAAGCTGCGTACCGGGCTCGCCGATGGACTGGGCGGCAATAATGCCGACCGCGGTACCGATGGCGACCGGACGACGGGTGGAAAGATCCCAGCCGTAGCACTTCTGGCACACGCCGTACTTGGAGCGGCAGGTGAGCAGCGCGCGGAGCTTGACCTTCTTGAGGCCGGCATCGACCATCTTCTGGATGTCGGCGACCTTCTCGATGTAGCCGTCCTGCTCAAAGAGCACGGCGCCATCGGGAGCCACGACGTCCTCAATGAAGCAACGGCCGACGAGGTCGGTGTTGAGGTCGGTGGTGCCGGGGATGATGAGGTTGTAGGTGACGCCCTCGTGCGTACCGCAGTCCTCCTCGCGGACGATGACGTCCTGGGCCACGTCGACCAGACGACGGGTCAGGTAACCAGAGTCCGAGGTGTGGGATGCGGTATCGACCAGGCCCTTACGGGCGCCGTAGGTCGAAATGAAGTACTCGAGCGGCAGCAGGCCCTCGCGGAAGTTCGCCTTAATGGGAAGGTCGATCGTCTCGCCGGACATGTCTGCCATCAGGCCGCGCATGCCGCCGAGCTGACGCAGCTGGGTCTTAGAACCACGGGCGCCGGAGTCGGCCATCATGTACAGCGGGTTCTCCTCGTCGAACATGTCGAGCATGAGCGCTGCAACCTTATCGGTACAAGCGGTCCACTCGTTAACGACTTCGATGTGGCGCTCCGTCTCGTTGATGAAGCCCTCCTCGAAGTACTCGTTGATCTGGTCGACGTTGGCTTGGGCGCGGTCGAGCAGCCCCTGCTTCTCGGCAGGGATGAGAGCGTCCCACACCGAGATGGTGAGGCCGGCGCGGGTAGCGTAGTGGAAGCCGGAGTACTTGATGGCGTCGAGGATCGGGCCGACCTTGGCCTCGGGGTAACGATCGCAGCAGTCCGCAACCAGCTTGGCCACGTCGCCCTTGACCATCTTGTAGTTCATGAACTCATAGTCTTCGGGCAGGCACTGGCGGTTGAAGATGATGCGGCCGATAGAGGTCTCGAAGCGCGCGGTCTTGTTGCCGGTGACGTCGTAGTCGACAAACTCGTTCTTGCCGTTCTTGACGCGGAAGATACGGGTGCCGTCCTCGTTGATGACGTTGGCGTTCTCGGCGGACACGCGGACCTGGATCTTGGCCTGCATGTCGACCTCGGAGCGGCAGTCATAGGCGTGCAGCGCGTCGTCGAAGCTCGAGAACACGTGGTTCTCGCCCGGCAGACCGTCGCGGACCTGGGTCAGGTAGTACACGCCGATGATCATGTCCTGCGAAGGGATGTTGACCGGCTTGCCGGATGCCGGCGAGCGCAGGTTGTTCGCAGAGAGCATGAGCACGCGAGCCTCGGCCTGAGCCTGGCTGGACAGCGGCACGTGGACAGACATCTGGTCGCCGTCGAAGTCGGCGTTGAAGGGCGAGCAGACCAGCGGGTGCAGGTGGATAGCCTTGCCCTCGACCAGCACCGGCTCAAAGGCCTGGATGGACAGACGGTGCAGGGTCGGTGCACGGTTGAGCAGCACGACGCGGCCGTCGATGACCTCTTCGAGAATGTCCCACACAAAGGTGGCACCACGGTCGATAGCGCGCTTGGCGCCCTTGATGTTCTCGACCTTGCCAAGCTCGACCAGGCGCTTCATGACGAAGGGCTTGAAGAGCTCCAGCGCCATGGTCTTGGGCAGACCGCACTGGTGCAGCAGCAGCTTGGGGTCGGTAACGATTACCGAACGGCCGGAGTAGTCGACACGCTTGCCCAGCAGGTTCTGACGGAAACGACCCTGCTTGCCCTTGAGGGCCTCGGCGAGCGACTTGAGCGGGCGACCGCCACGGCCAGAGACCGGGCGACCACGACGGCCGTTGTCGAACAGGGCGTCCACGGACTCCTGGAGCATGCGCTTCTCGTTGTTCACGATGATCGCAGGGGCGTCCAGGTCGAGCAGGCGCTTGAGTCGGTTGTTACGGTTGATCACGCGACGATACAGGTCGTTGAGGTCGGACGCGGCGAAGCGGCCGCCGTCGAGCTGGACCATCGGGCGCAGATCGGGCGGAATGACCGGGATGACGTCCAGAATCATGTTCGCGGGGCTGTTGCCGCCCTTCAGGAAGGCGTCAACGACCTCGAGGCGCTTGACGGCCTTCTCGCGCTTCTGCTTCTGGGAGTCCTCGTCGGCGATGATGGCCTTGAGCTTCTCGGCCTCGGAGGGGAGGTCGATGGCAGCGAGCAGGTCGCGGACGGCCTCGGCACCCATGCCACCCTTGAAGTACATGGAGTAGTAGCGGGTCATCTCGCGGAACAGCGGCTCATCGGAGATGAGGTCGCGCTCGGTGAGCTTCATGAAGGCGTTGAAGGCGTCCGTACGGAGCTGCTTCTCGTCCTTGCACTCTTCCTCGATGTCGACGATGCCAGAGGCGATCTCCTCGGGGGTCAGCGGCTCCTCGTCGGAGAACTCGTCAAAGTTCTCGGGGTCGCCCTGCTCCTTGAGGGACTCGATCTGGCGGGCGCACTCGGCATCGATCTCTTCCAGATCGGCGGCGAGCTCCTCGCGCAGGTCGTCGGCGTCGGCCTCGCGAGCCTCGTAGTCAACCTCGGTGATGATGTAGCTGGCAAAGTACAGAACCTTCTCGAGGTCCTTGGACTTGATGTCGAGCATACGGCTCATCGGGAAGCTCGTGGGGCTCTTGAAGTACCAGATGTGGGACACGGGAGCGGCTAGCTCGATGTGGCCCATGCGGTCGCGACGCACCTTGGCCGAGGTGACCTCGACGCCGCAGCGCTCGCAGACGATGCCCTTAAAGCGGATGCCCTTGTACTTGCCGCAGGAGCACTCCCAGTCCTTGGCGGGACCGAAGATCTTCTCGCAGAACAGGCCGTCCTTCTCGGGCTTGAGGGTACGGTAATTGATGGTCTCCGGCTTCTTGACCTCGCCGTGCGACCAGGAACGGATCTGGTCGGCGGAGGCAAGGGAGATCTTTACCGAGTCAAAATCAGTAGCTTCGAAATCTGCCACAGTCAACTACTCCTTATCAGTGGTCGTGGCGGCGACAGCCTCGGGCGCCTCGGCGGTCTCGGCATCCTCGGCCTCGACGTCGGCGTCAACGCCGGCGAGCGCAGCCAGGTCGTCGAGAGCAGAGGTCTCCTCGGCGGTCACAGGGGCGGAGGCGTCCTCGTCGGCATCGTGCATGGGCTCGATGTCCAGTGCGAGGGAGCGGATCTCCTTGACGAGAACCTTGAAGGACTCGGGGATTCCCGGGACCGGAACATTCTCGCCCTTGACGATGGACTCGTAGGTCTTGACGCGGCCCACGGTATCGTCGGACTTGACGGTCAGGATCTCCTGCAGGACGTTGGAAGCACCGTAAGCGTACAGTGCCCAAACTTCCATCTCGCCGAAGCGCTGGCCGCCGAACTGGGCCTTGCCGCCCAGAGGCTGCTGGGTAACCAGGCTGTAAGGGCCGGTCGAACGGGCGTGGATCTTGTCGTCGACCATGTGGCCGAGCTTGAGGATGTAGGACGTACCCACGGTAATGGGCTCGCGGAACTCCTCACCGGTGCGGCCGTCGAACAGACGGGTCTTGCCGCGCTCGTCAAGCTGGGTGACGAACTCGGGGCGCATGTGATCGCCAAAGGCAGCGGTGGCCTTGTTGAGCATGTTCTTGTTGGCACGACGGATGACCTCGGCGATCTCGTCCTCCTTGGCGCCGTCGAAGACGGGCGTGGCGGTGAAGAACGGACCGGGGACGTACTTGTCGGAGTCGGCCTGCTCGGTATCCCAACCGCAGGCAGCAGCCCAGCCAAGGTGGCACTCGAGCAGCTGGCCGACGTTCATACGCGAAGGAACGCCCAGCGGGTTGAGAATAACGTCGATCGGGGTACCGTCAGCCATGTAGGGCATGTCCTCGACCGGCAGAACGTTACAGATAACACCCTTGTTGCCGTGGCGGCCGGCGATCTTATCGCCCTGCTGGATCTTACGACGCTGGGCGACGTAGACGCGCACCTGCTCGTTGACGCCGGGGGCCAGGTCGTCGCCGTTCTCGCGGCTAAAGCGGACGACGTCGATGACGCGGCCGTAAGCGCCGTGAGGCATCTTAAGGGAGGTGTCGCGGACATCGTGCGCCTTGGCACCGAAGATGGCGCGCAGCAGGCGCTCCTCGGCGGTCAGAGCGCTCTCGCCCTTAGGCGTGACCTTACCGACCAGGATGTCGCCAGGGCCGACCTCGGCGCCGATACGGATGATGCCGTCCTCGTCGAGGTTGGCAAGCATGTCCTCGGATAGGTTCGGGATCTCGCGGGTGATCTCCTCGGGGCCGAGCTTGGTGTCGCGGGCGTCGATCTCGTGACGGGTGATGTTGATGGTCGTCAGCAGGTCCTCGGCCACCAGGCGCTCGGACACGACGATACCGTCCTCGTAGTTAAAGCCTTCCCACGGCATGTAGGCCACGGTGAGGTTCTGGCCCAGTGCGAGCTCGCCGTGATCGGTCGAAGGACCGTCAGCCAGAGGCTCGCCCTGCTCAACGGTGTCACCGACGCGCACGAGCGGACGGTGGTTGATGCAGGTGGACTGGTTGGAGCGCTGATACTTGGCCAGGTGATACTCGTCCATGCCGCCGGCATGCTTGACGATAATCTTGGCGGCGTCGGCAAAGATGACCTCGCCGGCGTTCTTGGCCAGGGTGACCTCGCCGGAGTCCAGAGCGGCGCGACGCTCCATGCCGGTACCGACATAGGGAGCGGCGGGGTGAACCAGCGGCACGGCCTGACGCTGCATGTTAGCGCCCATCAGCGTACGCTTGGCGTCGTCGTGCTCAAGGAACGGGATCAGCGTGGCTGCGACGGAGAGCATCTGACGCGGCGAGACGTCCATGTAGTCGACGTCCTCGACGGGCACGTCGGCGGGAGCGCCGAAGGAGCCGTCGAAGTCGCGGGTACGGGCGATCACGGTGTGCGGACGGACGATCTTGCCCTCGGCATCGGTCGTGATGAACTCGTTGGTCTTGGGATCGAGCGGCGTGTTGGCCGGCGCGATGACGTGCTTCTCTTCCTCGTCAGCGGTCATCCAGTCGATCTGGTCGGTGGCAACGCCGTTCTCGACGCGACGGAACGGGGCCTCGATGAAGCCATACTCGTTGACGCGGGCGTAGAGGGCGAGCGAGCCGATCAGGCCGATGTTGGGGCCTTCGGGGGTCTCGATCGGGCACATGCGGCTGTAGTGCGAATTGTGAACGTCGCGGACGGCCGTCGGCACGTTGGTGCGGCGGCTGGAGCCGGACTTGTGGCCGGCAAGACCGCCAGGGCCGAGTGCGGACAGACGGCGCTTGTGGGTCAGACCGGTCAGGGGGTTCGCCTGGTCCATGAACTGCGAGAGCTGCGAGGAACCGAAGAACTCCTTGATGGAAGCCACGATCGGGCGGATGTTGATGAGCGACTGCGGGGTAATCTCGTCGATGTCCTGGGAGCTCATGCGCTCACGGACGACGCGCTCCATACGGCTCATGCCGATACGGAACTGGTTGGCAACGAGCTCGCCGACGGTACGGATGCGGCGGTTGCCAAAGTGGTCGATGTCGTCGACCTTGAAGCCCTGCTCGCCGGCAGCGAGGGACAGGAGGTAGCGCAGCGTCGCGACGATATCCTCGTCAGTGAGCACCGTGACCTCTTCCTCGGTGGTGAGGTTGAGCTTCTTGTTGACCTTGTAACGACCGACGCGGGCCAGGTCGTAGCGCTGCGGGTTGAAGAGCAGACCCTCGAGCAGGCTGCGGGAAGCGTCCACGGTGGGAGGCTCGCCCGGGCGCAGGCGACGGTAGATCTCGATGAGGGCGTCCTCGCGAGTGAGGGCGGTGTCGCGCTCCAGGGTGCGCTTGATCACATCGGAGTTGCCGAGCAGCTCGATGATGTCGTCGTTGGTGACGGCGATGCCAAGAGCGCGCAGGAACATCGTGGCGCTCTGCTTACGCTTACGGTCGATGGAGACCATGAGCTGGTCGCGCTTGTCAACCTCAAACTCAAGCCAGGCACCGCGGGACGGGATGATCTGGGCCTTGTAGATCTGCTTGCCCGAATCCATCTCGGAGCTGTAGTACACGCCCGGGGAGCGGACGAGCTGCGAGACGACGATACGCTCGGTACCGTTGATGATGAAGGTGCCCTGATCGGTCATCATGGGGAAGTCGCCCATGAAGACGAGCTGCTCCTTGATCTCGCCGGTCTCCTTGTTGGTGAGACGGACGTCGGTCAGAAGCGGGGCCTGATAGGTCATGTCCTTCTCGCGGCACTCCTCGACGGTGTGCGCGGGGTCGCCGAACTGATGCTCGCCGAAGGTAACCTCGAGAACATGGTTCTGGCTCTGGATGGGGCTGGATTCCTTGAACGCCTCACGAAGGCCCTCGTCCTTAAAACGCTCAAAGGATTCCCTTTGAACAGAGATAAGGTTGGGGAGCTCCATGGCCTCCGGGATTTTCCCGAAGCTGACGCGCTTGCGCTCAGTGGCAGTGTATGCGTAGGTCACCAGGTTTTTCCTCCTTCACGGAAATGCTCGGTGGGTTGGCGAGGCATAGCTTCGCCAGTTATCGCAACCTAATAGTTTATCAGGTACCGACCGTTGAGCAAGAAAAGCCTTGACGCGATTGAGTTTTTGGAGTAGCAAAGTTTTTCGACAGAAAATGTGCAGGTAGATATATGCGTATCGAACACCTGTTCATATATTTTCTGTGAACAGAGAGCCGGCGATCGCAGCTCGCATAAAAAACGGGTGCAGACCAAAGTCCGCACCCGTAAATGTCGATGCCCGAAGGCTTACTTACGCATCAAGCCGCCACGCTCGTCGATGGCGTCCCAGAAGGCGCTGGCAAAGCGAGGATCGCTTGCGGCCATGAGGGCGTTGGTGGCCATCCAGCCAGACGGGGTGCCGGTGTCGTAGCCCGAGAGCGGGTCGATGACGACAGCGTACATGGCCTCACGATCGAGCGAGCGGGCCATGGCGTCGGTAAGCTGGATCTCGCCGCCCTTACCGGCCTGCTGATCGGCGAGCAGGTCCATGACCAGCGGGCTCAGCAGGTAACGACCGACGATGTACAGGTTGGACGGAGCCGCCTCGGGAGCAGGCTTCTCGACCAGACCGCCGATGCGCCAGACAGCGCCCGGCTCGGCATCGGCAACGCCCTCGGCGCCCTCGAGCGAACCGACGCGCTCGCCGGCGATAACGCCATAGCGGCTGACTTCCTCGGGCGAGCAAGCAGCGACGGCGATAACCGAAGCGCCACCGTGCTCCTTGGAAACGGCGAGCATCTTGTCGCAGATGTCGCGGTTAGGCACAACGTAGTCGCCCAGAAGAACCAGGAAGTTCTCCCCTGCCACGGCGTCGGCAGCAGAGCGGATAGCATGGCCGAGGCCCTTGGGCTCGTACTGATAACGGAAGTCGACCGGCATACCGCCAGCATGGGCGACGGCATCGGCATAGGCATTCTTGCCGCGCTCGCGCAGCAGGTTCTCGAGCGAGCGATCGGGCTGGAAGTAGCTCAGCAGCTCGGGCTTACCGGGAGAGGTAACGATGATGGCGTCGTCGACCTCCTCGGGGTCGAGTGCCTCCTCAACGACATACTGAATGACCGGCTTGTCGAGCACCGGCAACATCTCTTTGGGCGTGCACTTAGTGCCAGGCAGAAAACGCGTGCCAAGACCGGCGGCGGGGATGATTGCCTTCATGTTATTCAAGGATCCTTTCGCAGGCGCAGAATGCGCCCTATGCGTGCGGCACGGCGGCCGCAGACCAAATTGCGATACCGAAGTATCTTACCGCCGGAGACATACGTCACCGTAAGGCAAGCGCAATTCTTCAGCAGGTCAACGCAAATTATTGCTCGAATGGTGCAATTTTACGCCCCAGCGGTAACGGGATTGGCACGGCGAAGACAACGGTGTTCTGCGTGCCGAGCAATGGGAATGAGAGGCCAAAACAAAAAAGACGGGGCTCGCATAGCGAGTCCCGTCTGCAAAGAAATCTGGCGAGAGAGCCTGATTACTTGAGGGTGACAGCAGCGCCAGCAGCCTCGAGCTTCTCCTTGGCAGCCTCGGCGTCCTCCTTCTTGGCACCCTCGAGAACAGCCTTGGGAGCGCCCTCGACGACCTCCTTGGCCTCCTTCAGGCCAAGGTTGGTGAGCTCACGGACGGCCTTGATGACCTGGATCTTGTTGTCGCCGAAGCCCTCGAGCACGACGTCAAACTCGGTCTTCTCCTCGGCCTCAGCAGCGCCAGCAGCAGGAGCGGCGACAACAGCGGCAGGAGCAGCGGCAGAAACGCCGAAGGTGTCCTCGATAGCCTTAACGAGCTCGGAAGCCTCGAGAAGGGTCATTTCCTTAAGAGCATCGATGATCTCATCGGTGGTAAGCTTAGCCATTTCTAAGTCCTTTCGGTTTCCGTGCGGATGCACGGAGATCAGTTAAAACACGGCGCGAATGCGCCAGGGGTGCGGCGTTGCCGCCGCGGGTGAAAACAGCGACTAGGCTGCCTTCTGCTCGGAGACCTGCTGGATCGAACGAGCGAGACCAGAGGAAACGCCGTTGACGCAGACAGCGATGTCGCGAGCGAAACCGGAGATGAGACCGGCGATCTGGCCGAGAAGCTGATCCTTGGTGGGCAGCTCGGCGATAGCCTTAACATCATCAGCGGAAACGGCCTTGCCGTCGGAGATACCGCCCTTGATCTCAAGGACGCCCTTGGACTTAGCAGAGAAGTCCTTAAGGGCCTTAGCGGCCTCGACCGGCTCGGACTCGTAGAACACATAAGCGACGGGGCCGGCGAGGATCTCGTCGAGCTCGGGCTGCTCCTGGTTCTTGAGAGCGATCTTGACCAGGTTGTTCTTGTAGACCTTCATCTCGGCGCCGCACTCGCGAAGCTGATGACGCAGCTCCTGAGCCTGCTTAACCGTCAGACCGTTGTAGTTGACGACGAACAGACCGGCGTTCTCGGCGATACGGGACTCGATCTCTGCAACCTTGTCGATTTTGTACTGCTGGGGCATGAATTACACCTCCTCGAATTCTTTCCGGGCACGGTCCGCCACAAGGACGTGACGGGGGCATGTCCAAAAAGAAAGCCCCCGCGCTGCATGAGCGACGGGGGCGAGAAGACATATCTACTCGACCACCTCGGCTGGCGGGAAGTCCCATTAAGCTCGCGGGCGATGCCCGTTTGCACCGGCTGTCTCTGGCAGCGGATTCGTGCGTGAACCGAAAGTATTATGGCGGGGACCCCGGCGTCGGTCAACGGGCACGAGGATTCGCACACAAACCCTGCATACGCTCCGGTCGGGAGGGGCAGGGCGAGTTTTCCGCTCGGTCAAGTCCTGGGCTCGCACGAAGGCCACATTAAGTGGCCTTCGGCTCGTGCGGAATCTACGGAAAACTCGCCCTGCCCCTCCCGACCGGAGCTACGTTGCCTTTGTTGCGAATCCTCGTGCCCGTTGGCCGGCGCGCCCCACGCATAACCCTTAGGTCGGTGGGCTGATGGGTTGGGTCCCGTTGGGCTACAGGGTTGAAAGGAAGGTGGACAGGCGGCGAAGGCCTTCGTCCAGGTCTTTATCGGAAACGCAATAGCTGAGGCGGACGTGGCCTTCGGTGCCGAAGCAGTCGCCCGGGACTAGGGCTACGTTTGCCTCTTCGATGGCTTTGATGCAGAAGTCTTCGCTGGTTAGGCCGTACTGTTTAATGCTGGGGAAGGCGTAGAAGGCGCCGGCCGGTTCTACTACGTCGAGGCCCATGGCGTCTAAGGCTGGGAGGACGCGTTCGCGGCGGGCTCGGTAGACTTCGAGCATGGGGGTGGGATCTACGGTCAGGGCTCGGGCTGCGGCGTCCATTTCAAAGGAGACGGCGCTCGATACTAGGTATTGGTGAGCTTTTGCGATCTCGGCGATGACGGGTGCCGCTGCTGCGAGCCAGCCCAGGCGCCAGCCGGTCATGGCCCAGGGCTTGGAGAAGCTCTCGATGATCACCGTCTGCTCGCGCAGCTCCGGGTGTCGCTGGGCAAAACGCTCGTAACCATCCACATAGACCAAACGGTTGTACACGTCGTCGCAGACCACGTAGATGCCCGACTGCTCCGCTACGCGCGCCACGGCGTCGAGCGATGCCGCGTTGAGAATGCAGCCCGTGGGATTGTTGGGCGAGCAGATAACGATGGCCTTGGTCGCCGGGGTCACACAGGCGCGAAGCGCATCCTCGTCAATCTGAAATTGCGCAGGCTCCGTATCCAAAAAGACCGCTTTGGCGTGATTGGCCACAACGATGCTCTCGTACAGGCCAAAGGCCGGCGTGGGGATAATAACCTCGTCGCCGGGGTTGAGCATAGCCATGAATGTTGCCGACAGGGCCTCGGTCGCGCCGTCGGTCAGGATGACCTCGTCGGCCGAAAACGTAAGGCCCGCGTCCCCCATGTAAGCAGACAACGCCTCACGCAGGACAGGGCGACCGTTGTTGGGCGGATAGTGTGTGTCTCCGCGGCCCAGTGCGGCGGTCACCTCGGCGCTTATCACATCGGGCGTGGGAAAGTCGGGCTCGCCAAGCGCAAGCGCGATGCACCCTGGGTGCTGGGCGGCGAGCGCGTTAATCCGACGGATGCCGGAGGGCTTGAGCGTGGCAAGCGAGGTGTTCATGGGTAGACGCATGGCGTTCCTTTCGTAAGGGTTGCACTAGGATAGCGCGGCGAGGCGCCGCCAGACGGTGTAACCTAAACGGAAACCAACCGGAAAGGAGGCGGCATGGAGACGACCGCACGCGGCGATGTACCAAAAACGTTGCAGACCATTGCGTATATCAGCATTCCCGATAGCGCCGATCTTGAGTTTTTGCTCTGGGACCTGCAGGATGCCATCGCCGCCTATGCTCAGCTTTCTGGCACCGCGCTCCCCCACCCGGTTGATCTGGAGGCGGATGATGCCGGCTGCGTTGCCGATGGCATCGTGCTCGCTGTTGATGATGCATTTGATGATGAGGCGATGATCGCTGTCGAGCAGACACTCGATCGCTTTGGCGGTACGGGAACGCGTGTCTATGCCGTGATTCGAGCCACACAAGAGGGCGCTGGGCAGGCGCGTGGGGCCGCCGTTCGTCTGCACAAGGCATGCGAGCGCCAGGGCCAATTGTGGTGTGGCGGCGTTGCCATCTGCGCCGGCAGCGGCATTGCGGCGCTTCGTCGCTCCCCGCGCATGGGACTCTTGCGGCGACCGTTTTCGGAGGCCATGGACAAGCTCGTGGGCGCCGTTCGCATGGGGTGTTCCGTCGAACACGCGCAGAAGCTCGGTGGCGCCGCAACGGGCGGCGTCGACACCGAAGGCACGGTGCGCGCCGAGCCCGCACTGCCCACACCAATCTGGCACGCCGTTATGAGACGTCTTGCCAAGCACTCAAACTGCTAAATCGAAGAAGCCCGCCAATCAGCGGCGCCGCTCCACCGCTCAACAAGACGCTCCAGGCGCCAGGCGGCATTGGCGGGACTTGTCGAGGGCAGGACGATGGCAGGCAACCCGGTGCGTTCTTGTAGATAGCGCTTGTAGAGCCGGCCAGATGTACCACCGTTGCATATCACCTGCTCAATGGGAGCTGCGTCGGTAATGCACTCGATATGTGCCGGCACAACGTTTTTGATGCTGGCGTCACTCGAGCCCTTAATGTCGCAGCTCTCAATCACATCCCACAGGGCTACGCCGCCGTTCAGCAGCACGGATCGCTTGACGGCAATCGAGGCATCGAGCGTCGCAGGCTCGCTGCCTGCCAAAGAATCGCCCTCGTTGGGCGGCACGGGCACGCCAAGGCACGCGGCCATCACGCGCCAAAAGCGGTTCTGCGGATTGCCATAGTAGAAGGCATTGGCGCGCGAAAGCACCGAGGGAAACGACCCCAGCACCAAAACGCGCGAGCGCTCGTCAAACACGGGTTCAAACCCATGCTCAATATGTTGATAGCCCTCGTCGGACACAGGCATGGGCTAGGCCCTCAGTAGATAGCGCACCTCATAGGGTGCAAGCTCGAGGGTACCCGTAAGCTCGACCGTGGGCGCATCGTCGGCAAGCAGGTCGACGAAGGAGCCGTTGAGCTCGCCGGCTCCAAAGGTATAGGGCTCGTTCACGGCATTGACCGCCACGAGCACCGTCGCGTCGTCGCAGGCGCGCTCGAACAGCAGCTGCTTGTTCTGGATCACCACGTTGCGATAGGCACCGTAGTTGAGAGCACGGGCCGCCGCGTCGTCGGCCGAGCGAAGGTGCGCAAGCTGCGTGATAAACGCCGTCAGCTCGTTAGGCGCAGGCTCATCGAGCGCAGGTCGCAGCGCCCAGTCGCCATCGGGGCCACCCTTTTCACCGGCAATTCCCCACTCGCTGCCATAGTAGACGCACGGGATGCCCGGCATGCCAAAGAGCATGCCATAGGCGGGACGCAGGCACGACTTGTCGGTGAGGATACTTGCCAGGCGCGGCACGTCGTGGTTGTCGACAAACGACAGCAGGTGCTTGCCGCGGTAGATGCACCAGGGGTCGCCGCCAAACTGGCGGTGCAGCGAGTGCGCGATCTCGAACATATTGACCGAGTTAAAGCTGGAGTACAGGCCCTTGTAGCACTCGTAGTTGGTGCAGGAGTCGAGCATCTCGTCGTTGACGATCTGGTTGTAGTCGCCGTGGAGCGTCTCGCCGATCAGCACAAAGTCGGGCTTGAGCTCACGGGTAAAGGAGTGTAGCCGGCGCATGAAGTCGCGATCGAGCATATAGGCGACGTCCAGGCGCAGGCCGTCAACGCCAAAGACTTCGGCCCAGCGGCGCACGGACTCGAGCAGGTAATCGACCACAGCGGGATTTTGCAGGTTGAGCTTCACAAGCTCAAAATGGCCTTCCCAGCCCTCGTACCAAAAGCCGTCGCCATAGCAGGAGTCGCCGTCAAAGCTAATGTGAAACCAGTCCTTGTAGGGCGAGTCCCACTTGCACTCCTGAACATCGCGGAAGGCCCAAAAACCGCGACCGACATGGTTGAAGACGGCATCAAGCACCACACGGATGCCATGGGCATGCAGTGTCTCGCACACGGCGGCAAAGTCGGCATCCCCACCCAGGCGACGGTCGATATGGCGCAGGCTGCGCGTGTCGTAACCGTGACTGTCGGATTCGAGCGGCGGGTTAATGAGCACAGCACCGATGCCGAGTTCCTGCAGGTAGCCGGCCCATTGGGCGATTTTCATAATGGGAGCATCGGGGTTAGGCGCGGCGTTGGCAGCCTGGGCGAGTTCATCCTCGGCAACGGGCGCGGCGTTTTCGCGCGGAGCTCCGCAAAAGCCCAGCGGATAGACCTGATAGAACGTCGTCTCGTATGCCCACATAGCAGCCTCCCGGTAAGCTCAACACAACGCCATCCATTGTATGCCTGCCGTGCATCCCCTCCCCTAAAATAAGTTGCGGTGAAATAGGGACTGTTGAGACCAATAAACCGGGCAAACAGTCTCCATTCCACCGCAACTGATGAGGGAACGTGATTAGGCGACGGGCTTTGCGCGGCGTATGGCCGGGAACAGCACCGTAATGGCGAGGATGACACCCACGACGGTAATCGCCCCGCCCGCGAAGCCAATCCAGGAGATACCGGGACCCGAAACCACGGCGCCGCCGATCGCGGTGCCCGTGCCGATGCCGAGGTTAAACAGGCCCGAGAAGATCGACATGGCGACGGCCGACGAATCCGCCGGCGTGTACTTGATGAGCTCGGCCTGAAACGCCACGTTAAAGGCCGTGGAGCAGCAGCCCCATAGCGCGCAAACAGCGAGAACGGCGACGAGCGACGGTGCAACCGGACCCATGAGCAGCAGAGCCACAGGCACGCCGGAGAGTGTGATAGCCAAGAACGGAAAGCGATGGCCATCGAACAGTCGGCCGAACAGCCAACTTCCGAGCAGACCGGAGCAGCCAAACGCCGTCAGCGTCATGGTGATGGCGCTTGCGTCGACATGGGCGACCTGCGCCAGGAAGGGCTCGATATAGCTGTAACCCGCGTAGTAGCCGGTCGCCATAAAGACCGTGACCGCGTAGAGCGCGATGAGGAACGGGTTCTTGAGCAGCTCGGGCAGCTGTTTGACGGTAAAGCGCTCGCCCGCCGGCATGACCGGGAACACCGCTGCCTGGTACACCACCGCGACGGCAGAAAAAGCTCCGACCACGGCAAACGTCATACGCCAGCCCACGGCCAGGCCGATGGCGCGGCCGAGGGGCAGGCCGAAGATCTGCGCGATGGACGAGCCCGTGGCGATCATGCTGATGGCGAGCGCCCCATGACGCGTATCGACCAGGCGCGAGGCTATGATCGAAGCGACCGACCAGAACACGGCGTGCGAGCAGGCGACCACCAGGCGCGCGCAGACCAAAATAGGATAGGTCGGCGCCACGGCCGACAGAAACTGCCCGAGCGAGAACACGGCGAGCACGCCCAGCAGCATCCGCTTGAACTCGAAGCGCGAGGCAAACACCATAAGCGGCAACGACAGCAACATGACGCCCCAGGCGTAGACCGAGATCATGATGCCTGCCTGGGCCTCGGTGAGCGAGAACGACGCGGCGATATCGGTCAGAAGGCCGATGGGCATGAACTCCGACGTGTTGAACACGAACGAACAGCAGGCAAGCCCGATAAGCGGGAGCCACTGCTTGAGCGAGATGCCATCTTGTCTTGCCTGAGTCATGTAGGAACCCCCTCCGATTGTCTTGAGCGATGGGCGATTATATAGCAACGGCCCCGCATCCGTCAGCAACAGATGCGGGGCCGTAATCAACTCAATACACAGAGGTTGCGCCATCAATAAATAACTAAGCCAGCCCCAGCAATATGCCCGCCGAATGCACGACAAACGCCACGATCCAGGCGACCGTCACCTGAAACGCGAACACGGCCACGGCATAGCGCGCGCCCAACTCGCTCTTGACGGCGCCGATTGCCGCTACGCAGGGCGGGTACAGCAGCGTAAAGACCAGGAACACGTAGGCGGTAAACGGCGAAAACATGGTCGACAGCGCCGCGGGCGACGTTGCGCCCAAAAGCACCGTGAGCGTCGAGATGACGCTCTCCTTGGCAATGAGTCCGGTGACGAGCGCCGTCGACGCACGCCAGTCGCCAAAACCGAGTGGGGCCAACACCGGCGCGATGATGCTACCCAGACCGGCAAGCAGACTCTGCGACTGATCGGCGACCACATTAAAGCGGATATCGAACGTCTGGAGGAACCAGATGACCACGGTGGCGGCAAAGATAATGGTAAAGGCCTTGGTAATAAAGTCCTTGGCCTTATCCCATGCCAGCATCACCGTCGTCTTGACGCTCGGCAGGCGGTAATTGGGAAGCTCCATGATAAACGGCACCGGGTCGCCCTTAAATGCCGTGCGGTTGAGCACCAGGGCGGCAATGCAGCCGACCACGATACCAATCAGATAGAGCGAGACCATGGCGGGAACTGTCGCCTGCGGGAAGAATGCCCCGCACAGCAGACCGTAGACCGGCAACTTGGCCGAACAGCTCATGAACGGCGTGAGCATGACCGTCATCTTGCGGTCGTGCTCGGATGGGAGCGTACGGGTCGACATGATAGCCGGCACGGTGCAGCCAAAACCGACGAGCATGGGCACGAAGCTGCGGCCCGACAGGCCAAAGCGACGCAGTACCTTATCCATGACAAAGGCAACGCGCGCCATGTAGCCCGAGTCTTCCAGAATGGAGAGGAACAAGAAGAGCACGACGATAATCGGCAGGAAGGTCAGCACGCTGCCCACGCCCGTAAGCACGCCGTCGACAGCCAGCGAGCGCACTACGTCGTTGGTGCCGAACGCCTTGAGACCCGCATCGGCCGAGGCGATGATGGCAGCGATGCCGTCCTCCATGAGTCCCTGCAACGCCGCGCCGATCACGCCAAACGTCAGCCAAAAGACGAGGCCCATGATCACCAGGAACGCCGGAATGGCTGTGTAACGACCCGTCAGGATGCGGTCAATCTTGACGGAGCGCACGTGCTCGCGGCTCTCGTGCGGCTTTACGACGCAGCGCCCGCACACGTCGCCGATAAAGCCGAAGCGCATGTCGGCCAGCGCAGATAGACGGTCGGTGCCGGCCTCGCCCTCCATCTGGGTAATGATGTGCTCGATGGCGTCAAGCTCGTTGCGATCCAGATGAAGTGCCTCGGTCACCAGCTCGTCGCCCTCAACCAGCTTGGTCGCCGCAAAACGCACGGGAATGTGCGCCGTCGCGGCATGGTCCTCGATCAGGTTGGCAATGCCGTGGATGCAGCGATGCAGTGCACCGCCGTCTGGACCATCGGGCGCACAGAAGTCCAGGCGACCGGGGCGCTCACGGAACCGCGCCACGTGCAAGGCATGATCCACCAGCTCGCCGATACCCTCGTTGCGGGCAGCGCTAATGGGGACAACGGGCACGCCCAACAGGCTCTCGAGCAGGTTGACGTCCACGGCGCCGCCGTTGGCCGTCACCTCGTCCATCATGTTGAGCGCGATGACCATGGGACGATCGAGCTCCATAAGCTGCAGCGTCAGGTACAGGTTACGCTCGATGTTGGTGGCGTCGATGATGTCAATGATGGCGTCGGGGTCTTCGTCCAAGATGAATTGGCGGCTGACGATTTCTTCGCCCGTGTACGGCGACAACGAGTAAATACCGGGCAAGTCGGTAACGCTCGCCTCGGGGTGGTTACGGATAGTGCCGTCCTTGCGGTCGACCGTCACGCCGGGAAAGTTACCGACATGCTGGTTGGAGCCCGTCAGCTGGTTGAATAACGTGGTCTTGCCGCAGTTTTGGTTGCCGGCGAGGGCAAAGTGCAGCGACGCGCCCTCGGGCACGGCCGTCTTTGCCGCACGGGGCGAATACGTCCCCTCGCCCAGGGCCGGATGCTCCGTCGTGCCGATTGCGGCGTTAGCGCGCGGACCCGTATCGGTGTCGTGAATACCCACAAGCTCGATGCGAGCGGCATCGTCCTTGCGCAGTGTCAACTCGTAGCCACGCAGGCGGATCTCGAGCGGGTCGCCCATGGGGGCGTACTTCATCATGGTGACTTCGGTGCCCGGCGTTAGGCCCATGTCCAAAATATGCTGTCGGAGTGCCTGATCGTCCGATGCCACCGATGCGACAACGGCGTCCTTTCCAATCTCGAGTGTATCGAGCTTCACGCGCTCATCCTTTCGTTAGACGCGGTTAACCGTTTACCGGGGCTAACCAACTCGTAACGACAAATGATAGCGCTCTGAACTATTTTATAAAGTCAAATACCGATGTTTACCTGCGCAAACTTTATGCGGTGCGCTCCGAAAGCTCTTTGCGCATACCGCTCAGCGAGATCGAAATGGAACCCGACCGCGCGGTAGCAGTGAGTCGATCACCCTCAACCGACCCCGTGCATGTAAAGGGCGCCTTGCCCATCAGGACGTGGGAGATAGTACCCGAGAGCTCAAAGAAATCGCACTCAGCGCGGGCATCCGAGAGAGCGATATTGAGACCCCTGACGTTTAGTACTGCCCTGAGCACGCCGTTCACCCCATGCGAAAACGTCACCTCGCCGCGTTTACTCCCCACCGGCGTCTGGGCCGAAACCACATACGTACCCTCGAGCATGGCTCCTCCTCTGAGTAGGCTTTTTGAAACGGGCAAGTAGTCTACTTTTACATATGGCGCTCCAGGAAGCGGAAGGCTAGGCGAATCCATGGACGGACCGCCACCTGCTTGTCCTCGTTATCGACCGCGGTGTTGGCGTTGCCGAGCGAAAGCCCGTGACCACCTTGGTCAAAGACGTGCATCTCGCAAGCGACGCCCTCCTCGGCCATGCGCTGCGCAAACGGATAGACCTGCGCGATCGGCGCCGTCTTGTCGTCGGACACGCCCCACACAAAGGTCGGCGGCATCTGACGCGAAACATGCGTGGTGGGGCAGATATCGGCCAAATGCTCGTCAGTTGCCTCGCCACCCGTCACCATCGACAGATAGTCGTTGAGAAGATCGCGCCCCGTCTTGCCGCCCGTCTTGGGCACACGCAAGTCAATGCGCGGATCGCGCGTCTGCATGTCGCGCACATAGGCAAAGTCGAGCAATGGATAGCCCAGCACCACGGCATCGGGACGAATGTCGTCCGGACGCGCCCCGGCAAATGCCGCAAAGGGGCCGGTCTTCCACTGTGTTGCCAACGAGGCGCAAATCATGCCGCCAGCAGAAAAGCCCACGACGCACACGCGCTTGGGATCGACATGCCACTCGTCGGCATTCGCGCGCACCGTGGCGACCATCTTGGCGAGATCTGCCTGGGGGTGCGGAAAGCTCACGTCACCCGTAGAACTCGTGACATAGTTGAGCACAAAGGCCTGGTAACCGTGATCCAAAAACGCAAACGCCACGGGATCCTGCTCATGCGGAGCGATATGCGTAAACGCACCTCCGCCGCAGATAATCACGGCAGGGCGGCGGCCATTCGGTTTATCGGGCAGCGGCTCGGCACCCAAATACGTAAACGTCGCCGGATATTCCTCGGTCGGCTCCTCGCCCCACAGCGCATGGTTCTCGACAATCATATGTGCTCCCTTCGCGCGATTCGTGCGCACTCTTTTTCGCCCTCAAGCGTACCCCAGTTGGACCCACGACGCAGAAACACCCCCGCAATAAGTTCCCCTTCAACTGATATATCACATAATCCCAGCTCAGCACTATCGTTTCACAGCGTAGAATAGGGACGCTGACCGTGCCGGGAAACACATACGTAACGTTTCCGGCTACATTACACGCGTGCGACATGCGCGCTTGATACGTTGGAGGCAACTATGGGTCTGCTCGATTCGCTTAAGTCCACCTTCACCTCGACCGGCGAGGCGTCCGTTCCGCCCGCAGCAAGCTTCGCCACCCGCGAAGGCGTCATCTATGCCCCCGTCAACGGCGTGCTCGTCAGCCTGGACGAGGTTCCCGACGAGACGATCGCCTCGGGCATGCTTGGCCAGGGCTATGGCATCGAGCCCATTACCGGCACCATCTATGCGCCCGCCAACGGCCGCATCGGCGCCACCACTGTCACCAACCACTCCATCGGCATGATTACCGAGGACGGTCTGCGCGTATTCATCCATGTTGGCCTGGGCACCGTGGAAATGAACGGCAAGGGTTTTGCCCGCTTTGTCGAGATGGGCGACACGGTCAAGGCCGGCCAGCCGCTCATCAGCTTCGACCGCGACGCTATCAAGGCCGCCGGTCACGAGGACATCGTGACCGTCATCATCTCTGAGCTCGACCGCCTCAAGAGCATCGACCACGTCGGCGAGTCTGGCACGCTTATCGGCGGCAATCCGCTCGTCAAGCTTGGCGACCCGCTGCTGGTTGCCAAGACCAAGTAGCCAGGCCCCGCGCCACACAGCCAAAAGGCACCTCGTCAAGCGCCCGCGACCATTTGGCCGCGGGCGCTTTTCGTTTGAAAAACCATCCCGCCAATGCCTTATCTGTATAGCCCAAATGAGCCGAGCTGCTAGAATATCGAACTGTATGGATAACTATCATTCAACCGTTATGGGAGGATACGTGAACCGCACCAAAATCGCGCAGCTCTATGCCGATGCCGAGTCGCTCGGCGGCCAGA
Organism: Collinsella sp.; assembly: GCA_019414425.1. Classification (GTDB taxonomy): domain Bacteria; phylum Actinomycetota; class Coriobacteriia; order Coriobacteriales; family Coriobacteriaceae; genus Collinsella. The sequence continues at coordinate 21,199 of DXMB01000035.1, forward strand.
CCGTCACCGTCGCCGGCTGGGTCAAGTCCGTCCGCGACATGAAGAACTTTGGCTTTGTTACGCTCAACGACGGCAGCTGCTTCCGCGACCTGCAGGTCGTCATGAACCGCGAGGCACTCGACAACTACGACGAGATCGCCCATCAAAACGTCTCGGCCGCACTCATTTGCACCGGCACCGTCAAGCTGACCCCCGATGCGCCCCAGCCTTTCGAGCTTTCTGCCACCTCCATTGAGGTCGAGGGCGTCAGCGCCCCGGATTACCCGCTGCAGAAGAAGCGCGCAACCGTCGAGTTCCTGCGCACCCAACAGCACCTGCGCCCGCGCACCAACCTGTTCCGCGCCGTGTTCCGCATCCGTTCTGTCGCAGCTGCCGCCATCCACCGCTTCTTCCAGGAGCAGGGCTTTGTCTACGTCAACACCCCTATCATCACCACGAGTGATTGCGAGGGCGCCGGCGAGATGTTCCGCGTGACCACGCTCGACCCCAAAAATCCGCCCCTCACCGAATCCGGCGAGGTTGACTGGAGCCAGGACTTCTTTGGAAAGCACGCGAGCCTTACCGTATCCGGCCAGCTCAACGCCGAGAACTTCGCCATGGCCTTTGGCGACGTGTACACCTTTGGCCCCACCTTCCGCGCCGAAAACTCCAACACCACGCGCCACGCCGCCGAGTTTTGGATGATCGAGCCCGAGATGGCCTTTGCCGATCTGAACGACTACATGGACAACGCCGAGGCCATGCTCAAGTACGTCCTTAAGGACGTCATGGCAACCTGCCCCGACGAGCTCAATATGCTCAACAAGTTTGTGGACAAGGGTCTGCTCGAGCGCCTGGACCACGTGGCAAACTCCGACTTTGCCCGCGTCACCTATACCGAGGCCGTCGAAATCCTGGAGCAGGCCGTCGCCGCCGGTCACAAGTTTGACTATCCCGTGAGCTGGGGCATCGACCTGCAGACCGAGCACGAGCGCTTCCTGACCGAGGAGCACTTTAAGCGACCGACTTTTGTGACCGACTACCCGGCCGAGATCAAGGCGTTCTACATGCGCATGAACGAGGACGGCAAGACCGTCGCCGCCGCCGACTGTCTGGTGCCGGGCATCGGCGAGATTATCGGCGGCTCCCAGCGCGAGGAGCGCCTGGATCTGCTCGAGGCCCGCATCAAGGACCTAGGCATGAATCCCGAGCAGTACAAGTACTACCTTGACCTGCGCCGCTACGGTTCCTGCAAGCACGCCGGCTACGGCTTGGGCTTCGAGCGCTTGGTGATGTATCTGACCGGCGTGGGCAACATCCGCGACGTCCTGCCGCACCCGCGCACCGTGGGCAACGCCGACTTCTAATCGCCACAGCGCCACCGAACGCGTTCCAGCGCATCACGCCAGCGCCTCTCGGCAAGCCGAGGGGCGCTTTTTTCAAC
>DXMB01000036.1:0-22619 GCA_019414425.1 Collinsella sp.
TCTGCCAGCAGACGCTCGGTCTCGGCAGCGATCTCGCCTTTGCGGCCCGAGACGACCATGCGACGAATCGGGTCGTCGTTGCCGTCGGTGCCGTCGGTGCCGGCAGCGGGCACGGTGTCGGTCGATGCGGCCTGAGCTGCTGCCGGGTTGGCGGCGATCTTATACGGATCGGTCCAGCCGGCATAGCGCTCGATGTATCCGGTCGAGCCCTCGTCCTCAACGCTCAGGACGCGATAGCTGTAGACGGTATCCATAAAGCGCTTGGAGCCCGGGTTCATGATGGGGGCGTCCAGACCCGCGCCAAAAGCGGCGGCCAAAAAGACCGAACCCAGCAGCGGGCGAGCGGGCAGGCCAAAGCTGATGTTCGACACGCCGAGCGCGCATTTGACGCCCAGGCGCTCCTTGCACAGGGACATGGCGCGCAGGATCTGCTCGGCCTGGCGTTGATTGGTCGAGGCGGTCATGACCAGGCAGTCGATGAGGATGCGGTCCGGGCCAATGCCGTAGCGGGCGGCCTCGGCCACGATGCGCTCGGCGATGGCGAAGCGGGCCTCGGCGGTATCGGGGATGCCGCCTTCGTCGAGCGTAAGGCCGACGACGTTGGTGCCGTAGTGGGCAACCAACGGAAAGATCTCATCCATGATCTGCTGCTTGCCATTGACCGAGTTGATGATGGGCTTGCCGGCGTAGCGGCGCACGGCGGCTTCGACGGCTGCGGGGTCGGTGGAGTCGATCTGCAACGGCAGCAGCGTGGAACCCTGGAGCTGCTCGGTGGCCTGTTGGATAATCTTGACCTCGTCGATCTCGGGCAGGCCCACGTTGACGTCCAGGATGTCGGCGCCCTGCTCCTGCTGGCTGATGCCCTGGCTCACCACGTAGTCCAGATCGCCGTCGCGCAGGGCCTGCTGCAGGCGCTTTTTGCCGGTGGGATTGATGCGCTCGCCGATGACGGCAATCTTGTGGCCGTCGCAGGGAAGGTCCACCACAGTCTGGGCACTTGTGACCGACATGCTGGGCTTGCGGTGGCGCGGACTGGGCGTGTGGTTATCGATAAGCGTGCGCAAGGCGGCCATGTGCGCCGGCGTGGTGCCGCAGCAGCCGCCCACGACGCTCACGCCGTCCTCAATCATGCCGGCGACGGCTTTGGCGTATTCGGGGGCCTGGATGTCAAAGACGGTATTACCGTCGTCGTCCACGTGGGGCAGTCCCGCATTGGCCTGCACCATAACGGGTTTGTCCGTAACGGTGAGCATACGTGCGGCGAGCCCTCGGAGCTCGGCCGGTCCCTGGCTGCAGTTGATGCCCAAAACGTCGGCGCCGATGGCGTCGAGCGTGATGGCGGCCACCTCGGGACTCGTGCCCAGGAACGTGCGACCGTCTTCCTCAAAGGTCATGGTGGCAAAGACGGGCAGGTCGGAGTTCTCTCGGCAGGCGAGGACGGCCGCCTTGATCTCGGCAAGGTCGGTCATGGTCTCGATAATAAAGAGGTCCACGCCCGCATCGACGCCGGCGCGCACTTCCTCGGCAAAGAGGTCGTAGGCCTCGTCAAAGCTGAGGGTGCCCAGGGGGCGCAGCAGGGCGCCGATGGGGCCGATGTCGCCGGCGACGTAGTGGGCGCCGGCCGCGCTGGCGCAAGAGACCGCGGCGGCAAAGACATCTGCCACGGTGGCGGCGCCATCGAGCTTGTGCGCGTTGGCGCCAAAGGTGTTGGCGGTGATCACATCGCAGCCGGCCTCGACGTACTGACGCTGGATGTCGGTGATGACCTGAGGCTCCTCAAAGTTGAGCAGCTCGGGCAGGGCGCCTGCCTTCATGCCGGCGGCCTGCAGCATGGTGCCCATGCCGCCGTCGAACAGCAGGTGCCCCGTGCCCTCGATGGCAGCGCGCAGGCGATCGTCCTTAATGCGAAGGTCGTCGATTGTGCGCGTCTTGTATGCAGCTCCGTTGCGGCGCGCAGCATCAACAGGCGCCGCCAGCGCGGCACCGTCCAGATCATGAGTGATAAGCGGAGTAAACATCAATGAGCTCCTAATGGCTGGAATAGCAGGTGGTGTGGGCGGCGCGGAAGCGACAGTGCTCGCGCATGCGGCAGATATTGCAGGTGGGGCGGCTCTGGGCGTCGTGGACCTCGCCGTCGAACAGACCGATCACCGCGGTCACGCTCTTGGTGGGCATGAGCAGGCTGGTGGGCGTGACGGTAAGCCCGATGAGCCGCGTAGCGTTGAGCGCAGCCACGATTGAGCGCTGGGCCGAGAGCGGGCAGTCGCCATAGCCGGGACTAAAGCGCCAGTTACCGGCGAGCCCGTGTGCAGCGGCCGCAGCCTTGACCTGCTGGTCCATCTGCTCGACGGCGGCTTCTACATAGGCAGAGCATGCGGCGTCGAGCACGGCGCCTTCCAGAGGCTGCTGGGCTCCCGTGGTGCGCAGGCGACGCTCGGCGTTCATGCCGAGGGTGCATGCCATGAGTGCGGCAAGGCGGGCGTCCTTAAGGTGGCGATAGATATCACGACCCCGCAGCTTAACATTGGTGCCAACCAAGCGGATGCAGGGCTCGCCCTGCTCGTCGACGCCCGTGGCATCGACGGCAAACACGCGTCGCACGCCGCGGGGCTCGATATCCAGCTCTAGGCGCTCGACTACAAGCTCAATTCGTCGGGACAGCTCGGGCTCAATCTGCTGGCCGCCGTAGCCCAGATACCGCAGCATCTCGGCACGGTCGACACGAGGGTGGTGGGCAGCGTCGATACGGTAAAGCGCCGGCGACGCAAGGTCGGCCGGCACTTCAACAACGGTTGTATCGATGTGCGGTTTTTCCATTACCCTAGGCGCTCCATAATGGTCGCGGCGATCGCAGGACGATTCATAGTGTACAGGTGCAGACCGGCGGCACCGTGCTCCTTGAGGTCGCAAAGCTGACGGGCGGCATAATCTACACCGGCTGCCTGCAGGCTCTCGGGGTCGTTCTCGTACTTGGCGAGAATCTTGATGACGGGGGAGGGCAGCGACGCACCGCACATAAAGACCATGCGGCTGATTTGCGACTTGCCCATAAACGGCATGATGCCCGCGGTAATGGGCACGGTGATGCCCGCCTTGTCGGCAAGCTCGCGGAAGCGGTAGAAGCACTCGTTGTCAAAGAAGAGCTGCGTCACAAAGAAGCTCGCGCCGGCGTCCTGTTTTTGCTTGAGGTATTCGACCGAAGCGTTGAGGTCCTCACAGGCAATGTGGCCCTCGGGGTAGGCCGCGGCGCCCACACAAAAGCCGGCGTCGACAAGCTCGGGGATGAGGTCACGGGCGTAGGCGTAGTCCGAGGCGGGCTTGTCATCCTCGGTCGCGCCAGTGGGCAGATCACCGCGCAGGGCCAGGATGTTTTCTACGCCGGCGGAGCGGTATTCGTCGATCTTGGCGACGATATCGGCGTGCGAGCGGCCCACGCAGGTGAGGTGCGCCACCGAGGGCGTATTGAATTCGCTCGTAATCATATGCGCGATGGGGGCGGTGGTGGCGCCATTGCCCGAGCCGCCGGCAGAGCAGGTGACCGAGACAAAGCTCGGCGAAAGCTTGCACAGATTGCCTGCCACCTCGCGAGCCGTGTTGAGGGTAAGCTCGCCCTTGGGCGGGAACATCTCAAACGAAACGGGTGCGGTGCCCTGGGATGCTGCCTGCTTAAAAACCTCGTCGACGCGCATATCGTGCTCCTTTAGATACGTAATAGTGTGATGTGTTGTAAGGATTCTACAGCACCACTGTGTCACGGTGGAGTTTCACTCGCTATTCGGGGATACCAATCAAAGATGCCTTGCTATCGACATTCCCTATAGCAGAGCGGTCAATCTGGGATGGGGCTATAAAGACTGGTATCTGATGCGAAATACCAGTTAATAGAGCCCCATCCCAAATTGACTACCCTTAAACCATGGGGAGAGGTCTGCAATTTATACAGTTGATTGGCTGTTGAGGGCGGCAACGCCGCCGCGATGCGGTAACCTCATTGATTGGTTTCGTGACAGCAACATAACGGTAATGTTGCGGAAACACGACGAGCCTAATCTATGACTCGTTCGTTAGTAATCAACACCGCTTCTCACGCGGTGCCGATACGAAGGGAGTTCCGTATGGCCGAACTTACTGACCGCTTCGGGACCATGGTGTTCTCTGAGGAAGTCATGAAGGACTACCTCCCCAAGGACATTTGGAAGCGCCTTGCTGCAACCCTCGAGGACGGTGAGCCGCTCGACCTGGATGTGGCCAACGCCGTTGCCCACGCCATGAAGGTCTGGGCCATCTCCAAGGGCGCGACGCACTACGCGCACTGGTTCCAGCCGCTTTCGGGCATTACTTCCGAGAAGCACGACAGCTTCCTCGAGCCCAACCACGACGGCACCGCCATTACCAAGTTTACGGGCAAGAACCTCATCCAGGGCGAGCCGGACGCCTCCAGCTTCCCCAACGGCGGCCTGCGTGCCACCTTCGAGGCCCGTGGCTACACCGCTTGGGATCCCACCAGCCCCGCATTCATTAAGGACGATGTCCTGTGCATCCCCACGGCTTTTTGCTCCTACACGGGCGAGGCCCTGGACAAGAAGACCCCGCTGCTGCGCTCCATGACCGCACTCTCGCGTGAGTCCAAGCGCGTTTTGGCGCTGTTTGGTAAGACCCCCAAGAAGGTCGTTCCTTCCGTGGGCGATGAGCAGGAGTACTTCCTGATCAAGAAGGACGCTTACCGCAAGCGCAGGGACCTGGTCATCACCGGGCGCACCCTCTTTGGTGCTGCTCCCTGCAAGGGCCAGGAGCTCGAGGAGCACTACTTTGGCGCTATCCGCCCCACCGTCTCGTCCTATATGAAGGACCTGGACGATGAACTGTGGGCGCTTGGCATTCCTGCCAAGACCAAGCACAACGAGGTCGCTCCCTGCCAGCATGAGCTCGCCCCTGTCTACGGCGAGGTCAACGAGGCCATCGACCAGAATCTGGTCATGATGGAGAAGATGAAGCTCATCGCCTCCCGTCACGACTTGGTCTGCCTGCTGCACGAGAAGCCCTTTGAGGGCATCAACGGTTCGGGCAAGCACAACAACTGGTCGCTTGGCACCGAGTCCGAGAACCTGCTCGACCCGGGCGACACCCCGCTCGACAACCTGCAGTTCATCGTCTTCCTCACCGCGGTGATCGAGGCCGTCGATAACTATCAGGAGCTCCTGCGTGCCTCCGTTGCCTCGGCCGGCAACGATCATCGTCTGGGCGCCAACGAGGCTCCTCCGGCGATTATGTCCATCTTCCTGGGCGACCAGCTTACCGAGGTTGTCGAGAAGATCATCGATGGCAAGGCTTCCGTCCATGCCACGCGCGGCGTGCTTGACTTGGGCGCCGATACCCTGCCCAAACTGATGCAGGACAACACCGACCGCAACCGCACCTCCCCGTTCGCCTTCACCGGCAACAAGTTCGAGTTCCGTGCCTGCGGCTCCGAGCAAAACGTTTCCGACTCCAACCTGGTGCTCGATGCTGCCGTGGCCAAGTCGCTCAAGTCTTTCGCCGACGCACTCGAGGGTACGCCCGAGGATAAGTTCCAGGACGCCGCGCTCGAGTACTGCAAGAAGGTGCTGACCGATCACCAGCGCATCCTGTTCTCCGGCGACGGTTACTCCGACGAGTGGCCCATCGAGGCCGAGAAGCGCGGCCTTGCCAACAACAAGACCACGGCCGACGCTCTTCCCGCCTTTGTTTCCGATAAGGCCATTGCGCTCTTTGAGGAGACGGGCGTCCTGACCAAGGCCGAGGCCCAGTGCCGCTATGACTGCAAGCTCGAGAAGTACAACAAGCTCATGAACATCGAGGCTACCACGATGGTTCGCGAGGCGCGTCGTACCTATCGCCCGGTCATTACCGCCTATGCCACCAAGGTCGCTAAGGGCCTTGAGACTATTCGTGCCGCCGGTGCTGAGGCCGCCATGCAGTGCGAGCAGAACACGCTCAACAAGCTCTGCAACGGTATCACCGCCATCAACGACTCCATCAAGGCGCTCGACGCCGTACATCAGAAGGCCGAGGCTCTCGATGGCCAGGAGCAGGCCAACGTATACGCGCACGAGGTCGTTCCCGCTATGGATACGCTGCGTGCCGCCGTGGACGCAATGGAGGAGATCGTGGCCGCCGACTACTGGCCGGTTCCGACCTACGACGACATTCTGTTCTACGTGTAGAACGTAACCGACATATCGTCACGCTATTGAGCCGGGGTCCGCATCGCGTGGGCCCCGGCTTTTTGTTTGCGAAGGACGCTTTGGATCCCGCTTTGCAACTGATTCGCCCACGCAATAAGGGGCCGTGGGCAAAAAACGTCAAATATGAGTACTGTCACAAGCCCTGTAGCATTATCTTTTTGCAAAATATGCAGTGTTACGCAACATATGTCCAAGTACTTAGCTGATAAACGCCTGCAATTCCTCCGCCGTAGGACGCCTTGTGTCCAAATCGCCTTCTGATGGCATGAAATCGCTGTTACTAAATTGGTAACAGTACTCATATTTGCTATTTTTTGTCCACGGGCCCTTGGATGACAGTGTGATTTTATGCCTTCGGGGTTCGAATCCCGGCGCATGGGTAGCAAAAAGCCCGCCGCCGCGAGGGCAACGGGCTTCTCAGATTCAGTGGTGCCCCCAGCGGGATGTCCGCGTGCGGCTGGCGCCGCCCGCTTTCGCTGCGTCGCTCCGCTCCTTGCGTGCTGCGCTGGAAAACGCTTACGCGTTTCCTCAGCTCCGCACCCTGTCGGGTTCGAATCCCGGCGTTGGAGAAGAAAAAAGCCCGTCACCACAAGGGTAACGGGCTTTGCATTTCAAATGGTGCCCCCAGCGGGATTCGAACCCGCGATATCCACCTTGAAAGGGTGGCGTCCTTGGCCGCTAGACGATGGGGACAGCGGGAAAGAGTATAGCAGACTTTTTTGTCGGCGCGTATATCGTTGGCAAACTGGAAAACCACCACAAAGGTACCTGTCCCCTTTGTGGTGGTGGGGTGCTAGGGGAGGAGCTTCATGGCGGCGTCGTGGGCGGCGCGCTCGTAGGTGTCGTCGAGGGGCTTGAGCGGCAGCAGGGCTGTGGCCTGCGCATCGCCGCGGCGCTCGAGGGCGTGTGCGATCAGCCAGTCGGCGAGTTCGGGGTTTTTGGGCAGCGCCGGCCCGTGCAGGTACGTGCCGATCACGCCCTTGTAGACGAGGCCCTCAAAGCCATCGTCGCCGTTGTTGCCGGTGCCCGTGACGACGGACGTTCCGAGCGGCGTGGCCGCTGTATCGAGCAGGGTGCGGCCGCCGTGGTTCTCGAATCCCACAAAGGGCTCGGGTGCCAGATTGGTTTCGACGGCTACGTTGCCGATCAGGCGGTCGGAGCCGCGTACGGTTTCGGCGGCAATGACCCCCAGACCCTCGATGCGATCCTCGCCCATATAGTACGAACGGCCGAGCAGCTGATAGCCGCCACAGATGGCAAGCAGCGAGCCGCCATCCTCAACATAGGCCGCGACCTTGTCTTTTTGAGCGAGCAGTTCATGTGCAACCGCCAGCTGGTCGCGATCGGAGCCACCGCCCATCATAACGATGTCGGCGTCGGTCAGGTCGAGCGTCTCGCCCATGTGGACTTCGTCCACACGCACGGGAATGCCGCGCCAGGCGCAGCGGCGCTCGAGGGCGATAACGTTGCCGCCGTCGGCGTAGAGGTTGAGCGCATCGGGGTACAGATAGACGATGCGCAGGGGGCGCGAGAGCTCGACCGGCACAATGTCGGTGGGGACAGCGCTGCCATCGGCGCGCGTTACGGCGTGGGAGGCAACCGAGCTTGCATCGGCGCCCTTGAGCCCGTCGAGTTCCTTGACCAGTGGCGGGAAGGCCGTGTAGTTGGCGACGGCGTAGAAGGTGTCATCGGCGGCCTCGTCTGCCACGGCGCCGATCGCCTGCGCGACGTCCGAGATAATCGCGGCATCGATGCCGGCGTACTTGAGGCGTACCTGCATGTCGTGCGCACGCGTGCCTCCGGCAAAGGCGACAAGACCCGGCGTGTCGGCGATGCGCTCGAAGTCGACATCGTAGATCCACGAGACATCGTGGCCGTCGGCATCGTTATCGTTTAGGAAGAAGGCGCAGAGCCTGCCACCTGCCGTTTTAATGGACTGGATCTGGCGATCGAAGCCCACGGGATTCTTGGCCAGGTTGGCCTCGACGGTGCGGCCGGCAATATCCCAGCGGCCCATGCGTCCGCCGGCGGGCACGTAGGCATTAAGCGTGGGCTGCAGGTGCGCCGCGTCCACGCCCAGCTCGTGCGCCGCAAAGAAGGCGGCGGCGACGTTATAGACCATGTACAGGCCGTTGTAGCGCGTGGCGATGTGCACGGCGGGCGCGTTGACCTCGGGTCCAAAGGCCAGGTCAAAGCCGTAGCCGTCGCAGCCGAGCTCAACGCCCGTCACGCGGCGGAGCAGCGCGGGGCGACCCCAGCCGCACGAAGGGCAATGATAGGCGCCCAGCTGTCCGTACTGCACATAGTCGTATTCCAGCGGGGCGTTGCACTGCGAGCAAAAACGCGAGTCGCTAATGCGGTCGGACTCGGTGCCCGTGGCGCCGTCGATGCCAAAGGCGATGCTCGTGTTGGGGACGCGCGCGGCGATCGAGGCGCACAGCGGATCGTCGGCGTTGTAGATGAGCGTTGTCGTCGGAGAGAGCTCCAACGCATGGGCGATGGCGTCTTGGGTATGGTCGATCTCGCCGTAGCGGTCCAGCTGGTCGCGGAACAGGTTGAGCAGCACAAAGTACGTCGGTTTGAGCTTGGGCAGGACGCGCACCGTGTAGAGCTCGTCGCACTCAAAAACGCCCACGCGCTTGCCGCTGCTGGTGTGCTTAAGGCCGCCGCGGGCCTCGAGCAGAGCACCCACCACACCAGGCTCCATATTGTTGCCGGCACGGTTGCACACCACGGTAGCGCCGCTGGCAGCAACGGCGTCAGCGATGAGGTTGGAGGTGGTGGTCTTGCCATTAGTACCGGTGATCACCACGCTGCGGTCGACCAGGCTCGCGAGGTCGCTTAGCAGCTCGGGGTCGATCTTCATGGCGATGCGGCCGGGAAGCACGCCACCCTGGCGTTTGAGGACAGAGCGCAGTCCCCAGCGGGCGATATCGCTCGAGGTGCAGGCGAGAGATGAGCGGAGGTTCATGAAGCCGTTCCTAACATAGATGACATGGTCGGGGCGATCGCGTCGCTAAAAGCCGTAGCGGCGCGCAAATTCCTGGGCGAGCTGCGATACATCTTCGCAGGCGTTGGCCCAGGGGGCAAAGTCTGGGGTGTCCGAGATAATGCCGTCGGCTTCCCAAACCGCCTGGTGCGAGAGGTCCCAGGGGTCGCGCGGCTCGGGTCGGCAGGGAAGATACGGCGTCTGGTACATGGGGTTCAGCAAGAAGAACGCGCCACCCTCGCAACGGTTAGCGAACTCACGCAGCGCGCGCGTCGCCGGGCGCATCTTGTTTGTTTTGAACAGCAAGATCGTGCGGGCGAGCAGGTACCAAGGAGAGTTTTCGAGTGCGTCTGCCCCCATCTGTTCCTCGAGCTGATGCGCCAGGGCAAAAAAGCCGTCCTGGTCTTCCAAGCGGGCGAGAGCAAGCAATACGGTGCCGGCGGCCCGGGTGGGATAGCCCTCCGCCTTAAGGACACGGCGAGAATAGTTGGCGGCGGCGCGGTAACGAGCGCTCGCCATGCACAGCTGCGAGATGGCCTCGAGTGTGTGAAGCCACCCGATAAGGGCCGGCTCGCTCACGGTAAGGTCCGCTGCGGTGACACCGTCGGCCAAAACATTATTGGCCCAGTAGTGCGGGGCCTCCATATCAAACCCGGGCACGCTCTGTTGCAGGTAGTCGGCCGTGCTCGTCTCGAGCTTCATCAGGTCGCCCAGGCAGGCGTCGACGGGCGTGTCCGCCAAAATGATGGCGAGCAGCTGGGCATCGACGGCCAGCGCATCGACGCGGACGATCTTGAGCAGCTCGTCGCGCATGTCGTCGAACAGGCGGTTGCGCGTCTGCTCAAACTCCTCGTCGCTGCCCATGTCCTCGATGCGATGGAGCTCGTCGAGCAGGTGGCGATGAACGCCGGCATAGGACAGCAGTGCCTGGGCATGCTCGGCCTGCGCATACTTTTGAGGATTCGCGCTAATGTCGTTATGGACAAGCTCGCGTGCTGCATCGGTGAGCTCGGGGTGCGACGCCAGATAGGTGCGCTCCAGGTAGGCGGGGATGTAGACGCTCGGATCCATTAGAGGTCCCCTCCCTTAAATGGAAGCCCCTGCTCGGCCGCGCGCAGGATGCGCTCGTCGATCTGGGAACGCACGATGTCGTTGGTGGCGATCCAGGCGGCAAAGCTGGCGTTGTCGGGAGCGCCCAGGCCCTCCTGCAGTACCGGCGTCGCCTCGGACAATGCAAGGACAAGCTCGTCGGTCGAGCCCACGCCCACGTTAACGCGGGCATAGACGCCATCGGGAAACTCGGTTTGGAAGTAGAGCGCCTCGGCGGCGTGGGGGCACGAACGCACAAGGATACGCAGGTAGTGTTCGGCACCCTCGTAGTCCAGCTCGCGCCAGGCTGCGCTCATCAGTGCGATGAGCGTCCACGGGTCCAAGTCGCGCTCTGCATCCTTGGGACGGCGGCGCAGCGGGGTATTCGCGAGGTACGGCACGGAGTGAGCGGAGCGAAAGCGCTTGAGCTCCTCGGCGGGGTATTCGAGCTTTGCCATGGCGAGCATCGCGGTGTGGCGGACACCAGCGGGGTCGTTGGGCGCAAAGTCCAAGCTGCGATTTGCGGCTTCGAGCGACATGCGATAGCGGCCGCTAATGAGGGCGCGCGATGCCAAGGCGGCAAGCCAGCGCAGATAGGGGCGGCGCGTGAGGTCGCCAGCGGCCTCACGCTCGTAGGGGTCCTGAGCCGAGGCGATCTTGAGCGCCAGGTCGTGTTCGACTTCATCGCACTTGGACACCAGGTACTGTACGTATTCCTCGTTGGATTCGGCGGTGAGCGCCGTCAGCATGCGCTGGGCATCCCAGTTGGCCGGATCGAGCGCGGCTGCCTCGCGGAGCATGTTCTCGGCTGCGGCTTCTTCTTGCTCTGCCTGGGCGTCGTCGGGGATAAAGGGGATGCGGTAGTCGACAGCCTCGACCACCTTGGCAATGAGGTGCCCGGCGCGGTCGCGGTCGTGCACGATGAGCGGCGCGGGGTTGCGGGTGAATTGCTCCATCAGACGCTCGACGGCGGGGCCGTCGGTGAGCGGGATATTGTCGCGGCGCAAGGCCTCAAGAACGAGGCGATGGCAATCCTCTTGAATGGGATCGAATGCCATGGGGCCTCCTTTGCTGCGGTTAGGGTTCAAATGTCTCTATATAAAGTTCTAGTTTACCCGCATGTGGCACACCGGGGGTGCCGCACTTGGACATGCACCTTTGCACCACGAAGACGGATGTCGCACAAATGTCGGCACCTTGGACGACTGAGTGGTATCACGGTGCCGCAAACGGTCGATTTTTGGCGGCGAACGGGGCGCATTTTGGAGGGGCACAGTCCTGCCCGGGATATGTGGTCAACCTTGATAAAACGTTTGCCCAGCTTGGGAGTATGAATGCCCCACAAGGGTCTTCAGGGATAGAAAAAACGTTTCATCATTGTCGGCTTTAGGTGAATAACTGACCAACCAGAACGGTAGAATAGTGTTTGTCTGAGCGTTGAGACGTTTAGACATCGCGCATTGTCATCGCCGGCAACGCGCAAAACGGTCCTAACGGAGCCAATCGGGTGCTCCGTTATATACGCAAGTCTAAGAGGGGCTTGTTTAGGAGGCACAGTATGGGACGTTTTACCAATCCTCGCGATCTGTACTTTGGTGAGGGCGCTCGCCACGAGGTGAAGAACCTCAAGGGCAAGAAGGCCATCATCGTTTCTGGCGGCAGCTCTATGCGCCGCGGCGGGTTCTTGCAGGACGTTGAGGCCGACCTTAAGGAAGGCGGCTTCGAGGTCAAGCTGTTCGAGGGCGTCGAGTCCGATCCGTCCATCGAGACGGTCATGAAGGGCGCCGAGGCCATGCGCGAGTTCGAGCCTGACTGGATTATCGCCATCGGCGGCGGCTCGCCCATCGATGCCGCTAAGGCCATGTGGGTCTTCTACGAGTATCCCGAGGAGTCCTTCGATAACATCATCCAGCCGTTCAGCTTCCCCGAGCTGCGTCAGAAGGCTCATTTCTGCGCCATCTCCTCTACCTCCGGTACCGCTACCGAGGTCACTGCCTTCTCCGTCATCACCGACTACGCCAAGGGCATCAAGTACCCGCTGGCCGACTTCAACATCACCCCGGATGTCGCCATCGTCGACCCCGAGCTCACCTACACCATGCCCGCCAAGCTGTGCGCTCACACCGGCATGGACGCTCTGACCCACTGCATGGAGGCCTACGTTTCCACCTGCGCTTCTATGTTCACCGATGCCAACGCCCTGCACGGCATCCGCGAGATCGTCGAGTGGCTGCCCAAGTCCTATGCTGGCGACCATGAGGCCCGTCAGCACATGCACGAGGCTCAGTGCATCGCCGGTATCGCCTTCTCCTCGGGCCTGCTCGGCATCGTTCACTCCATGGCTCACAAGACCGGTGCTGCCTTCGAGAACGGCCACATCATCCACGGTGCCGCTAACGCCATGTACCTGGGCAAGGTTATCCAGTGGAACTCCAAGGACCCGCGTGCTGCTGAGCGTTACGCTTACGTGGCCAAGGAGATCCTGCACCTTCCCGGCGAGACCAACGAGGAGCTCATCGCTGCGCTCGTCCAGAAGATTCGCGACCTCAATGACCAGCTCAACATTCCGCAGTCCATCAAGGATTACGCGAATGGTGGCGTGAAGGTCGACGCCGAGAACCCGCAGATGGTTTCCGAGGAGGAGTTCCTCGCCAAGCTGCCCGAGATCGCTGCGAACGCCGAGACCGACGCCTGCACGCCCGAGAACCCGCGTGAGACCAAGGCTGCCGACTTCGAGAAGATCCTCAAGGCCTGCTACTACGACACCGACATCGATTTCTAATCGACTCTTGTTATCGTAACGAGGGGCTCCGCACGTATCCGTACGGAGCCCCTTTCTTTTTCTTTTAGAGAATGGGATGGTTATGGCTGCAATTTTCAATAGCCCCAGCAAGTACATCCAGGGCCCGGACGAGCTGGCCAAGCTCGGCTCTTATGTTGAGCCGCTTGGCGCTAAGGCCCTCGTCATCGTGACGCCTTCGGGCAAGAAGCGCGTCGGTGCCAAGATCGAGGGCGGCTTTGCCGAGGCTAAGGCCGAGCTGCTGTTTGAGGACTTTAACGGTGAGTGCTCCAAGGGCGAGGTCGATCGCCTGGTTGCGCTCGCTCGCGACAACGGTTGCGACATCATCGTCGGCGTCGGTGGCGGCAAGATTCTCGACACCGCGAAGGCCGTCGCCTATTACCTGGAGTCCCCGGTTATCATTTGCCCCACCATTGCTTCGACCGATGCCCCGTGTTCGGCGCTCTCCGTGCTCTATACCGATGACGGCCAGTTCGACAAGTATCTCTTCCTTAAGGCAAACCCCAATATTGTCCTTATGGACACGACGGTTATCGCGGCGAGCCCGGTGCGCCTGACGGTTTCCGGTATGGGCGATGCGCTCGCAACCTATTTCGAGGCCCAGGCAACGCACGATGCCGACGGTGGCACCTGCGCTGGCGGCAAGGGCGGAATGGCCGGCCTGGCGCTCGCCAAGCTCTGCTACGAGACACTTATGGCCGACGGCGTCAAGGCTAAGGTCGCGCTGGAGAAGGGAGCGTTGACGCCTGCCGTCGAGCATATCATCGAGGCCAATACGCTGCTTTCGGGCATTGGCTTTGAGAGCTCGGGCCTTGCTGCTGCTCATGCCATCCACAATGGCCTGACGATGCTGCCCGAGTGCCACGGCATGTATCACGGCGAGAAGGTCGCCTTTGGCACTATCGTCCAGCTGGTACTCGAGGATGCCCCGACTGAGAAACTCGAGGAAGTCTTGGGCTTCTGCATTGAGCTGGGCCTGCCGGTCACGATGAAGGAACTTGGCGTTGCCGAGCTTACGCGCGAGCAGGCCATGATTGTTGCCGAGGCCGCCTGCGCGCCCGATGACACCATGTGCAACATGCCGTTTGAGGTGACGCCCGAGATGGTCGCAAACGCCATTCTGGGTGCAGACGCACTGGGCCACTACTATCTCATGGATGAGTAAATCAAGCTAAGGAAGGGGCAAAGCCAGCAGACGGCTTTGCCCCTTTTTGCTATGGTGCAAACTAACCTGACCCCATCGCACCAAGTTGGTGCAAAGGGGTCAGGTTACTTTGCACCAATCGTTGTTTGATGAAGGGCGGATTCTCGTATGGCGCTTCCTATGGTTTACGGCGGTCCCGGCCGGTATGTTCAGGGGCCGGGCGAACTTTCGCGTCAGGGCAGGTATTTGTCATGGTTGGGCTGCGCTGCCTATGTCTTGTTTGACCAGGGCACCGAGGATCGGCTGTGCAGGCAGATCGTCGATGGATTTCTGGACGACGATCTAAGCGAGCCGTTCTTTAAGATTTACAACGGTCCGTGTACGGAAGATGCCGTTGTCGAAATGGCCAAGGAAGCCCGGGCCGAGTATTGCGACATGGTGGTGGGCATTGGCGGCGGCAAGATGCTCGATATCGCAAAGGCCGTTGCGTTTTATGCTGAGCTGCCGTTGTGCGTATGCCCCACGGCGGCTTCGATGGACGGTCCGTGCAGCGCGATTTCGGTGCTGTATCACGAGGACGGGTCGTTCGACCGCTACCTGGTGCTCGACAAAAATCCCGATCTGGTCGTGGTTGATACCAACGTGGTTGCGGCAGCACCACTGCGGATGACGGTCGCCGGTATGGGCGACGCACTGGCAACGTACTTCGAGGCGCGTTCATGCGCCGCGGCGAGAGGTGCGAACGAACACGGTGGCGCGCCGGGACACTTGGCCTTGGTTACGGCTCGTGCCTGCTATGACACGCTCATGGAGTGCGGCGTCGCTGCCAAGCGCGATCTCAAAAAGGGCCGTATATCGCCGGCGGTTGAGCGCCTGATCGAGTGCAATATTCTGCTCTCGGGCGTCGGCTTTGAGAGCGGCGGCTTGGCGTTGGCGCATGCCATCGCCAACGGCCTGACGATTTTGCCCGAGTGCAAGGCTATGCACGGCGAGGCCGTAGCGTTTGGTCTGGTGGTCCAGCTTCGTCTGGAGCGTGCGCCCGAGCTTGAACAGGTGCTCGAGTTTTGTCAGCGCGTTGGTCTGCCGACGACGCTCGAGGAGCTGGGCCTTGGCGAGATTTCCGATGCCGACCTGATGAGCGTTGCGGATGCGGCCTTTAGAAACGAACGCAATATGGCCAACGAGCAGGCCAAGGTGACCAAGCAAAAGCTCGTCGAGCTCATGCGCGAGGCATAGTTTGGCGCTTGATCGACCTTGTGCAATCGGGGCGGCGATAGGCCATAGGCTATTTGCCGCAAAGGTGCTCCGCGTGTAATTTGCCCGAGGCACGGGCCGATAGCGTATCATTATCTCTTGCTTGTTTGCACTGCTCAGGGAGGGGCCGCGCATGGCGCAGGAACACGATCTATTTGATGACATTATCGAGATCAGCAAGGGTTTCGACTTTCTTAAAAACCCGCTTGGCGGCGTGACCGATGCGCTCGATCCGTCGGCGCCGCAGTGGAATCCTGCCGACTACAAGGAGCGTCCGCGCGGCAACACGATTCCGTGTCTGACCTGCAAAAACGAAAAGAGCGGCTGCACCGCGTGCATGGACGTGTGCCCGGTCAACGCCATCGAGGTCGAGGAAGACGCCATCGAGATCCTCGATACCTGCCGCAAGTGCGGCCTGTGCGCTGCCGCCTGTCCGACTGAGGCGATTATTTCGCCGCGTCTGGCGCCCAAAAACCTGTATGACGACATTGTCTCGGCAGCTACGAGCCACGAGACCGCCTACGTCACCTGCACGCGCGCCCTTAAGCGCATGCCGCGCGAGAACGAGGTCGTCGTTGCCTGCGTGGGCGATATTACGGCCGAGACCTGGTTCTCGGTACTGGCGGACTATCCCAACGTGAGTGTGTACCTGCCGTTGGGCGTGTGCGATAAATGCCGCAACACCGGCGGTGAGGACATTCTGGGCGAGGCCATCGCTACCGCCGAGGAGTGGGCCGGTACGGGCATGGGCCTGGAGGTCGACCCAAAGAGCCTCAAATGTCATAAGCGCCGCGAGTACGAGCGCAAGGAGTACATGGATAAGATTGCCCGCACCACGGGCCTTACCGTGACCAAGCTCAACCCGGCAACGGCGGCGCTGGCCTCGGTGACGCAGAAGCTCAAAGCCCACCGCC
This sequence comes from Collinsella sp., assembly GCA_019414425.1. Taxonomy (GTDB): domain Bacteria; phylum Actinomycetota; class Coriobacteriia; order Coriobacteriales; family Coriobacteriaceae; genus Collinsella. Next base: position 16,415 of record DXMB01000036.1, read on the forward strand.
ACCAGATTACCCAGCTGGAGCGCACGCTCAATACCATGTGCGGCACCACGACGGCCAAACGTCGCCGTACGCTTACGCACGGGCGACAGCTGGTGCTCTCGACGCTGCAAAACCATCCCGAGCTTGCCCAGAACATGCAGGTGAGCACGCCGGAGTGCGATTTTGACAAGTGCACGTCGTGCGGCGAGTGCGTCAATGTGTGCCCCACGTTCGCCTGCGATCTGGTGGGAAGCGGCCGCTTTGCACTGGAGTCCACGTATTGCTTGGGCTGCGGTGCCTGCGTCAAGGTGTGCCCTGAGCATGCGCTCAAGTTGGTTGAGCACGACGCGTCCAATCTGGTCGTCGTCGATCCCGAAGCCGAGGAAAAGGCCGCCCAGAAGGCGAAGGCCCATGAAGAAGCCCAGAAGGTCAAGGCCGAGGCAAAGGCCAAGCTCGATAAGATGCTCGACCAGGTGGAGAAGCTCGCGGACTAGTCAGCGACCCCTATCTCTGCTTCATTCGTGCCGCCGTGGCGTCCGGGTTAGCCCAGATGCTGCGGCGGCGCTATACTTATGCAGTTTGAAATGCTTGTACCAAAAGGAGCTGTCGTGTCCCTTTCCATCGGTATCGTGGGCCTGCCCAACGTAGGCAAGTCGACGCTGTTCACCGCGCTTACCAAAAAGACCGGCCTTGCCGCCAACTATCCGTTCGCCACGATCGACCCCAACGTGGGTATCGTCGACGTGCCCGATAGCCGCCTGCAAAAGCTCGCCGACATCGTTAACCCGGGTCGCATTGTGCCGGCTACGGTCGAGTTCGTCGACATCGCAGGTCTGGTGAAGGGCGCCAACGAGGGCGAGGGCTTGGGCAACCAGTTCTTGGCCAACATTCGCGAGACCGACGCCATCTGCGAGGTCGTGCGCTACTTTAAGGATCCCAACGTCATGCGTGAGGTGGGCCGCACGGGCGAGTTCGTCGATCCCGCCGGCGATGCCGACACCATCATGACCGAGCTCATCCTGGCCGACATGGGCACGCTCGAGAAGCAGCTGCCTAAGCTCGAGAAGGAGGCCAAGCGCGACAAGGAGCTCATGCCCAAGTTCGAGGTCGCCAAGCGCCTGCTCGCCTGGCTCAACGAGGGCAAGCGCGCCGCATCCATGGAGATGACCGACGAGGAGCGTGCTGCCGCCAAGGGCCTGTTCCTGCTCACCATGAAGCCCATCCTGTACGTGGCAAACGTGGACGAGGACATGCTCAACGAGGACCTGGCGCCCATCGATGGCGTCAAGCCGCTGCCCATCTGCGCCAAGATCGAGGCCGAGCTTTCCGAGCTCGATCCCGAGGACGCCGCCGACTACCTGGAGAGCCTGGGCTTGGAGCAGCCCGGCCTGGACGTGCTCGCGCAGGCGGCCTATAAGCTGCTCGGCCTGCAGTCGTTCTTTACGGCCGGCGAGATGGAGGTCAAGGCCTGGACGGTGCGTCAGGGTGCGACCGCTCCGCAGGCTGCCGGTGTCATCCACACCGACTTTGAGCGCGGCTTTATTAAGGCCGAGGTCATTGGCTATGACGACTACATCGAGCTCGGCGGAGAGCAGGGCGCCAAGGCCGCCGGCAAGCTGCGTATTGAGGGCAAGGACTATGTCATGGCCGATGGCGACGTCGTGCACTTCCGCTTTAACGTGTAAGGACGACGCACATGTTTAAATATGGCAAAAAAGCCGGCTACATGGGTATTGCGCTGCTCGTGCTTGCGGTGATTCCGCTGGTGGTCGCAGCGTGTGTTATCCCCAACATTGGCCCCGAGGTGGCAACAAAGTTTAATGCCGCCGGCGAGGCGACGCGCTGGGGCAAGAGCTACGAGTTGCTGGCGCTGCCGGTGCTCAACTTGCTGCTGAGCGTGGCGACGTATTTTACGGCGGGACGCCAGGCAAAGAACAATGATGACTCCGCCGCCATGGCGCGCATCGTGTGCGAGCGCTACCTGCGCAACGGTTGCATCACGGGTGTGTTCCTCAACGTGGTCAACGTTTACTTTATGTACTCGGCGATTACCGGAACGGGCTTTGGCCTTGGTTTCTAGCTTGTCCTTTTAGGCAACGAGTCTGCACATATATTCAATGGCTGCTGCGAGGCCGCCGCTCGATCGTGGTTTAAAGACCATGTCGGCGGCGGTCTCGTTTTCGTATCCGGCGCCACGAAGGGCGAGTGCGATGCCGGCTTCTAGAAGGAGCGGCAGGCCGCGTTGGCTGGTTGCGATTACGGCAGCCTGATTGAGCGGGCAGCTGTGCGTTTGGCATTGGATGGCAAGTTCACCTTGCGCCGGGCAAGGGACCAGAACGGCGGCGACGCGACTTGATAGCAATGCAAATGCTGTGCGCTCATCGGGCGAAAGGCATTCGGCTTCAACGACGACGAGCTTGGGCGGTGCGCTGTTTGTGCGAAGCGTGGCTCGGTACATGCGGACCGAAGAACCCGACATAGAAAACTCCTGTGTATTCGGCAAAACGTAAACTATAGTTTACGTTTTTGTTCAGCTCCATTTCAAACTCGGCTGCATGGACGAACGTGCGAAACAGATTCTTGGCAGGCGGGTCGAAGAGACACGCAGGGACCTTGGTATCTCCAAGGTTGATTTTTGTGTGGCGACAGGAATCAGCCGACCCTACCTCGACCGAATCGAAGATGGGACGGCAAATTTCACGCTCAAGGTTCTATTTAAGATCGCGCCCGCACTCGGCATGACGGTGTCAGAGCTTCTCGAGGGGATCGAATAGGGGATACCCGTCGATAACTGAATTACGCCATCGGGATGCGGTCGTGGTTGACTTGGCTGTAGAACAGGCGCTGAATCTCGGCCGCATCACGTGACTGGCCGAGTGCCCACATGGTTTTGGCCACGAGCGTCTCGGTGGTCATGTCATCGCCGCGCAGAATGCCCGGATGATCGGCGTAAGCACGGCCGACCTCATAAACGCCCAGATCGAGGCCCTCTTCGGGGACCTGCGTGGTCATAACGACGGTACGACCCGAATCGACCCAGCGGAAAATCGCCTCCTGGAATGACTCGCCGGACTCGCCAAACTCGGGAATGCCGCCAATGCCGAAGGTCTCCAGGATTACGGCATCGTAGCTATCGGCAAGGGCGTCGAGGATGCCCGGGTTTACGCCGGGCGTGAGCTTGAGTACAAATACGCGCGGGTCGATGCTGTCGTAGAAACGCACCGGGTTTTCGCCCTGATGCGTGCCGTGAAGCCCGTTGCGCACGATGCGGTCGTTGCGGATGTAGGCGATGGGCGGATAGTTGACGCTAATAAACGCGTTAAAGCTCATGGTGCGCTGCTTGCGGGCGCGCGTACCGGCAATAGCGACGCCGCCAAACACGATTGAAACATCGTGCGAATGCTCGTCGAGCGCATAGAGCAGGCTCTGGTACAGATTGAGCTTGGCGTCGGTAAAGGGATTGCCCATGGGCTTTTGCGAGCCGGTGAGCACGATGGGCTTGGGGCTGTCCTGAATCAGGTAGGAAAGCGCTGCCGCGGTGTAGCTCATGGTGTCGGTGCCGTGCAGGACCACAAAGCCGTCGTGATCGGCATAGCCTTCGACGATGACATCGCGGATGCGCATCCAGTCGCTCGGGCGCATATTGGTACTGTCGATGTTCATGGGCTGCATCACGTCGAGCTCGCAGAGGCCCGAGATCTCGGGGACGCTCTGGGCGAGCTCCTCACCGGTCAGGGCGGGGGAGAGGCCGTTGCCGTCCTCGGTCGATGCGATGGTGCCGCCCGTGGCGATGAGAAGGATGCGCTTCATGCTGGTATTCCTATCGTATTTGCCGCCGCAGAGGCGGAGTCGTTCGGCAGTATTGTGGCACAGGGCGTCCAATGTTCAAGCGTATTACATCATCTGTAACGTTTGGTAATACTTCAATTGCCGTCAAATAGGGGCCCAGGTCGTGCGTTTGCCGTGCGCTGATGGCTGTGAGGGACGAGAAACCCCATATAACGTGTACACTATGAAAGTTATTTTTGTTCATTCACGCGGGTGGGCACCGGCTCCCCGCCAACAAGAGGGGGAAACCATGGATCAAAAGGCTTCCGCAAAGGTCCTCGTACTCGACTTTGGTGCGCAGTACGGTCAGCTCATTGCCCGTCGCGTCCGCGACCTCAACGTGTATTCCGAGATTGTTCCCTGCGACATCTCGGCCGATGAGATTCGCGAGATGAACGCCTCTGCGCTCATCCTTTCCGGCGGCCCGGCTTCCGTGTATGCCGAGGACGCTCCGTCCATCGATCCCGCCATCTTTGACCTGGGCCTTCCCGTCCTGGGCTTCTGCTACGGCCATCAGATCACGGCCGTGACGCTCGGCGGCAAGGTCGGCCACTCCGAGGTGGGCGAGTACGGCCGCGCCACTATCACGCGCACGGCAGGCGCCAAGCTCTTTAACTCCACGCCCATGGAGCAGACCGTGTGGATGAGCCACCGCGACGCCGTGTCCGAGGTGCCCGAGGGCTTTACCGTTACCGCCAGCACCGACGTGTGCCCGGTTGCCGCCATGGAGTGCGTCGAGCGCAAGATTTTCACCACGCAGTTCCACCCCGAGGTCAAGCACTCCGAGTACGGTCAGCAGCTGCTGAGCAACTTCCTGTTTGAGATCTGCGGTCTGGAGCCCAACTGGAGCATGGACAACCTGGTCGAGACCATGACGGCCGAGTTCCGCGAGAAGGTCGGCGACGACCGCGTGATTCTGGCCCTGTCCGGCGGCGTCGACTCCTCCGTCGTGGCTGCGCTGGGCGCTCGCGCCGTGGGCAAGCAGATGACCTGCGTGTTCATCAACCACGGCCTGCTGCGCAAGGGCGAGCCCGAGCAGGTGGAGGAGGTCTTCACCAAGCAGTTTGACGTCGACTTTATCCACGTCCACGCCGAGGACCGCTATGCCGAGCTTCTGGCCGGCGTGACCGAGCCCGAGGAGAAGCGCCGCATCATCGGTACGCAGTTCTGGAAAGAGTTCTTCGCCGTGGCGCAGCAGCTCGAGACCGATGGCAAGCCGGTCAAGTACCTGGCTCAGGGCACCATCTATCCCGACATCATCGAGTCTGGCGCTCGCAAGACGGGCGGCAAGACGGCCACCATCAAGAGCCACCACAACCTGATCCCGTTCCCCGAGGGCGTGCACTTCGACCTCATCGAGCCGCTCGACCACTTCTTTAAGGACGAGGTCCGTGCGCTTGGTCTGGCGCTCGGCCTGCCGGGCCATATCGTGTTCCGTCAGCCCTTCCCGGGCCCGGGTCTGGCCATCCGCATCATCGGTGCGGTCGACAAGGAGAAGCTCGAGATCCTCAAGAACGCCGACGCCATCGTGCGCGAGGAGCTCGACGCCTACAACCAGCGTCTGTTTGAGCAGACCGGCGAGCGCAACTCCGAGCACAGCTGCTGGCAGTATTTCGCGGTCCTGCCCGACATTAAGTCCGTCGGCGTTATGGGCGACGAGCGCACCTATCAGCGCCCGATCATCCTGCGCGCCGTCGAGTCCAGCGACGCCATGACCGCCGACTGGGCCAAGCTGCCCTACGACGTGCTTGCCCGCATCTCCGGCCGCATCGTGGCCGAGGTTCCCGGCGCCAACCGCGTGTGCTACGACATCACGTCCAAGCCGCCCGCGACGATTGAGTGGGAATAACGGGAACTGGCTTCTGAACTCGCGTTTTGGTGCTGCCGAGTACCGCCTGATGCTGTTTCGGCATCGCCGCAGGACGAAGCCACCAGCGAAATAGTGGGAATAACAGCCTCCGGACCCTCTGGTTCGAGGGCTTTCTTTTTGTATCTCTACCTGGGAAAACGACCCAATTATTCCCGTCTATCCCTACTGGGCGGTACAGCGGAGTACTCGGCGGTACGGGAATAATTGGGCCCTGCGGGAATAATTCACAATTCGGGTCCCCCGAAGGCCGGTTTCGAACGGTCGAAACTGAGTTGAAACTGCGAGGCGGATTCAAGCCCTTTTCAATTGCATTTGCCCAGGTCAACAAACGTGAATAAAGAAACGCGGAAATCGGTTTCCGCAGTTTCGACAACCCCGAATGCCGCCGAATAACGCCGTGTATCTTGCTGTATTTTAGCGCGCAATTATTCCTCGAACGGGGCTTCAGGGGTGCCGATTTCATACGGGAATAATGGGCTCTTCGGTGGTTTCTGTGGGAGAGATTCCGGCATAGGCCCAGCTCAGCGG
>DXMB01000037.1:0-19037 GCA_019414425.1 Collinsella sp.
ATCTGTCGAAGAACCTGGTGACCGATGAGACCGTCAAGCTGCTGTGCGATCTTGCCCGCGAGGTAAAGCTCGAGGAGCGCCGCGACGTCATGTTCTCCGGCGAGCACATCAACACCACCGAGGACCGCGCCGTCCTGCACACCGCGCTGCGCCGTCCGGCAAGCGAGAAGGGCCAGCTTATCGTCGACGGCCAGGATGTCGTCGCCGACGTGCACGAGGTCCTCGATCGCATGTACGCCTTCGCCGAGCGCGTGCGCTCCGGTGAGTGGAAGGGCGTTACCGGCAAGAAGATCGAGCACCTGGTGTCTATCGGCATCGGCGGCTCCGATCTGGGCCCGGTCATGGCTTACGAGGCCCTGCGTCCCTATGCCGACGCCGGTATCGACTGCCGCTATATCTCCAACATCGACCCCAACGACCAGGCCGAGAAGCTCAAGGGTTTGGATCCCGAGACCACGCTCGTGATCATCGTCTCCAAGACCTTCACCACGCTCGAGACCCTCACCAACGCCCGTGAGGTCAAGACCTGGATGCTCGAGCAGCTCAAGGCTCAGGGCGCCATCGACGGCTCCGATGAGCAGAACGCCGAGGCCGTGGCAAAGCATTTCGTCGCCGTTTCAACCGCACTCGAGAAGGTCGAGGCCTTCGGTATCGACCCAGCCAACGCCTTCGGTTTCTGGAACTGGGTCGGCGGCCGCTATTCTGTCGACTCCGCCGTGGGCCTGTCGCTGATTGTCGTGCTCGGCCCCGAGCGCTTCCAGCAGTTCCTTGAGGGCTTCCGCGCCATCGACGAGTACTTCTGCAACACGCCGCTCGAGAACAACGCCGTCGCGCTGATGGGTCTGCTCAACGTCTGGTACGTCAACTTCTTCGGCTCCAAGAGCCACGCCGTACTTCCGTACTGCCAGTACCTGCACCGTTTCCCGGCCTACCTGCAGCAGCTCACCATGGAGTCCAACGGCAAGCACGTCCGCTGGGACGGCAGCGCCGTGACCTCCGACACCGGTGAGATCTTCTGGGGCGAGCCCGGCACCAACGGTCAGCACGCCTTCTACCAGTTGCTGCACCAGGGCACCGTGGTGGTCCCGGCCGACTTTATCGCTTTCGCCAACACTGCCAATCCCGCAACCGACAGCGGCCAGGATGTCCACGAGCTGTTCCTGGGCAACTTCCTGGCCCAGACCAAGGCACTCGCCTTTGGCAAGACGGCCGACGAGGTTCGTGCCGAGGGCACGCCCGAGCAGATCGTCCCGGCCCGTTGCTTTGAGGGCAACCGCCCGACGACCTCGATCTTTGGCGATACGCTGACCCCGTTTGCGCTCGGCGAGCTCATCGCCCTGTACGAGCACATCACGTTTGTCGAGGGCACGGTCTGGGGCATCGACTCCTACGACCAGTGGGGCGTCGAGCTGGGCAAGCAGCTTGCCAAGCAGATTACCCCGGCCTTCCACGACGACGCCGCCAAGGCCGAGCAGGACGCTTCGACCCAGGCGCTCATCGAGTTCTACCGCGCGCATCGCAAGTAGTCTTTACGGCTGAGTTGGCTTATGGCTGAAAGGGGCCCGTATCCGTTGGGATACGGGCCCCTTGCTATTTGGATAGGATGGAATGTATCGGGAGGCGCCTCGACGGGCATCGCAATCGTCGAAGGCGCGCCGTTCATGTTTGGGACAATATGACATTTTTCCCGTTGCAAACAGCGCCGCCGTGGGTGTTCTGTATGATGGCTCAGACAAGGTTGTTCAATGACAGGGAGGCATATATGGCAATCAAAGCCATCGCAATGGATATCGACGGTACGCTCACCAACGACCAAAAGGTCATCAGCCCGCGTACGTGCGAGAAGCTGCTCGCTGCGCAGGAGTCGGGCATTAAGCTCATCTTGGCTTCGGGTCGTCCTGCATGGGGGCTGCACGCCTTGGCGCAGGAGCTCGACCTTCAAAACCATGATGGTCTGCTAGTTGCCTTTAATGGCGCGCACGTGGTCGACGCTCAGACCGATGAGGTCCTTTTTGACCAGGCCATGCCGGCTGACGAGCTGCACCGTCTGATTGATCATCTGCGCAATTTCGACGTGATCCCTATGATTTCGCTCGGTCGCGATTTGCACGTCGAGGACTCGTACCATTGCATGATCACGCTGCCTGACGGCTTGCAGAAGAATATCGTCAAGTATGAGCGCGATGCGTGCGATCTTAAGATTCGCGAGGTCGAGAGCTTGCATGAGGTCGTGGACACTTATCCCGTGGACAAGCTGCTGACGGCGGGTGATCCGACCTACCTGCAGGCGCATTACGAGGAGATGTATGCGCCCTTTACCCAGACGCTTTCGGGCATGTTTACGGCCGACTGGTACTTTGAGTACACGGCGCCCGGTATCGACAAAGCCCGTGCGCTCGAGGGTGCCCTGCCCAAGCTCGGTATCGATGCCAGCGAGGTCGTCTCGTTTGGCGACGGCCAGAACGACAAGTCCATGATTGAGTGGGCCGGCACCGGTGTTGCCATGGGCAACGCCGTCGATGAGGTTAAGGCAGTTGCCCAGATGGTAACCGCCAATAACAACGAAGACGGTATTGCAGTGGCGCTGGATAAGCTGCTGGGTTAGAATCGCCGATTAATGCATGGTTTGGGCGCCTGCTTGCGGGCGCCCTTTTGTTAGGGAGGGTGCCGTGTCCGCATTTCCGTTCGACGCCGTTATCTTTGACATGGACGGTGTCATTGTCGATACCGAGTATTACTACCTGGGCGAGACTGCCGCGTTTGCCAAGGAGCTTGGGCTTAACCTGACTCAAGAGGAGTTGAATGGGCAAGTCGGTACCTCGCATCAGTTCTTCCTGCATATGCTGGTCGATTGGTTTGAGCGCGCCGGTAAGGGGCATTTCACTGGCGAGGAAGCGTTGGCCCGTTGGGACGAGTGGGCGCATAAGCGTCCGCGCGACTATCAGGCTTTGATTAACCCAGGCGCCGTGGATACGATTCGAGAGCTGCCACGCCGTGGCGTTCGCGTGGCGCTTGCCAGCTCGTCTCCCATGGATAGCATCGAGGAAGTGCTCAACGCGTGCGGGCTGTCGGATGCCTTTGAGTATGTGGTGAGCGGCGAGCAGTTTAAGGAGAGTAAGCCCGAGCCCGACATCTACCTGCATGCGCTGGACCTGCTGGGGCTGCCCGCGAATCGCTGCTGCTGCGTTGAGGATTCGGTGCCTGGCATCACTGCCGGCAAGCGCGCCGGTCTGACAGTCATCGCCAAGCGCGAGGAGCGCTTTGGCTTTAGTCAGGACGCCGCGGATAAGATTATCGATCAGCTGCCGGACCTGCTGGAACTCGCGTAAGAGCGCGTTAGTTGCGCGTTTTTCGGGTCCGATGAGTAAATACCCGACATTTTGGTGCGACACCTAGCATACTTTAAGCTAATGCGGGCTTAAGGACTTGTTGAATGCCCTTAAGCCCGTTTTAGACGTAATTGCGCTGGGAGAGGGTATATGCCACCGACTGAAGGGCTAACTGACGGTAAAGCAGCGATACCGCTGTACCAACAGGTCATTGATATCATTAAAAACGAAATCAACTCCGGTGCCTACAAGGCAGGTGCGCGGATACCCAACGAATTCGAATTGGCTGAGAGCTATAAAGTTGGCCGCGTTACCGTGCGACGCGCTATTGAGGAGCTCGTCCAACAGGGCTATCTAACGAAGCGACAGGGGAAAGGCACGTTTGTCAATGCCCCCAAGCTCAAGCGCAAGATTCGCCAGAAGGATGACGTCCAGAGTTTTTCGGACGCATGCCGCGCTAACGGAATGGAACCGGGGGCGTGTGTCATTTCGAGAAAGATACTGCCGGCGGATTCCACCGAAGTACAGTTCTTTGGTGTTCCCGTTGGAACTGACTTGATTTGCGTTGAGCGCGTGCGTACTGCCGATGGCGTCCCTGTCATGCTTGAGAACAACATATACGTTTACGAGGACAACGCCTATCTATCAACGGCGCCTCTATCTAACCAATCCATTTTTGAGTTCGTGCGCAACCGGACGGGGCGGACGCCTGCGTTTACCGACCCGTGCACGCTCGAGATCGCGTGCGCATCGCCCGAGGTCGCTCGGTTGCTGGCGGTTCCCGTTGGCGAACCCTTGTTTTATATGGAAGCCTTCTTCTTTGATGAGCAGCGGCGGCCGTTTATCATCGGTCGTCAGCGGATCGTTGGGTCTCGCTACGTTTTTGACATCTAGGACATTGCGAATGGAGACGCCCGGTGGATCATCTCACCGGGCGTTTCCATACCGTTCACGGCGCAAACGCAACCGTTCAACCGCGTTGCGGCAATCAGTTTGAAATTATCTTGATGACGAGAAAAGCTGCTGGTAATCTATAGAACGTCATAGAACGTTTGCCTTGTGCAGACGTTGAAGCGAGATGCGATGCAGTCTCGAGTTCTTTGGAGGTATCTATGTCAGATACGAAGGCGAAGAAGACAAACAGACGTTTTAAGTTCAAATTACCGCATGTCTATACGATCATGTTCTTGCTGATCGTTGTCTTTGCGGTCCTGACTTGGATCGTTCCCTCTGGTCAGTATCAGCGCAAGACGATTTCGACAGCGGCGGGCGAGCGTGAAGTCGCCGTTGCTGGAACCTATGAACAGGTCGATAAGAACTACACCGATTCCGAGACCGGCGAGACCATCAATCTGGGTCAGGATATCTTCGCGGTCCTGCAAGCGCCCACTAAGGGCATCCAAGAGGCTGCCGACGTCGTTGCGTTCGTCTTATTGATTGGCGGATCGTTCGCAATCATCACCAAGACCAACGCTTTGAATGCCGGCATGAGCCGTGTGATTAAAAAGCTCAAGAACAAGGACATCCTCATCATTCCCATCACGATGACGTTGCTGTCCATTTGCGGCACTACGTTTGGTATGTCTGAGGAAGCCCTGCCGTTCTATGCCATCTTCATTCCCATCATGATGGGTATCGGTTATGACTCGATGACGGCATTCATCATCTGCTTCCTTGGTCCTAACCTGGGATATTGTGCTTCGACCATCGACCCGTTTAACGTCTTGATCGCACAGGGCATTATCGGCATCGAGGGCAATCCGCAACTGTGGCTGCGCGCCGTTTCTTGGGCCATCTTCACTGCCGTCGGTATCGCATGGGCCATGCGCTACGCCATGCGCGTCAAGAAAAACCCCGAGTCGTCCATTACGTACGAGGACGATAAGCTCAAGCGTATCGAGTTTTCCGTGACCGATGCCTCCATCGAGGAAGAGTTCACTATCCGTCAGAAGCTCGTGCTTATCGATTTTGCTTGCGGTATGGGCATTATCGTCTGGGGTCTTGTTACCCAGGGTTGGTACATGAATGAGATTTCCGCCGTGTTCCTTGGCATGGGCTTGCTTGCCGGTATCCTGGGCGGTCTTGACCAGCAGACGATTGCTGAGGAGTTCGTTAAAGGTCTCGCCGACTTTGCGTACGCCGCCATCGTTATTGGTATCGCTCGCGGTATTCTGGTCATCGCCGAGGGCGGCATGATCATCGACACCATTCTCCAGGCGCTCGCTACTGCGCTCGCCGGTGCACCCGCCGCCGTCTACACCACGTTTATGTATATCGTCCTTGGCCTGCTCTCTTTGCTGGTTCCCTCGAGTTCTGGCCTGGCGGCGCTCACCATGCCTGTTATGGGCCCCCTGACCGAGCTTATGGGCCTCAATCCCGAGGCAGCCGTTACCGCGCTCCAGTTTGCTAATCAGACCATCAACACCATCAGTCCCGTGGCGGGCATGACGGTCGCCGGCCTTGCCGTGGCAAAGATCTCGTTTGGCCAATGGTGGAAGACCATTTGGAAGTTCTTCATTTTCATGGTCGTCTTTGGCCTGATCGTAACGGCAATCTCTGGCATGCTTCCGGTGTAGGTGGTTGTGATGTCTGATCGTTTGACGGTCCTGACGTCTAAGAGCGTCTTTACCGGTACGGGGGACCTGCCGTTTGAAGGTTTCGTAGCGGTCCGTGGCAATCGAATTGAGGCTGTTGGCACCAAGTGTGAGGTAGCTTCGTATTTGACCCAAGCGGACGAGGTAGTTGACCTGGGCGACCGCACCGTCATGCCTGGCCTGATCGATGTGCATACCTTCTATACGGGCTGGGCGCTGCGGACGTTGGGGTCTGATCTGTCCGGCGTCGCCGATGCCAAAGAGGCCGTGTCGCTCTTGCGTGCATGGAAAGAAGATCATCCGGATTGCGCGGCGGCTTTTGGCCACAACCTACCCGAAACGCTGGCATCGGATGCCGAGAACGCAAATACGGCGGCTGTGTTTGACGATTGTTTTGGCGATATCCCTGTCGTCTGCTTTACACCGGGTGCGGAGACCTGCGTTCTCAATGCTGCCGCCAGTGCGCGATACGGCTTTACACCGCAGGCGTGCTATGCCGAGAAGATCTGGCGCATGATGAGCGATTTCCTCGCGCTGCCCGAGGTACGTGCGGGGTATTCGGACTACATGAGCATGCTTAACGAGCGCGGCGTTACCGCCATCAAGGAGATGGCGTTTGATGACTACTACGGCTTTGCCGACGAAATGGCTCGCCGTGAGGAATCTGGTGAGCTGACGGTTCGCGTCTCTATGATGTCGCAGCCGGTGGGCGCTGGTGCAAATCTGGCATATGCCCGCGAGGCACGAGAGCGCTTCCGGGGACCGTTCGTTCGTTTTTCTGGCTTCAACCGTATGACCGATCGCGGCGTATGGGCGGGGCTTGCCGAGATGATTGACCCCTATGAGGACACGGCCGATGCGGGAGCCGCCGGCAAGACGGTCGTCGAGGAGCCCGAGTGGGATCTGATTGAGAACGAGCTACGTGCAATTGATGCTGACGGCTTCCGATATTCCTTGCATTGCCAGGGAGATGGCGCCGTTCGTCGCACCGTGGCGCTCTATGCCTCGCTGCCTCGAGACGAACATGGACGGATGCTTCGCCGCCATGCGATTACCGATCTCGAGAACTCTGACCCGACCGATCTTATCGAGTTTGGCAAGTTAGGTGGAATTTGCGAGGTCTATCCGCAGATTCTGACGCTGGACCGGCGCGAGGACTGCCTATCGATGATGCGTCGACAAATTGGCGAGACGCGACTTTTACACAGCTGGAATCGCCGCGGCATGGAAGATTCCGGATGCACGGTGTGCTGTGGTACGGATTTGCCGCTGCTGATTCCGAGCCTGGGCGAGTCAATCTACAGCGCGTGCGGCGGATACTTCGACGATGGACTGCCCGTGAATGAGGCCAACGTGCTGACGCTTGTCGAGCTCTTGCGCGCTTGGACTGCCGGGGGCGCGTACGATCTGATGCGCGAAGACGAGCTGGGTACGCTTGAGGTTGGCAAGCTTGCCGATATCTGCGTGCTCGATCGGGATGTGTTCGACCTCGATTATCGCGACGCACGCGATCTTGCGGTTGATATGACGATGTCGGACGGACAAATCGTGTTCGATCGAAATAAGGAGGCATAAGGTGTCTGAATCCAAACCGACGCTGCGCCGCGAACAGATTGCGGGCATGAATATCCACTACATCATGTGGTCGCTCGATTACTTCCTTGACGCGCAGCAGCGTTTGGGCTTTGAGTCCATTGAGCTGTGGTGTGCGGAGCCGCATGTGACGCTCGACCACACGGGCTACTTTGAGGCTGAGGTCCTGGCGAAAAAGGCTGCAGACCGTGGGCTTAGGTATCGTACTCTGTGCCCCGAGAATGTTGTCTATCCTTGGCAATACTGCGCACGCAAGCCGCTGCATGAACAGCGCAGCCTGGCGTACTTTAAGCACGGCATTGAGCTTGCCGAGGTACTTGGGTGCGACCGTATGTCCGTCAACTCGGGCTGGGGCGACTGGGACGAGGATCGCGAGGAAGCCTGGAAGCGCAGCCGCGAGCACTTGTCCATTCTAGCGGAGTATGCCGGCGAGCACGGTCTGGTGCTTACGATGGAAAGCCTGCGTCCCGAGGAGAGCAACCTTGTGACGACGGTTTCCGATGCGAAGCGCATGATTGACGAGGTCGCGAGCCCGTACTTACAGCCCATGGTTGATACAACCGCGATGGGCGTTGCAGGCGAGACGCTCGAGGACTGGTTTGCCGCCTTTGGTGATGGGGCAATTCACGAGATGCACTTTATCGACGGTGACCCGTATGGCCATCTGGTGTGGGGCGATGGCAAGCACGATATGGACGCCTTCGTCGCCACGCTCAACGCCCATGGTTTTGACGGCATGCTGGGCCAGGAAATCACGGACGGTCGTTACTACGATGACCCGGCGGCGGCAGATGCCAAGAACATGGCCGCATTCGAGAAATATCTGATTGACTAAAACAACTATCGGCCACGCAGCCAATCTCATTGATTGCGGACCAAACAAGAAAGGAACTGGATATGAACGCACACGATCTGATCAAAGAGGCAATTGCCGAGAAGGGCAAGTTCGACAGCGTCTACTGGATTGCTTGCGGTGGCTCCATGATCGATTTGATCCCGGCTCATGAGCTTCTGCAGCGCGAGGCAACCACCTTCACTTCGTATATCTATACCGCGCGTGAATTCGACATTATGCGTCCGCGTCGTCTGGGCGAGAAGTCCCTGGTCATCGCTTGTAGCCACAGTGGCAACACCCCCGAGGTCGTCGAGGGCTGCGAGATTGCCCTTGCTGCCGGCGCTACGGTGATCGCCCAGACCGACAACGCTGGATCTAAGATCGACTCCGGCAAGTGGACCACGTGGGTCTACCCGTGGGGCGAGGGTGTGCCGCAGGCCGAGGTCCCCGCTGGTATTTCGCTGTCGCTTGCGGCAGAGCTGCTCGATCAGCAGGAAGGCTACGCCGATCTTGCCGATATGTATGCCGGTATCGCCGAGATGGATAAGATTCTTCCCCCGGCACGCGAGAAGGTAAATGCCGAGCTGGGCGATCGCTTTGCCAAGCTTTGCCAGGAGCACGAGTTCTTCTATATTCTGGGCAGCGGTCCCAACTTTAGCCAGACCTACGGTTTCGCTATCTGCTCTCTTATGGAGATGCAGTGGCAGCACTGCAGCTACATCCACTCTGCCGAGTACTTCCATGGCCCCTTCGAGGCTACTCAGGATGGCGTTTTTTACTTCCTGCAGATGGGCTCCAGCGAGTGCCGTGCTATGGACGAGCGCGCCCTGGCGTTCCTTAAGACGCATACCGATACGCTGATGGTGCTCGATGCCAAGGAGTACGGTATGGAAGCCGTGCCGGCGAGCGTCCGTGCCTATCTGGACCCGGTGCTGTTCTATGCCATGAACTGCGAGCTGCGTGCTGCACGCGGCAAGGTGTTTGATCACGATCCCGATTTCCGTCGCTATATGGGTGTTGTCGAGTACTAGAAGGGACAAAGGCCATGGCATTTAACGTTAACGCGCTCGGATTTGGCGACAACGTCGTCGATCGCTACGAGCATATCCATACCATGTATCCTGGCGGCAATGCGGTGAACTTCGCCGTTTATGCCAAGAAATGCGGTGCCGCACGCTCCGCATACATGGGCATTTTTGGCAATGACGCCGCTGCCGAGCATGTCATTGCAAGCCTCGAGGATGAGGGTATCGAGCTTGACAAGTGCGAGCAGATGATTGGCGAGAACGGAGCGGCTCGCGTCACCGTCGTTGACGGTGACCGTGTCTTCCTTGGCTCCAACGAGGGCGGTATCCGTGGCGATGCGCGCTATGTCCTCGATCGCTTTGACCTTTCGTACATGAAGCAGTTCGATGTGGTTCATTCAGGCAACTATTGCTTTACCGAGCGCGAGCTGCCCAAGCTGAAGGCTGCGGGCGTCACGGTCTCTTTTGACTTTTCGGACGACTCCACCGACGAGTACTACGAGCAGATTGCGCCCTACGTCGATTTCGCTTTCTTTAGTGCGGCGGATGCCGCGAGTGAGGACGAGATTCGCGAGCGTCTGGCATGGGTGAAGGGCTTGGGTCCGCGTTTTGTGTCGGCTACGGCGGGCGCCGAGGGCTGCATTGCTTACGACGGCGAGCGTTATTACCGCCAGCTGGCTAAACCGGTAACGGACATGAAGGACACCATGGGGGCGGGCGACTCGTTCCTCACCTCGTTTTTGATGTGCTATCTCGATTCCGCCAAGCGTGGTGAAGATGGCGCCGAGGCCATCGAGCGTGCGCTCGACTTTGCTGCCGGGTTTGCCTCGACCGTGTGCGGCATGGAAGGTTCTTGGGGCCACGGAGCACCAATCGTCGAATAGCTTAAGAAAGCGTACGGCGGTCTGGCTACGAGGCCTTGGACGGCCGATGCAAAACAATAAGCGGAATGCGAAAAGGGGGCTCGCCATGTGGTGGGTCCCCTTTTGAACATTGGAGAAGACCATGGGTATTAAAGCGTGCGCGGCTGGTTTTTGCTGTGCGGACGTCTATCAAAACATCGGCGTGTTCTATCCGACTGGTAATGGCATTGACTGGGGTATCCATCTTGCACGAATGGGAGTTTCGGTATCCGCCGTGTCGGTTGTCGGCAAGGACGAGTACGGAGACAAGATGAGAGAGGCGCTGGCCGCTGAGGGGTTCGATATCTCACATCTGCGGGTGGAGGATGGCGACACCTCGGTGATGCTCATGGCATTGAAAGACGGCGTCGATCGCGTGCATCTCGAGGCAATCGATGGTGTTATGGAGACATATCGACCGAATGAAGATGACCGGGCGTTTATCCTAGAGCATGACATCATTCATACCGACCTGTTTGGCAATTGTTTGGACCTCCTGCCCGAATGGCATGATGCGGGCAAGACGGTGGTTATGGACTTCTCGGTGTTCAGCCAGGATCCCGAATATGCCTGCGAGGCTCATTTTCCTTACGTAGACTATGCGTTTATGTCGTTTGAAGAGGACACTCCGGAGCTGCGTGATTGGGTACGTCACGTACAGAAGTTGGGGCCGCGGGTGGCAGTTGCCACGCTTGGCGAGAAGGGAAGCATTGCCTTTGACGGCGAACGCTTCTATGAGTGCGGGATCGTACCGGCGGAGAAGGTCGTTAACACCGTGGGCGCCGGTGACTCGTATATCGCCGGGTTTACCAAGGGCGTGATTGATGGCCTTGATATTCCGGCGTGTATGAAGGCGGGCGCCGAGCTTTCGTCCCGCGTCATCGGCTCTTTTGAGCCGTACTAGGGTCAAATGCTTGGAAAGGAGTGCGAAATGGTTATCGACATGTTGGTCCAGCCCATGCTCTACGGCGAGATCTATACGCCGGGTGATGAGCCTGATGGATTCGGTTTTTGGTCACGAGAATTTGGTATGGGGCATATGGGCCCCATGGATTGGGATGAGCTTCAAGTCGAGATGGACGTCTGCGATGTGCAGAAGAGCGTGCTCATGCCGCTCGATGTAACCACGGCATGCGGAGGGCATTTTGGCACCAATGACCAGATTGCCATGCTGGTTGCCGCGCATCCCGATCGTCTGTGGGGATTTGCGAGCGTAGATCCGCAGGTGAGCGGTGCCGCAGACGAATTGGGGCGCGCCTTTACCGAGTTGGGGGCAAAGGGGCTTTGCCTGCATCCGGCAAAGCAGGGTTTTGCTCCCGATGATGCCGTGGCCGAGCCGCTTTACGAGCTGTGCGAGCGCTATAACAAGCCGGTGGTTTTCCATGCCGGTATGTCTTGGGAGCCGGGCGCAGAGCTCTCGCGCAGTAATCCGCTTGTATTTGAGCACACAATCGCAACGCATCCAAATGTGCGTTTTAGTTTGACCCACTTTGGCTGGCCCTGGGTGCGCGAGACCGTGGCGATGCTGCTCAAGTATCCCAACTGCTACACGGACACCTCTATCACTTACATCGATTCGCCCGAGGAGATGATGCAGCGTCTTTTCACGGTCGATATGGGGCCGCTGTGGTATGAGCGCGCGCTATCGCATCAAGTGATGTTCGCCAGCAATACGCCGCGCTTCCGTGCGTTCAAACTCAAACGGGCGCTCGATACCGTGTCCATGCGCGATGATGCGCGAGAAAGGCTCTACTGGGGTAATGCCCTGCGTTTTCTTGAAGGGGATGAGTGAACATGGTGGCGCTCGAGACATTGAGCTATCTATCGACTGCTCCGGACCAGTTCATCGATATTACCGAAGACGTGCACGCTGCCATTGAACGCAGCTCGGTGACGAATGGCTTGGCAGCGATTATTTTGTCGCATACGACCTGTGGAATCGTGGTAAACGAGGGGCTGCCCTGCGTGGAGACGGATCTACTGGAGACGCTTGATCGCATCGCCCCGCTAGATGCCCCCTATGCGCATGCACACTTCCTGCCGAGCTATGGAGCCACCGGCAACAACTCCTGTGGGCATATCAAGAGCATGATTTGTGGAAACAGCTGCTTCTTTCCCGTCCAAGATGGCCACATCGTGTGTGGAGGTGCCCAGAACATCTATCTTGCGGAGTTTGACGGTCCGCAGAAGCGAAAAGTGTACGTCGAGGTGCTGGGGGAGTAACGTCCCCGCGATAACCCTATGAAGGAGCACGTCATGTCGTTTCTAACTTCGATGTTCAAGACCGAAAAGCCGGTTATCGGAATGCTGCACCTGCGTCCTCTGCCGGGCGATCCACTGTATTACCCGGGCGGAAGCGTGTCGCAGGTCGTGGAAGCCGCCAAGCGCGATCTCGAAGCGTTGCAACGGGGCGGTGTCGATGGCATTTTGATTACCAATGAGCTCTCGATGCCCTATGAGCAGCACGTTTCTCCCTCAACCCTTGCATCGATGGGCTATGTAATCGGGGCTCTGTCCCATGATTTGTCGACCCCTTGGGGAGCTGAAGCTATTTACGATGGTGATGCCACAATCGAGCTGTGCGCTGCCGTCGATGCGCAGTTCACGCGCTGCAATTTTTGCGGTGCCTGGGCCGGTGATCTCGGGCTGATTAACCGAGATTTCGCTCACACCATGCGTCGAAAGACGGCGCTGCGCCTGGACGACCTCAAGCTTTTTCACTTCATCACGAGCGAGGGGGAGGTTTATCTCAACGACCGCACGACTGCGGACATTGCCGATTCACTTCTCTTTAATTGCCTACCGGATGCGATGGTCATCGGCGGTTCGGCTGCCGGTCGTGGTGCTTCGGGCGAGCTTGCCGATGAGGTCCGCGAGCGTGTTGGCGAAGTGCCTGTGGTATGTGGCACCGGTTGTCGCGAAAATACCGTGGCTGACGTATTTGCTCACTACGATGGCGCGTTTGTCGGCACCTGCTTAAAGCGCGACGGAAAGCTGGATGCCCCGGTTGATGTTGAGCGGGTAGTTCGTTTTATGGCTGTCGCTCGTACGGCGCGAGGGGAGTAGGCACCTATGGCGTTCTATCTGGGTATTGATATTGGGACAAGCGCCTCTAAAGGCGTTTTAATCGATGATCGATGCAACATCGTTTGCCAGGCCTCTTGTGGACACGAGACGGACAACCCGCGTGATGGATGGTACCAGCATGATGCGGAGGCAGTTTGGTGGGGAGATTTTTGCCGCTTGTCGCGCGAGCTGGTGGTGCGATCGGGGGTTAATGCGGCGCAGATTGGATGCGTGGGCCTTTCCGCATTGGGTTGCGACTGCGTACCGGTCGATACCGAGTGCAACGCGCTGGCGCCCGCGATCTTATATGGAGTCGATGCACGTTCGAAGCCGCAGATTGACGAGCTTCTTTCCGAATATGGGCCAGATCGCGCACGCGAGCTTTTCGGGCACGATCCCTGTTCGTCAGATATTGCTCCAAAGATCTTGTGGTTTAAGGAGAATATGCCCGAGGTGCACGAACGTGCCGCGAAGTTCCTGACGGCGTCATCGTTTCTGTGCGCGAAGTTGACGGGGCGTTTTACGGTGGACCGTTATTTGGCGGAGGATTTTCTTCCCCTATACGATCGCTACACTTGGAAGGTTGATGCTCGGGAATGTGATCGTTTCTGCCGGCCTGACCAGATGGCGGAGGTAATGTCGGCTACCGATATTGCCGGGGTGGTTACGCAGCGTGCGGCTGAGGCGACGGGGCTCGTGGCAGGGACACCTGTCTTGGTGGGAACGGGCGACTCTGGTGCCGAGGCCATTTCGACGGGTGTATTCCGTCCCGGCGATATGATGGTTCAGTTGGGGAGCACGGCGTATTTCATCTACTTAGCTGATCATATGGTCGATGATGCTCGCCTGTGGCCAGGGACGTTTATCATTCCCGGAACTTACGGGATCTGCGCGGGGACCAATACAGCGGGTGCACTCACATCGTGGCTGCGCCAAGAGCTGTATCGCGACGCCGTAGAGGCCGAGGGCCACGGTGGCCCCGATGCATATTCGGTTATGGCGCATGATGCCGCCGATGTGGCGCCGGGTGCCGATGGGCTCCTGTGTCTGCCGTACTTTGCGGGGGAGCGTACTCCGCTCAACGATTCCGAGGCGCGTGGCGTCTTCTTTGGCCTGACCGGAAGGCATACGCGAGCCCATATGGTTCGCGCCGCCTTGGAAGGCGTCGCGTATACCGTTGCATCCCATGTCGACATTATCGAGCGAGAGCATGGACTGCCAATTGGGCGCATTATGCTTGTCGGAGGTGGAACCAAGAATCCAATTTGGATGCAAGCTATCGCCGACGTATGCGGGCGCGAGGTCTCGGTTGCCAAGGTTACGGTGGGCGCATGCTTCGGTGATGCCATTATGGCAGCTCTCGCAGGTGGCGCCTATGCATCATGGGATGAACTCGCCCGAGTCCTTGGCGTTGCGCAAACAATCGTGCCCGATATGACTGCCCACGAGCTATATGCGTCGCGCCGTCATATCTTTGACGAATTGTATACACGCAACCGTGATCTCATGCACGAATTGGTGTAATGCCGCCGAACTGTACCGCCTTCCAATAGGGACTGCGTTGTGCGATTCGCATGTCCCTTGGCATTTTTGCCCACAGGGGTTAGCGAAGGTCAAAAACAGAGCGCGCATTTGCTAAAACTGCCGATTCGATGCGCTTTATGTCACATTTTTTGAGCGAGGCGATGCGTTCTGAGGTCCTTGTGAGCGATCTGATGAGCGATTGCGCGCTTGTTTCTGTGTTTGGCTCGGCCGGCGCATCGGTCTCGAGCAGTAGACGGTCGAGTGGAATCTGTCGTGCGTATTCGCGTCCTCGTTTAGATGCGAGCATCCGCTCGTTCACGGAAAAATAGCAGCCTGCGTTTCGCGCGCGGACGAACTCGTTCGAGGTACCGCTAAACCAGTGGAAGATGATGGCGGGGGAGTCGGGGCTTGGGGCGAGCAATTCATGTGACCCGAGGACGTCCAGCACGGTTCCTGTCGAACGAACGACGTGAATTGATATCACGCGCCCGGCAAGAGGGTGCTGCACGAGTGTATCGCAGAGCCGGTCAAATGCCTGTACTTGTAGCGGCTCGCTTCCGGCAAAACGAGCGGAAAAGTCGAGCCCGACCTCGCCGATCAAGCGTTCTTGTGCAGCGACTTCGCAAAGCAGATTGATTTCAGCGTTGCCACATCGTCCGTCGGCGAGCCACCAGGGATGGAGGCCGATGCCGGCAAAGATATTTGAACGGCCGCAGGCGCGCTTCTTGGCGCGTGCAAAGTCGTGCGGATCGACGCCGCAGTCAAATAGAATCAGGCCCAGCGCCGTTGCCTCATCGGCAACGGCGTCCGGGTGAGCCATTAAATCAAGATGGCAGTGTGCATCAAATAACCGGGGCTCCATCTCGGCGCGCTCCGCTAGTCTAGGCGCTGGCCATCGGAGCGTACGCGTTCGGTGCCGCGCCCACTGATCTGGCGGATAACCTCGCCGGCAATCATCTGACCCATGATGGGCGGCATAAAACTGGCAGTTCCCAGCTCGGTGCGCTCGTGGATGTTGGAAGGGTCGCGGGGCTGTGTCTTAACCGATTCCTCGCAGCTAAACAGTACATGTAGGCTCTTGATTCCGCGCTTCTTACATTCTTTGCGCATAATGCGGCTCATGGGGTCACGTACCGTATCGAAGATGTTGGCAAAGCGCAGGCACTCGGGATGGAGCTTGTTGGCCCCGCCCATGGAACTAACCAAACGAATGCCGTGGTCCTGAGCATATTTGGCAATGGTGAGCTTGGCCGAGATGGTGTCGATGGCGTCGACGACGTAGTCGAGCTTGCCGCCCGTCTGCTCCAAAACGCTCGCGAAGAAATCATCGATGTTGTCGCTCAGCAGGTATTCGGTACGTTTGATAACGGTGGCGGCAGGATTGATATCGTGGATCATGGCTTCCATAACATCGACCTTGCGCTTGCCGATGGTGCTGTGAAAGGCGATGGCCTGGCGATTGATATTGCTGGGCGCGATGATGTCCTTGTCCAGAATTACAAAATGACCAATGCCGCCGCGGGCGAGTGCCTCGCAGCAGTTGGAGCCCACACCTCCGCAGCCGAGTACCAGCACCGTGGCATCGGCGAGCTTGTCGAGTGCCTCGCGGCCCATGATGATCTCGAGCTTGGCATCGCGCGTCTCGTTGGGAGTTGCGGCTGTGGTTTCGGTCATAGACATCCTCCGATGGGGAAGCGAATCGTGTTTTAGCTATCGCCATTATAGGTATTATCGCGATTCCATTTGAGCCCTAGGGGCTTGTTGAAATGAGGCAGTGATTCGCATAAGATGAAGCAGATGGCACCCGTTGCAGCGGGTTGGCCAACTCCCAAACACGTTTGTAGCGTGAGAAGTGGCCGTCTTCGCATTACGCGGGGGCGGCTATTTCATTCGACCTCCAATGTGGATGCCGAGCTCCACAGCCGCGATTACAAGCAACAACAACGTCAGGACATCGTTAATACTCATAGTCCATCTCCTTCTTGGGAAGAGGGAGCTGGCCCATCTGCTTCTGGACCCATTGTATCTAAAAACGAACGAATGTTCTATACATAACATTGCTATTAGATAATTAGACAAACATCTAAATATCGAGTATAGTGTGCACGTCGCGAGAGATAGCGAGAGGAGGTTCTATGCCGGGAGAGGGTTTTAAGGCGCTGGCCGATCCTACGCGGCGGCGCATTTTGGAACTGCTGCGCGAGGGCAATTGCACGGCGGGGGAGCTTGCCAAGCATTTCGATATCAGTAAGCCGTCGCTGAGCCATCACTTGGCGACGCTTAAAAACGCCGGGTTGGTGACCGACGAGCGCCATGGCCAAAACATCGTATACAGCTTAAACACCACCGTCATGCAGGATTTAATTGGCTGGTTTATGGGTTTTACAAACAATGAAGGTGATAAGGATGAATAACGAAAACAAGGGCATTCACCCCACAGGGGTATCGTCGCGCGTGTGGATTGCGCTGGTCGCTCTGTGCGTCGCCAATGTCGTAGCGCACCTCATGGTGATGCCGAGCTTGCCTGCGCAGATTCCCACGCACTGGGGCGCGAACGGCGCTGTCGACGGTTGGGGTCCTAGCTGGATGGCCTCCGCGCTCGGCGTGCTGCCTCTGGCGCTTCTCGCAATGTTCTGCGTGGTGCCGCGCATCGATCCCAAAGGTGAGGCATATCGAACCTCGGGTAAGTTCTATCAGGGCTTCGTAATTGCCTTCACCTTGTTCATGTGCGCCATAAGCTGGCTGGGAGAGCTTACGGTCTGGGGCGTGGTGCCGGCGGTCGGTTCGGTCAACGTGCTGATTTCCGGTGCTGTCGGTTTGCTGTTCATTGGTGTGGGTAACTACTTGCCGCGTGTGAAGCAGAACTATACGCTCGGTATCAAGACGCCCTGGGCGCTTGCCGATCCCGAGAACTGGCGCCGTACGCAGCGTTTTGGCGGTGCCTGCTTTATGGTGCTGGGTATTGGCCTGATTGTGATGGGCGTGGCGGGTAGCGTGCTTTCGAGTGAAGTCGTCGCCGCGGTGATTGCGGTGCTGGCGTTTGGTTCAGCTGGCGCTGCCTACGTCTATTCGTATCTGCTGTGGCGCAAATCGCAGCGAGCCGTTCGCTAAGGTTGCGGAAAACTAGCGTACGCAGTTCATAGTGTGTTCCGGGGGACTTTTCCCAGGTAGTATTAGGGGGTGTGGGCAACCATGCCCCTTTTTCGTTAAATTTCAGAGCTGGTTACCTCATTTCGTTTCCACTAAAACGAAAACAAGAATAGGGAAACAGCAGGTAGAAAGGATAAAACAGGCAAATGGCGGAGTTTATCTACCAGATGTATCAGGCTCGTAAGGCCCATGGCGACAAGGTGATTCTTGACGACGTGACCCTGAGCTTCTATCCCGGTGCCAAGATCGGCGTCGTGGGCCCCAACGGTATGGGCAAGTCGACCCTGCTCAAGATCATGGCCGGCATCGAGGAAGTCTCCAACGGCGATGCAAGGCTTACCCCCGGCTACACCGTGGGCATCCTGCAGCAGGAGCCGCCGCTCGATGACGACAAGACCGTCATCGAGAACGTGCGTATGGCGTTTGGCGACATGATCGCCAAGGTCGATCGCTTCAATAAGATCGGCGAGGAGATGTGCGACCCGGACTGCGACATGGACGCCCTCATGGCCGAGATGGGTAAGCTCCAGGACGAGATCGACGCCGCTGACGGCTGGGATATCGATTCCAAGCTCGGCCAGGCCATGGACGCCCTGCAGCTGCCCGATTCCGACATGCCGGTTAACGTGCTCTCTGGCGGCGAGCGCCGCCGCGTGGCCCTGTGCAAGCTGCTGCTCGAGGCTCCCGACCTGCTGTTGCTCGACGAGCCCACGAACCACCTGGACGCCGAGTCGATCCTGTGGCTCGAGCACTTCCTGCACAACTATCAGGGCGCGGTGCTTGCCGTCACGCACGATCGCTACTTCCTGGATAACGTTGCCGAGTGGATCTGCGAGGTCGACCGCGGGCATCTGTACCCCTACAAGGGCAACTACACCACGTACCTCGAGACGAAGGCCGCACGCCTGGCGTCGCAGAAGCAGCGCGACGAGAGGCTGGCGAAGCGCCTTTCCGAGGAACTCGAGTGGGTGCGCTCGTCCCCGAAGGCGCGCCAGGCGAAAAGCCGCGCACGTCTGGAG
>DXMB01000037.1:19047-22306 GCA_019414425.1 Collinsella sp.
CGCCAAGCGCATGGAGGCCGAGCTCGAGTGGGTACGCAGCTCGCCCAAGGCTCGCCAGGCCAAGAACAAGGCCCGTCTGGCTCGCTACGAGGAGATGGAGGCCGAGGCCCGCGCCAGCCAGAAGCTCGACTGGACCGACATCCGCATCCCCGTGGGCCCGCGTCTGGGCAACAAGGTGCTCGAGGCCCATCATCTGCACAAGGAGTTCGATGGCCGCGTGCTCATCGATGACCTTTCGTTCACCCTGCCGCGTAACGGCATCGTGGGCGTCATCGGCCCCAACGGTGTCGGTAAGACCACGCTGTTCAAGACGATTGTGGGTCTGGAGCCGCTTACTTCGGGCGAGCTCGAGGTGGGCGAGACCGTCAAGATTTCTTACGTCGACCAGAACCGTTCCGGTATCGACCCCGATAAGAACCTATGGGAGGTCGTCTCGGACGGCCTGGACCACATGATGGTCGGCGAGACCGAGGTCCCCAGCCGCGCGTATGTGGCGAGCTTTGGCTTTAAGGGCCAGGACCAGCAGAAGCGCGCTGGCGTACTCTCCGGTGGCGAGCGCAACCGTCTGAACCTGGCGCTCACGCTCAAGCAGGGCGGCAACCTGCTGCTGCTCGACGAGCCCACGAACGACCTCGACGTCGAGACGCTGTCCTCGCTCGAAGCGGCGCTGCTCGAGTTCCCGGGCTGCTCGGTGGTCATTAGCCACGACCGTATGTTCCTGGACCGCGTCGCCACGCACATTCTGGCGTGGGAGGGCACCGACGAGAATCCGGGCAACTGGTATTGGTTCGAGGGCAACTTCGAGGCCTATCAGGCCAACCGCATCGAGCGCCTGGGCGAGGACGCAGCCCAGCCGCATCGTATTCACCGCAAGCTGACGCGTGACTAGATATATTGCTGGTTTGGTTACGCAACATCAACAAATATAAACGGCTCAAATCCTGATTTGGATTTGAGCCGTTTGTCGTTACTGCTCGGGTTCTTCGACTTTATCGATGGCCCAGGCGGCTCCGAGGCCGCCGGTGGTGTTGCGGCGGATGCGCACGGCAACCTCGCGACGCTCGCCGGCCTGCGTGTAGCGCAGGGGGAAGCTTGCGCGGTTTCGCGCGGCCTCGATGGTACCGCGCTCGCGGGCGATCCAGTAGTACTCGCCGACGATGCCGAGCGTGTCGGCGCCGTAGGGGAGATAGGTCGACAACTGGTGTAGCAATGGGCCGGGGCAGAAGACCTCGGTTGCGAAATCGATGGGGAAATCCTCGGGGATGGTCGGTGCTGCGGGTGCGGGGGTTGGGGCCATCGCCGGTGCGGGTGCGGGAATTTGGTCGCAAGCAGCGGCGGGCACGGATTCGATGACGGGTGAGGGCTCCGGTGTCGTTTCCGGCTTGATCGCGGAATCTGCGGACTTCACGGTGGCGGGCGCGTCTGCAGCTGCAGTTTCAACCTCAACCTGCGTCGCGTTCTCGTTCTCGACGCTCGGCTTTGCCTCGATGGGCGTGGAGGCCATGGTGGTGATGCCGGCGTTGGCGTTCTCGGGGTCATAGACGACCGTGAGCGAGATGGCGGGCTGCGGCGTCTCGGGCTCCGGTGTCGACTCGGTGGTGTCTTGATCGTCGGGCTGATCGTCCTCGGCCTCGTCGCCAAAGACATCGCTGTTTTGGAACGCAGACGTCTCGGGTTGGTTAGCGGCTTCTTCGGTTGTCGACTTGGGCGCTTCGTTGAGCTCCACAGTGGCTTCCTGCTCGGATGTGACTTCGGGATCGATCGTGGCGGCGATTTCGGTTTCGGCTTCTGCCGTTACCTCAATAGCGACTTCGATCTCTGTCTCGGGCTCGGGCTCCGGAGCGACTTCGGCCACGGGCTCGGGACGCTTAACGTGCTTGGGGCGTACAGCCTTGAGGTCTTTCTCGCCGCGCTTTTTCTTTTTGTAGGACTGCTTGGCACCCTTGGCAGCCTTGGGCTTGTCCTCGCCTTTGGCAAGGGCGGTATCCCAGGCCTCGTTGGCGATGACGGTGGCATACAGGCGACCGCCCTTAAAGACGGTCAGCTTAATGCAGTCGTCGAGCTCCTCGAGCAGCTCGCGCGTGGACTCGAAGCCCAGGTCATAAGCGGCCATGTCGCCGGCGGCGAGCGCCTCCTCGACCTGCGTCATAAACGTTTGCTTACCGCACCCAATCGCGTCGCGCAGCAGGCGATACAGATAGATGTGGTTGCCCAGCGATAGCGTGGGCTTAACTATTGTCTTGCTCATGGCAAATCTCCTCTTTACACATGTAAAGCATCTTACCATCGCATGGCGCTCGCCATGACGGCGCCCAAGGCAAACGGGCGCGAACCGCTGTCGATTCGCGCCCGTTGTACAGGTTGCCTATCTGGGGATGCAGTGCCTAGTTGCCCGATGTCGTGCCTTGGCTTGAACTGTCAGATGCCGTGCCGGACGCGGTTCCGCTCGAGCTGTTGGTGTTGCTGTTGTCGGTAGATCCCGTACTCGGTGTATTGCCATTCGCCTGGTCGCCCGTGCTCGGTTGAGAGCCGTCAGTCGTTTGGCTTGAGTCAGTCGTGCCGGATTGCGTGCCGCTGTTGTTCGCAGAGGAATCGACGCCCTGCGATTGGTTTTGGGTGTTCGAGGACGAATTGGCAGAGGTAGAACTGTCTTGCGTATCGTCCGTCTGTGCCTGCTGATCCTGCGACTGGGTGTTGCCATTTGCATCGCTCTCGGTCGTGCGCGACGACAGGATTGGCTCGGGACGCTCGCCCAGACCCTCACCGGCAGTGGTGATAAGGATGGCGCCGGCGCAGGCGATGACCGCGACGATGGCGATAGCGATCGAGAAGACGATGACCTTCTTTTGCGTCTGGCTGCGCTCAGCCGCCGCCTTGGCGCGCAGGCTGTTGGGAGCGACGCGCGCCGTGGTCGCGCGTCCCGCAACCTGGCGCATCTCCTGCGTGGTTGCGGCGCCGCCCAGGTGCTCCTCGGCATTCAACTCAACGGGCTCGTAGGCGCCGGCGGGGTAGTCGACGGCGGCGTGCGTACCTTTGAGGGCTTCGGCGCTGGCAGAGATAAAGTGGCGGTAGACCTGCGAGGACACAACGGTGATGACCGAGCTCACGGCGGCACCAATTACTGAACCAGCGATACCAATCTTGGAGGCAAGCGCGACGCTCGTGGCGGCAGCTGCGGCGCCGGCGATGATCTGGGGAATAGAGATGTCGTCGAACAGGCCCTTTTTGGGCGCGATGGCCATGGTTTGTCCGATGGAAT
>DXMB01000038.1:0-21590 GCA_019414425.1 Collinsella sp.
TGACGAGCTCATGGCCGGTCGCACCAGCTTTGTGGTGGCGCATCGCCTGTCAACGATCCGCAACGCCGACTGCATTCTGGTCATGCGCGACGGCCAGATTATCGAGCACGGCACGCATGACGAGCTGCTAGCGGCAGGCGGCTTCTATGCCGAGCTTTATCGTAGCCAGTTTGCCCAGTAGGGCCCAGTAGGGGCTGCCGATTAGCGGCAGATGGTTTACATCTGCGTCGATAGTACTAAGATATGCTTTTAATAAATTGCATTAGTGGCTTTAGTTTTGGGGGAAACGAGGCAACGTGACTATGACGTGCTCAATGGTGGTTAACAGCAAGAGCGGTAATACCAGGATGGTATCGGGCGCGATCAAGCGCGCTCTGCAGGCTGCGGGTGTTGAGTTTGTCCATGCCGCGGCGTTGAGCGACGATGCGGATGCAGATCAGGTTGCGCTCGAGGCGCAGGGCGCCTGCGCGGCCGACACGGTGCTCGTCGGTTTTTGGTGCGACAAGGGCGCGTGCACGCCTTCGGTCGCGGCGTTGCTTTCCGCCTTGCACGGCAAGCGCGTGTTCCTGTTTGGCACCTGCGGCTTTGGGGCCGACCAGAGCTATTACCAGCAGATTATCGACCGCGTAACTTCCAATCTGGCCGTGGATGCCGAGCTTGCGGGCTGGGCGATGTGTCAGGGTAAGATGGGCCCCGCGGTTAAGCAGCGCTACGAGGCCATGCTCGAGCAAGATCCCGAAAACGCCCGATTTAAGATGCTGCTCGACAACTGGGTTGCCGCGAAGGACCATCCCACCAAGGAAGATATGGATAACATGGCTGCAGTCGCAAAAAAGGCCGTGCTGGGCGAGTAGGCGTGTCGCCTCGCGCTCGAGATAACACAAACGTGAAAGCCTCGAAATTCTCGAGGCTTTTTTCGTGACACGAGGGCGCCCCTTTATTGATGGAAGGCCTAATAAGCTGATTGTTCTATGCCCGGATGTGTGCGGAGTGGGATGGGATTTCCGGATGGGTGGGGTTGCGGAAGCTGCGTCCCGGAATTTGCCTTTGGAATGGGATGCGGTTTCCCGTTGAGGGGCTCTGTGGAAACCGCATCCCAGTTTTCGGCCGAGAAATGGGATGCCGTTTCCGGTTGAGGGCCTTGGCGGAAAGTGCGACCCGGAATTTGTGATCGGAGTGGGATGTGGTTTCCCAACGGGGGCACAAGCGGAAGCCGTATCCCACTCCGGACGGGAATTCTGGGACACGGTTTTCAGAGGGTTATGGGCTGCGAACTAGATGGGGCTGTCATAAAACTCCAGTAAAAGGGGTCGGAAATAAAGGGCACTTCCAGCAATTTGTTTTAATGTGGGGGGGGGGTACCATTATTTTAGTTCCGCAAAAAGTCGATCCCTCTATGGGGAAGTTGCGTAGGGGGTTAGTCACAGATATTGGATAAAGCAGACCAATTTGGGGATAAATGACCACTTACGCCAAAATTAGTAGCATTTAGCGACAAAACATTGAAAAATGTGTAGCACATCGCTATGTTTTTATTACGAAAAGATTCCAAATTGGCTTATTTCGGACTCACTTTTCAAGCGCCTTGCGGTTCCTGTTGAAACTTGCTGACCTTTGGATGGGTCGAATAGGTCCTCAAGGGGGATGAATTATCACTTTGACGGCGCGTAGACTCAAACGATTTATTGCACTTTTGAGTAGCTTGGCGTTCGCGCTTGTCATAGCCCTTGCCGTTGTTTCTTTTGTTCCTCGCGCATTTGGTTACATGCCCTTTGCCGTGCTCTCGGGCTCTATGGAACCCGAGCTTCCCGTTGGCTCCATGGTGTTTGTCCGCCAGGTTGAGCCAACGGATATTGCCGTGGGCGACAATGCAACCTTTTACCGATCGGATGGCGCCGTGGTGACGCACCAGGTGTATCAGATCGACCCTGTGGCGCAGATGATCGGCACGCAGGGAATTGCGAACAAAAATGCAGACGGAAGCATCATGCACGATGCCGAGCAGACGCCTTTTTCGAGTGTTATCGGCACTGTTTCTTTTTGTGTCCCTTACCTGGGCTTCGTCAACGCATATTGCACGACGATGCCCGGTTTGCTTGTTGTGGTGGCCGTTCTGGCGCTGCTGATCGCGGCGTCGATAGTGCTCGATCGGATGGTTCCCGACGAGCCTGCGGGCAAGCATACCCGCGTGCATGCGAGGGAGCGGCGTTCATAGCGGCAGGGAAAAGCGTCGGCGGCGGTAGGGGCCGTTGCCGGGGAAAACGATTCTCGAAAGGAAGAGAACGATGGAAAACAAGAAGAAAAAGCGCTACGGCATCATTGCCGCCCTGCTGCTGTTGGTGCTGGCCGCCGGCGTTGGCACCTATGCATGGCTGACGGCTACGCAGAGCCTGGAGAACGTGTTTACGGTCGGCAGCTTTGGCCCTACGGACAAAAAACCTGATCCGACTGATCCCGAGAAGCCCGGCGACCAAACGAATGACGGCAAAGCCTACCTGTTCGAGACCAAGTGGGTTGAAAACTCCAAGATCGTTCCTGGCACCACCACCGACAAGAACCCCAACGTTGGCATCAAGAAGGGTTCCGACGACGCCTACGTGTTCATCTATGTGAAGAACGCCATGGTCAAGGAAGGCACCGCTCACGCGAACACCCCGTACTTCGCACTCAACAACAACTGGAAGCCGGTTGACGGTCAAGTGACCACCTCTGCCGACGGAAAGTATCTGAGCGGTCTGTTCATGTACGCTAAAGGTTCTACGAACGGCCCTGCTGTCCTGAGCGCTAAGGATGCTGCCGCGGATGTCTACACCGGCGAGCTGTTTAGCAAGGTCGTGTTCCCCAGCACCCTGGATGGCTCCATGGTTGCTGAGAACCCCAAGATGACGGTCTCTGCTTACATCTTCGGCGCCGATCAGAAGGGCGAGGAGACCACTCCGGCCGCCAACGCCGTTGCTCAGGCTAAGACTTGGGCAGCATCCAAGAAGTAACCCCCTCCACCGAGATCCCGGCCCGCCCCCACCCCTATATTCGGGCTGGGATCTCAGTCCCCCTTTTTATCGACGACTGGCGAACGTAATGCTCAATAATCTTTCCGACAATCAGAAACGCACCTTGGCGCTTGCCGCGATGGCGCTGTTGGCCCTGGCGTGCCTGTGCGGCACGCTGGCTTTTACCGTTGATATGGTTCCGGCGAACAACGTCCTATCGTTTGGCAGCGTGAAGGTACGAGTCTGCGAATACACCCTCAACGAGCAAGGCGAAGAGATTCCGTTTGAGGCCAACGAGTACGGGGACTATCCCGACACCAAGGCCAGCGGCTCTGACATCAGCCGCATTGTGCGCGTGGAGAACGCTGGCGCGCAGCCTGAGTACGTTCGCGCGCGCCTGCGCATGACGTCGGTGGCACCAGACGGCTCGTGCGCGGATGCCTCGGGCAACGTTGCGTTTCATGTGAATGTGGGCGAGGGGTCCCCGTGGATCGACGGCGGCGATGGGTGGTACTACTACCGCGGATTGGCCGGGCGTGGCGGCACGCTCGACCCCGGCGTCATGACGGAAAGCCTCATGGACTCGCTGCGCTTTGTGGGCGACTACCACGATGCCGCGCGCGGCGGCTCATTCAGGCTCGATATCGATGTTCAGGCCGTGCAGGCCAAAAACCAGCAGGCAAGCGATACCGCCCTCGACGTACTTGACGTTGTGGGTTGGCCGGAGGCGAACTAGCCTATGAAGATCAAGAACATGAACCGGGGTATGCTTAGCAGGCTGGTTGCCGTCGCAGCGATTGTCCTTTGCTGCGTTATGGCGCTGCCAACGGTGGTGCATGCCGAGGACGTGCCCGAGAACAAAAACGAATTCCACATCAAAAACGAGGCTGACTTTTTGTTGTATGTGGCGCTGTCGCGCGAGCGCGATACGTCCGGCTGGCACGTTTATCTCGATAACGACATTGAGCTCGACAGCGACGACATGAAAGCCATCGTTGCAAACACTGTTAAGCATCTGTCGTTTGGCAACAAGGAGCATCCGTTTAAGGGCGTGTTCGATGGTCAAAACCACACCGTTGAGGGCCTGAACTACGATAAAGACGCTTTTGACCCCGAGCGCGATACGGGATTTTTTGCCGAGACCAACGGTGCCACCATCAAAAACTTCCTGGTTAAGGACGCCAACGTGTGGGCGGACTTCCGCGGCGGCATTATCGTGGGCAAGGCCGTCAATACGCGCTTCGAAAACGTTATGGTCATGGAAAGCACGCTGCACGTGACCTGCGCCAACAACGCCCTCAACCTCATTACCAACGCAGGCTTTGAGGGCGGTCTCATCGCCGGCGAGCTCGACGACTGCACCATCTACAACTGCGAGGTCCGTGGCGGCCGTGCCGTCAACAATGCGACCTCGGGCGTGCAGGCGCTCGGCGGTGAGGGTCTGTATATGGCGGCGTTTGCCGGCTACGTTACGAACTCGACTATCGAGTACTGCCGCGTGACGCCGACGCGTAAGGACGACGGCTCGATTGCCGAGAAGGGCATGACCGACGTCACCAATAAGTACGACGTGGCCATTGGCGCATTGGGCGGCAACAACGTGTATGCCTCGGGTTTTGTGGGCTGCATGGCGGGTAACGCCAAGATTATCGACTGCTTCTCGACGGCGCAGTGCTACAGCTATGCCGCGTCGTACGTGGGCGTCGTTGCCGTGACGCGTGCGTGGACGGGTGGCTTGGCGGGTCGTATTCTAACCGAAAAGGGCAACGAGCTCGTTCGAAGCCATTTTGCGGGTGACTTGAGCTCGCGTCAGTACAATCCTATCGCCGTGATCCCCATCATTCAAAACGATGTGAACCTGGGCGGCATTGCCGCGCGTGCCAACAAGGATGATGCCACGGTCACCGAGTGCTACTTTAAGCCGAGCGTGAGCCTAAAAGGCAGCAGCCAGGGTACCGCGGCTAAGAAAAAGATCCCTTCGTTTGGCGGCGATGGTACCACCAAGGGCGACAGCTATGGTCCATGGGACGACGAGCGCTACACCACGCGTGAGCTGTGGGAGGAGCACGACTACGATTTTTGTGCCGGCACCATGCGCTCGACCGCCAACGACGATGCCCTGGGTGGCCAGCACACCAATGAGTGGGCGATGGATTACAAGCTGAAGATTCCCGTGCATGGCCAGAGCGTTAAGGCGACGATCGATTTTCCCGGTGCGGGTACCGCGACCATCGAGGCAACCAAACTTGGTATTGATCAGGCGACCTCGGACCCGTATGCCTTTGCCGTGAGCGCCGTGCTGGCGGGAACGGCTCAGGGCTTGGCCCAGGGCGATACATCGGTGACGTTTAGGCAGGATACCTCCGCAAAGCCCAAGGGCTTGACCGATGCCAACGGCGGTTATCGCTTCATGGGCTGGTTCCGCGAGACCGGAGTCAATGTGAACCGTATCGATGCCGATAACGCCTGGTTTAACGGCAAGACCGATGCTGATGCCGTTAAGGCTGGCAAGCAGGTCCAGAAGAACGAAGCGCACGAGAAAACGTCGACCTATACCGCCGATAACGCGAAGGGGGCCAAGGCCTTTAAGGGCAACGACTTGTTTATTGCTTCGTACGAGGCGCAGGTGCTGTTCTATAACGTCAAGGGCGAGACGCTCGCGTGGCAGAGCGGCGCTGCGCATGACAAGTCGACGGACTGGTATCGCTATGGTGTTGGTTTAACGCCGGTTGCCCCTGCGGACCGCGGCGCTCTGTCTGCCAGCGCCACCTTTATCGGTTGGACGACGCAGCCGAGCGGCGATGCCGGGATGCATGGCGGTTACGCGGCCATCACCTCGCCTGAGCTTGCCGCGCTTAAAAACGCCGGTGCGTTCTATCCTGCCGGCACCGAGATCACCGTGCTTGGCCCGACCGATTTCTATCCGGTGTACAGCGACTACGTCTCGAACATCATGACGGTGTTCGAGGGTAATGAGCAGGATGGGCTTGAAGATGCGACCCAGCGTGTCGACGTGGGCAACACTCATGTCGATGTCCAGACTGCCGAGGATGGGGCCAGCGTTTACACGGTGCAGGTGCGCGGCGTGGACAACAAGCCCTTGTCCGAAGGCGGCTCGCTGCCCGATGGCTACCGCTTCCTGGGTTGGTATGAAAACAAGGGGACCGAGGATGCCCCGCTCGAGGTGCGCGTAAGCCGCGACCCCAGCTACACACTCCCTGCCGATGTCGATCTAACTGTGCCACATACCTACATCGCCCGCTTTGAGTACCGCGTGGACTATTACGTTCGGGCTTATACCAACCATGAGTTTACGGACAGCAAGCTACTCTGTTCCGTTTGGAATCGCTATCAAACGCCCTTTGAGGAAAACGTCGGTAGTACCTTCGTGCGTGAAAACGTCGTCCACTGGGGCCCGGAGCATGTTGACCACGGTATAAAGGATAGTTATGAAACGTGTGGCACGCGCTTCACGAAGGAAACCCTTGTCGTGAGTCCCCTTAACGCGTACTCGCACAACGTTAAAAACGATACGGGAGCCGATACTCTAAAAAACCTCTATGCCGATACCGATTTTCCAGGCGCTGCAACGCTAAGCGATACTTGGACTTCGGCTTCGCTGAACGTAACGGTCAAACCGGTGAATGATCGCTATCGCCTGAATTTCTGGACGCTTGAGCGCGATGGTGAATATTGGACATATGTGAAAAATCCCATCGAGAGCATGGTGCGTACAGATAAGAAGTACTACGTTCGCGCGATGATTACCACGGACGTTAATTTCTACAACAAGGACGATAATGTCGTGAGGACTGCCACGCGGCGCTATGAGAGTAACTTGCTGCAGACCAAGGTGAACGGGGCGGATCCGACGTTCACGTATTACTACCCGCATGTTAATAAGTCGGTTAAAGTGGCCGAAAAGCCAGAAGATGGTGAGAAGGGATCGTATGAGAGCCCCCTGACCCTCGAAGCTTCCCCGACCGATGCCGACATGGCCGTGCCGGGCTATAAGTTCCTGGGCTGGATTTCGACCGCCGAGGTCAAGAAGGATTCTGCCGTCTGGGACTATATCTACGATGTCAAGGGTGATTCCTTCACCACTTCTGACCCGGATAAGGCCGAACCGTATCTGGTGAAACCAGATTTCAAGGTCACCCAGTACCAGGATGCCTATCCGGTGTACGCGAAGTACGACGTTAACTACACCACCAACCTGCACCGCGCCGGTTTTAAGGGCACGGACAAGGTCAATGTGCCTAGGTACGACATCGATCCCGTTATCAACGCGGGCCCCGACCCTGCTACGGCAACGGTGACCCCTGACGTCACGACTCCGGTTTATAAAGCAGGCGGTGAGCTGTATAAGTTGCAGAAGGTTGAGATCGAGCTTCCGAATGGCGAAGTTGAAGAGATCGAACCTAACGGCGATAACTCGTATTCCCATCAGGTGGAACCCGGCGGGGCCTATACATTTGTGGCGTACTATTCGCCGTTGGCGGTCGTGTATCATCTCAATGCCAAAGATGTGGATGGCAAAGTTGCTCAGCAGGGCGATAGACTCGGCAACCTTACGGGTGGCATGCCGCTGCCGACGTATAACGTCGGCGACATCGATGCTGCAACGAACGCATACAATGCCTTCGTAGGCTGGACGGAAACTAAACCGGCATCCGGCAACGGTTATGTCGTTTGGTCGGACGGCCTTCCCATGGTGAATACAAACACTGTGGTTAACGCCCCCATGGAGCTGTACCCGGTCTACCGTGCCAGCGCGGTAATTGTCCAATCGAATATCGATGCCAATCTGGATAACCCCGATTCCGTGCGTTCTCTTTCGCGCACCGACTCTGGCGATCAAATTTCGCTGGAAGTAAGAGCTACAGCTGAGGTTGTCGGCAAGGATGGCACCAAGTACGACTTTGTCGGCTGGTCGCGTGACTATGAATCCGATAGTAAATACACTCTGATGACCGAAGACGATAAGTATCCCCTCGAGGGTAGTGAACCCTTTAAGGGCGCGACGTATACCGCGGTGTACAAGGTCACGCCGTATAAGGTGCGCTATCACAGCATCGACGGGGCGATCATCTTTGCGGCGACGGTCGACTCGGGCGACGAGCGCGCGCAGGACGGTAAGCCTGGCTTTGTCTACACGGTCGATGTTCCCAAAATGGACGAGAGCGGCAACCCTGTCTACGACAACGACGGCAATCCTGTGATGGAGCAAAAATCCGTGGCGTACGACCCGGACGCCCACTCCAAGATCGTCGCGCTGCTCGATGAACAGGCTGCTGCCAATGGCGATAAGCGCGAGCTCTTCTTGGAGTGGCGATATGTGGGTGCCGATGGCACTGCAAAGTCTTGGGATGAGTTCAAGGGCGAGCCAGTCAAGGGTGACATGGACCTGTATCCTGTGACGTATCGCGTGGTTGCCAACGATACGTCTGATCCCGCGAGCCCCGTAACTATGACCGCGCAGCTTAAGTGGCTGCTCGATCCCGCCGCGGCCAACACCGTCGGTGACAGTGCCGACAATGCGCCGTTTAAGGTCTGCTTTGCCAAGCCGTTTATGGGGACGCAACTGACTGTTACGGTAACGCAGGCAAGCTACGGCCCTGGTGCAGAGGGCGTTTCTGCGGCGGAAAAGCCTGTGAACGGCAAGTTTGTCTCGCTCTACAGTCTGGGTTCGGGTGGCGGCTCGTTCGACCTGGTCAACCGCCTGGAGTCCAAGAAGACAGGCGAAGGCGAGCAAGGTCCCGGTAATGCCGTGTTCAAATTTACCCAGAATCATGCGCTGACGATCGTTAAAAAGACTACCGACGCCAGCGCAATGGGGCAAACGTTCCGCTTTAAGGTAACGCGAGAGGCGTCGGAGGGTTCTCCTGCCGAGACGCGCATGGTCGAGGTGAAAGTTAGCGAGCAGCGCGACGAAAACGGTGAGGTTTGGTATGTCGGCAGCGTGCAATTTGCTGCTCCGGCGGGCACCTATACCGTCGAGGAAGACACGGCTTGGGCATGGCGCTACGAGGGTGAACTGAGTACGCCGGGCAAGGCGCCCGGCAAATCTGCCGAGCTCATCATCTCGTCTGCCTCGAGTGCGGGCGACACCGTGGTGACGTGCGTCAACACGCGCGCGAATGACAAATGGGTCGATGGTGGCTCGCGTGCCAAGAATGTTTGGAAAAACGGCACGCTGAAGAAGGAGGACTAGGATGACTAAGCGCAAGCAAATCGTCGCCCTCCTTGTTGGCGTTCTCCTGTTGGCTGGCGCTGCCGGTACCTTTGCGTGGCTTTCGGTTACGGGCGTGCTGGTCAACGAGTTTGGTTTTGGTTCGGTGGCGCCCTCGGTAGATGAGAAGCTCGATGGCAATGTGAAGAGCAACGTCATGATTACAAACAACGGCTCGGCCCCGGCATACCTGCGTGTTGCGGTGGATATCTACTGGCAGGACCAGAATGGCGCGCGCCTGTGGGATGAACCAGTTGCCGGCACCGACTACGTCATTGCGTGGGGCAGTGTGTCCAAGGCATCTGCTTCTAACACCGCCTCGTCTTGGGTTGTCGCGTCCGACGGGTACTACTACTGGACGTCTCCCGTTGCTCCGATGGGCAAAACCGATGTGCTCATCAAGAGCGTGACTGAGCAGAAGGCAGATGGGAAGAACCTGGTCGTTGACATTTCGACCCAGGCAATTCAATCCA
This sequence comes from Collinsella sp., assembly GCA_019414425.1. GTDB lineage: Bacteria > Actinomycetota > Coriobacteriia > Coriobacteriales > Coriobacteriaceae > Collinsella. The sequence goes on from DXMB01000038.1 coordinate 9,696, forward strand.
CGCCCGGCGATGCAGCTGCAGAGGCATGGGGCTGTGCAGTCAAGGATGGCGTGCTGGTGCCGCCGCATGGAGGTGCGTAAGTATGGCGTTCCCGATTCGTAAAGGTGTTGCGCGCTCCTTGCGTTGCATGGTCGCGGCCATTTTCTGCGTGGTCGCGCTCGCTGTTCCCGCCCGTGCGTTTGCCGATACTCCCGCGATTGCCTATGACGGAAATGCGCGTCAGCTGACGGTCTCGGGGGCGACGGGCTCCTCAGGGGAACCCGATCTGTTTCCAGCCTTTAAAGATCTAATGCCCGGCGATGTGCGCGAGCAGCAGATTGAGGTTTGTGCCACGGGCGTAAAGTCCCAGGTGCGCGTGTTTGTGCGGGCCGTTGTCGATCACGAGACGGCACGCCTGCTGTCGCCCATCACCTTAACGGCGACTGTGGGCGATGTCTCTGCAGGTTGGCTCCAGACAGGAACACCGGGCAGCGTGTTCGCCTATCCCACGCAAATCGCCACGTTTACGAGCGATGACAGCACGGTACTTAATCTGCAGCTAAGCGTTCCGACGTCGGTGGGCAACGAGCTTGCCGACGCAAACAAGACCATTCGCTGGGAGATTACCGCCGAGGACGATGGCGAGAAGATTCCCGTGCAGTCTGCTGACAGCAAGAAGCCCGGCTTGCTTGGTCTGGCGGCAACGGGCGACAACACGCTCACGTTGCTTTTGGTTTTGCTAACTCTTGCCAGCATCGCTTTTATAGCCGCGCTACTTTTGTCCCGGAGGGATAAGCGCTAGGTCCATCTTCTAAACGCAACGCCCTCCCGGGCGGCGGGCACGAAGTTCCCTGCTCTACAGTCCTGCGCAAGACGAAGGCCACTTAATGTGGCCTTCGTCTTGCGCAGGACTGTCCGAGCAGGGAACCTTATATGCCTCCGCCTGGACAGACGTTTCAGTTGTGGCTCAGCAGCTAGCAGCTACTTAATCTTGGTCGTACCCGGCGCCAGGTTGGGGTCGGTCTCGTTGGCCTCGGTCTGGAAGTGCTCGGTGTACACGTTCTTGCCGTCGCGGAACATCTCGTAGTATTGCATCTTGGCGTAATCCTCGCGCGCCTTGGTGGCGGCTGCTGCGGCGGCGTCGTCACCGGTGACGTTGGAGGAGAGCGCCCAACGCAGGCTGGCGTCCTCGTAGCCGACGGAGTTGATGGCGGGCAGCGACTCGCGCAGCGTCATGTGCGCTTTCTGGTAGTCGGTCAGCGGGGCGCCGATCAGCTGCATGAGCTGCGTGGACAGGTAGTTGGTGGACAGGTCGTCGGTCTCACTCGTCTGGTCGCAGCCGGCAACGTCGTAGTTGGCCCAGATGATGTAGTCGGTCTGCCACAAGCGCTCCTGGTGGGTGGCGTCGTCCTCGTCGGTAAACCACTTGTCGTTGAACTTGGACGGGAAGAACGGCTGATGGTCGCCCCAGAACACCACGACCACCTTGCGATCGAGTTTGTTCAGGGCATTGAGGAAGTAACGCAGCGCCTGGTCGGACTGCTCAATGCACGAGACGTACTCGTCGACATCGGACAGCGTGCCGTCCTCGATGGTCTTAGCGTCCAGGTCGGTCGTGTCGATGTTCAGGTGCATTTGCTTGTCGACCGGCAGCAGGCCCGTGTCGTAGCCCGAGTGGTTCTGCATGGTCACGTCGAAGATAAACTGCGGATCGGCGTTCTGGTTGAGTAGCTCAAGAATCTTGTCGTAGGTAGCCTGGTCGGTCACCATGCCGCGCAGGGTGTCGGCTCCCTGGAAATCGTTGATGGACAGGAACTGGTCAAAGCCAAAGTCCTTGTAGACGTTCTCGCGGTTCCAGTTGGTCGCGTGGTTGGGGTGCATGGCTGTGGTGGAATAGCCGAGCGATTTGAACTGCTCTGCCAGGTTCCCGGTCGTCTCCATGTTGTAGATGGTGTAGGGGTACACGCCCGAGCCCAGGTTGGCCATGGAGTTGCCGGTCATAAACTCAAACTCGGTATTGGCGGTACCGCCGCCGTAGGCGCTCACGTAGAGCTTGCCGCGGCTGAGGCAGTTGGACAGGTTCTTAAAGTACTGCGGGCCCTCGTAGCCGGCGCGCATCTCCTGATAGATCGAAAGATCCGAGAAGGTCTCGTTCATGATGGCGATGACCGTGGGCTTCTCGCTGTCGAATTGCTCCTGGGCGGCGGCGCGCTCGTCGCTCTTAGCCGCGTCGGACTTGTCGTAGGCCTTGGCGTACTTTTTGAGCGTGGCCTTGGCATCGTCGACGGAGTAGTCGGCGGGTTTGGGCGGCTTGATGGACTGCGCCGCACTAATAAAGGCGGGCAGGTAGCCCTCGCGCCAGTAGCTCTCGAGCGGGCGCCAGGTGTAGACGGTGATGCCGAGGGTGTTGTAGTAGTCGATGAGCGTGACATGCGCGGTTACGCCGCCCAGGCACAGCACTGCCACGAGCAGGTTGGTGAGCAGCATGCGCTTGGCGTTGGCGGCACCCTTCTGACGGTGCGGTGCCACCAGGCCGGCGTACTCGCACAGCAGCATGGCGATGGCGGTAAAGCCCATGGACAGCACACAGAACAGCGAGATCGAGAAGGTGTAGCCGGTGCCGGCGACCGCGGCGGCGGTGGAGATGGCCGAAAGGTCGCCCGGCTGGATGGGCATGGATTTAAACGTGATGACGAAGAACTCGGCAATGCCCAGGACAAAGAGGGCAAAGGCCAGGACCGCGGGAGCTGCGCCGTGGCGCTGGAACAGGAAGAACAAGCCGATCATGAGCACGGTGATGATGGCCCACTCGAGCAGGATGCACAGGGGGTAGACCCAGGTAAAGTCGTGGTTGGACGAGACCTCCATGCCCAGCAGCGCAAAGACGCCGGCGAGCAGCAGGCACAGGACGGCGGCGACGAGTGGTTTGCCCACAAAGGCGCCGCGCAGGCGGGCGAGCTTGCCGGTGGGGGCGGGGGCGTCGGGCTTGGCGAACGCAAAGACGCGCGGGGCGATGCGATCGCGGGCGATGCTGGCCCAGGCGCATCCGGTGAGGATGGCGTTGGTCAGGATGAGCATCACAAAGGCGAGCGGCTCGTTTTGGGCGACGAGGCCAATGGCGCCCCAAATAGTCAAAAAGACCTGGAACAGGCCGAAGACGACGCTCCACCCAAGAGCGCTTTTGGCAACGGTGCCCGACTGAGCGCGAATGGCCTTGGCCTCGCGCAAGACAAGGTAGACGGTCGCCGCAAGACCGACGAGCGAGATGGCGGCAGCGAACATGCTGAGACTCCTCACAAACTAAAACGTACGAAAGCGGGGGTTTACCCGATTGTTACCAAGATATGCGCTGCAATTGGTGGCTGCGCACAACAACCAGCCATATTAACGCGCACGTGCGGCGGTGTGGCGCAATGTAGTGGCGGCCTGCGCGATAATGGACGGGAATTACACGGAAACGTAAAGGCTTCTTAAAGAAATGGCGAGGGTAGGGCGATGAGCGAGCAGGTTTGCAAGGCGGACATGGGCGGCGACGGAGCTGCGGTCGTGGATACATACGGCTATCCGGTCGAGACTACGGGCAATGCGGTACTGGACATCTTGGAGCACCGCTCGTCTACGCGTGCCTTCGCGCGTGATGACGACGACCGTCCCGTGGCGGTGACCGACGAGCAGCGGGCGGCGATTCTGCATGCGGCGAGTCGCGCACCGTCGGCGGGCGCCATGATGATGTATTCCATCGTAAGCATTCGCGAGCAGGCCACGCTCGACCGCCTGGCCGATCTGTGCGACCACCAGCCCATGATCGCCAAGGCGCCCTGGGCACTTATATTTGTGGTCGACTATGCCAAGTGGATCGATCTGTTTGAGCACGTGGGCTGCTTTGAGCCCGAGTTTGTAGAGCGTACGGGCAAGGCGCCCCGCCGCGCGCCGGGTCTGGGCGACTTTGCCATCGCGGCTCAGGATGCCGTGATCGCCGCGCAAAACGCCGTGGTTGCCGCCGAGGCCCTGGGGCTGGGGAGCTGCTACATTGGCGACATCGTCGAGAACGCCGAGGAAGTTGCCGCGCTGCTCGATCTGCCGCCCTATACCATGCCGCTGTCGATGCTCATCATCGGCACGCCCCGTAAGGAGCGCCCGGCCATTGCGCACCCCGTGGTGAACCTGGTGCACGAGGAGCGCTACTGCCGTGCGGATGCCGCGACTATGGATGCGCAGGTGGCCGAGATGGATGCGATGTTTCGCCCGCACGCCCGCGAGGTGGGGGAGCGCGTCGTGGATATCTACACCCGCAAGCACACGAGCCCCTTTATGGCCGAGATGAGCCGCTCCATGGAGTGGTGGTTCAAAAATTGGCTCGGAAAATGACGGATGTGACAAAGGGACCGTCCCTTTGTCACATTCCATATCGCCACGGTGGCCTAAAGGCCGTATAAATGTTTATTTAGCTGGGAAAACAGTGCCATTCAAACATGGGCCGATTACCTATAATCCCTTCGAACATTAAAGTTGGGAGGAAACCGGCTTATGGAACAAAAGGCCAAGGAGGCAGCCTCGCACGCTGCGATTCCTGTGAGCATCTCGGCGATGCTCGTCACGCTGGGCGTGGTGTACGGCGATATCGGCACCAGCCCTATGTATGTAACCAAGGCGCTCGTTGCCGGCAACGGCGGCATCGGAAGCGTGACGGAGGAGTTCGTGCTTGGCGCGCTCTCCCTTGTCGTGTGGACGGTCACGCTGCTGACCACCATCAAGTATGTGCTCATCTCGCTGCGCGCCGATAACCATGGTGAGGGTGGCATCTTTGCCCTGTACAGCCTGGTCAAGCGCTGCGGCAAGTGGCTTATCATCCCCGCCATGCTGGGCGGCGCCGCATTGCTCGCTGACGGCATCCTGACGCCCGCCGTTACCGTTACCACGGCCATCGAGGGCCTGCGCACCATTCCGGCGGTCCATGCCGTGTTGGGTGACGATCAGGGCCGCGTCGTGGCCATCACGCTTGCCATCATCATCGCGCTCTTCTTGGTACAACGTATCGGTACGGCCAAGATCGGTCACGCTTTTGGCCCCATCATGACGCTGTGGTTCCTGTTCCTGGGCGGCACGGGTCTGTTCTTTGTCTTCCAGCACCCCGCCGTGCTGCTGTGCCTCAACCCGGTGCGCGGCATCGCCTTTTTGCTGAGTCCCAACAACCACGCGGGCATCATGATTCTGGGCAGCTGCTTCCTCGCCACCACCGGTGCCGAGGCGCTCTACTCCGACATGGGCCACGTCGGCCGCGGCAACATCTACGCCACCTGGCCGTTCGTTAAGTGCTGCCTGCTGCTTTCCTATATGGGCCAGGGCGCTTGGCTTATGAACAACGCTGCCAACCCCGAGCTCATGGGCATTGCCGACCTCAACCCGTTCTACCAGATGCTCACTCCGGGCCTGCGCCCGTTTGCCGTTGGCCTTTCCACCGTCGCGGCCATCATTGCCTCGCAGGCGCTCATCACCGGCGCGTTTTCGCTGGTGTCCGAGGCCAGCCGTCTGGACCTCATGCCGCACATGCAGGTCTTCTACCCTGCCGAGACCAAAGGCCAGCTCTACATCCCCATGGTCAACAACGTCATGCTTGTGGGCTGCGTCATCGTGGTGCTGCTGTTCCAGAACTCGGCGCATATGGAAGCCGCCTACGGCCTGGCCATTACGCTGACTATGATGTGCACCACGCTGCTGCTCTTCTTCTACCTGCATGAGGAGCGCAAGCTCAAGGTTGCTCCGTGGATCTTCGCGGCCTTCTTCCTTTTGCTCGAAGGCTTCTTCTTCGTGAGCTCGCTCACCAAGTTCTTCCACGGCGGCTACTTCACCATCCTTATGGCTGCACTCATCATGGGCATTATGGTGTGCTGGTACAACGGCACGGCGGTCGAGCAGCGCCAGTTTACGCTGCTGCCGCTGCGCAGCTACCTGCCGCAGCTCAAGCGCCTGCGCGACGACGACCGTTACGAGCGCATGAGCGACAACGTCGTGTACCTGACCAAGGACACCCATACCGACTACATCGACCGCGATATCGTCTATTCGATCTTGGACAAGCATCCCAAGCGCGCCCGCGCCTGGTGGTTTGTGAATGTCGAGACCATGGACGAACCGCACACCTTTGCCTATTCGGTCGAGACGTTCGGCACCGACTACGTGTTCCGCGTGCATTTGTACCTGGGCTACAAGATCAACCAGCGCGTCAATGCCTACCTGCGTCAGGTTGTTCAGGACCTGGCTGCCACCGGCGAGCTGCCGCCGCAGACGCATGACTACTCGGTCTACAAGGATCCGGGTAACATCGGCACGTTCAAGTTCGTCCTGATCCGTAAGCTTCTGGCGCCCGAAAGCGATGTGGAGCCCAGCGAGCGTACGGCCATCACGCTCAAGTACATCATCCGCCGCGCCGCCGGCACGCCCGCGCGTTGGTACGGCCTGGAGAACTCCAACGTGAGCTTTGAGTACGTGCCGCTGTTCACCAAGTTCAAGGCCGTGAACAAGATGCAGCGCCTGGCTCCCAACGAGCGGCCGTAGTCGACGCTCGAGGTTTGTCTGCGAACGGGCGGGCTTGTAATGACGGAGATTGAGTCCTGGGAGGAAACCATGGATGCAAAGGTGCTTGACGGTTGCGATCTTGCGACCGAGCTGGTGCGTGAGGTACGCGCCGATGCTGCCGAAGATCGGTTCTTTACGAATCGGGCCAACATGGACATGGCCGACCGCGTGATTTCGATCGTGGTGACGGTGCTTGTCGCGGCGTGCGTGTGCGCACTGCTCGCGCACGTGCTGTTTGTCTAACGACCGCAGGTTGCAAAGGCTTTACACTTGGAACCACCACAAGGGGAAACCACCACAAGGGTGCCTGTCCCCTTTGTGGTGGTTTTTGTTTTTGAGAGAGGGGCGGGACGCTGATGGACGTCCGTACGGACGGCGATATTGCCGATAGCTTTTGGTGGCGGCGCACAACGCTGACGCGCCGCACTCCTCTGTATGACGCCTGCGTATCGGTGGGGCTGCTGGTCGCGGCGACGATTGTGGGCGCGCTGCTCGACCATCCGGGTCTCGCGCCGAGCATCATGATCGTCTATGTGTTCGCCGTTCAGCTGTGCGCATTCTTTACCTGGAGTCGCCTGTATTGCTTGCTGAGCTCGGCTGCCGCCGTGGCGCTCTACAACTTCTTGTTTGTCGACCCGCGCTACTCGCTGTCGCTTATCGACCGCGGCTATCCCGGCATGTTCTTCATCATGTTCGTGGTCTCGCTTGTGTCGAGCTCGATTGCGTTGGCCCTGCGCCGCGCCTTGGCACAGGCTGCCGCTAGCGACCGCCGCACGCATATGGTGCTCGAGACCAACCGCATGCTGCAGCGGTGCGCCGATCAGCAGCAGATTGTCCATGCCATGGCCACGCAGCTGGCGCGTCTTTCGGGCTGTCCGGTCGTGTGGTACAGCGCCGACGCCGAGGGCGATGACCTGCTGCCGCGTGCGACGTACACAGCCGTGGGCGATGCCGCGCCGGTGCACGAGCTGGCGCCGCAGATGCCGCCGCGGCTCTCGGCGTCCGCCTACGTGGGAACGCCGCTTGACGCCACGTTTGGCGGATCGGCGTTTTATGGCATCTACCTGACGGTTCGCACGGGCGACGGCTTCGTGCGCTCGGGCGACCCCGCCTCGGTGGTGGGCGTGCTGGCTATCGTTGCCGAGCCCGACGTGCTGACGCATGAGGAACGGACACTTGCCGATGCCATCGTGAGCGAAGGCGAGCTGGCGCTCGACCGCGCCCGCGCGATGGAGGCCCGCGAGGAAGCGGCGGTGCTCGCCAAAAACGAACAGCTGCGCGCCAACCTGCTGCGCTCCATCTCGCACGATCTGCGCACGCCGCTTACCAGCATTTCGGGTAATGCCGACGTGCTGCTCGATCAGGGCTCGACCGGCACCGCGGTGCTCGATGCCCAGACGCGCCGCGGCCTGCTTCTATCCATTCGCTCGGATGCGCTGTGGCTCAACGCCACCGTCGAGAATCTGCTCGCCATCACCAAACTCGAGGGTGGCGGCATGCATCTGTCGACTACGCTCGAGCTCATGGACGATATCGTCGAGGAGGCGCTGCGCCACGTAAGTCCGGCCGTGCGTGAGCACGACCTTAAGGTGGTGGCGTGCGATGAGCCGGCGCTCGTTAACGTCGACGCGCGTCTGATGGTGCAGCTGGTGGTCAATCTGGTGAACAACGCCATCACCTATACGCCCGCAGGCTCGCATATCGTGATTTCGATTGGCGTCGACGATGGACGCGTGGCGTGCTCGGTGGCCGATGACGGCCCGGGCATTGCGCCCGAGGACCGCGAGCGAATCTTTGAGTCGTTCTACACCGCCAACCACGGTCTTGCCGACAGCCATCGCAGCGTGGGTCTGGGTCTTTCGCTCTGCCGCTCCATTGCGCTGGCGCATGGCGGTAGCATAGAGGTTGCCGCGGCGGACCCGCACGGCTCGGTCTTTACGATTGAGCTTCCCGTCGCCGATGTTTCGTTTGATAAGGAGTAGCGCTGTGCCGAACTCTGCCGTAAAACCGCTCATCTTGGTCGTTGAGGACGACCCCGCCGTTCGCAATCTTATTGTTGCCGCGCTCGAGGCGCACGGCTTGCGCCATATGGCCGTGGAGACCGCCCATGCCGCTATTGCCGCTGCCTCGTCGCAGGCGCCGAGCATCGTGCTACTCGATCTGGGCCTGCCCGATATGGACGGCGTCAAGGTGGTGGAGTCGGTGCGCGCATGGTCGGGCATGCCGATCATCGTGGTTTCGGCGCGCAGCGAGGACGCGGACAAGATCCGCGCACTCGATGCCGGCGCCGACGATTACCTGACCAAGCCGTTTTCGGTCGAGGAGCTGCTCGCGCGCATTCGTACGACACTCAGGCGCCTTTCGTATGCGCAAACGGGCGGCGTTGCCTCCGAGGGCTCGTTCGATACCGGTGAGCTGCATATCGATTTTGATGCCGGCATCGCCACGATGGATGGCGAGGAGCTGCATCTGACGCCGATCGAGTATAAGCTCTTGTGCCTGCTGGCGCATAACGCCGACAAGGTACTGACGCACCAGTTTATCCTGCACGAGATTTGGGGCACGGCGACCAAGAGCGACCTGGCAAGCCTGCGCGTCTTTATGGGCACGTTGCGTAAGAAGATCGAGTCCGACCCCGCGCATCCGCGCTATATCCAAACGCACGTGGGTATTGGTTACCGATTGGTCATCCAGGGATAGGTCGGCATCCGCCATCCCAATATGAGTTGCGGTGAAATACGGTCTAAATTTGCCTAATTCCAGGCAAACAGTCCGTATTCCACCGCAACTTTGTTTATTTGCCCTTGGGCTTGCTGGCGTAAAATTTTTTCTTTTTGGGCTTGCCGGCGGGGGAGGGCTTGCCGACAAAGTTGGGCTTGCCGTTGCCGGTCTGCGCGTGCGCGGGCGCTGCCGCGCGAGGCTTGCGGGCCTCGGGGTTGCGCAGCTCCTCGGTTCGCTCGGCAATCTCCTCGGCGCTAAAGCCGACCTCGGCCATGGCATCTTCGATGGGCAGGCGGCGCACGATATAGCAGTGGTGCACCTTCTGGTTGCGCGCGAAATCCTCGGGGATGGTCTGTGCCGTAATGTCCTCCAGCACGACGCCCGCTCGTGCGAGCTTGCGCGTCTCGGGGCGGAAGCCGCGCAGGTTGCAGCTAAAGATGGCATGGCCGCCCTGTGCGAGCAGGCGCGACACGCCGGCCAAAAGCTCAACATGGTCGCGCTGGACATCCCAGGTGCGACGGCCCATCTTGGACGAGTTCGAGAACGTGGGCGGGTCGACAAAGATCAGGTCCCAGCGGTTGCGCGTCTGGCGCTGGTCACGAATCCAGGCGAGCACGTCATCGCGCACAAAGTGATGCTGCGGCCCCACAAAGCCGTTCTGACGCATATTGCGCTCGGCCCAATCCAGGTAGGTGTTCGAGAGGTCGACCGTCACGGTCTCCTCGACGCCGCCGTCGGCTGCGTAGCAGGTGGCAGTGCCGGTGTAGGCGAACAGGTTGAGGAAACGGCGCGCCTGCTTGGCGTGCTCGCGCACCAGGTTGCGGGTGACGCGGTGGTCCAAGAAGATGCCGACGTCCAGGTAGTCGTCAAAGTTGACGGCAAAGGTGAGGCCGCCCTCTTCGATGAGCGGCAGGCGACGGCGCGCGATGTTGGCGCGCTCACCCGATGCGCCCTTGCCGGCGCCCTGCTTGCCGTACTGCGAGCCGCCGCGCGAACGCATGCGGGCCTTGGCGTGCACGTGCTCGGCCGGAACATCCAGGATACGCGGCGCGATGGCCAGAATATCGAGCATACGGGCCTGGGCCAGTGCGGGGTCGATGGTCTTGGGCGCGGCGTATTCGGCAATGACGAGCCAGCGGCCCGGCGTCTGCGGGCAACCCTCGTACAGATCGATGGCGGCAGAGTAATCGGGCAGGTCGGCATCGTAGACGCGGTAGCAGCTCACGCCCTCGCGCTTTGCCCACTTGCGACGCAGGCGAGCGTTCTTGCGCAGACGGTTGGCGAACTGCTCGGACTCGGGGATGAGCACGGGCAGCGGCTTGCCATCACCCAGGTCGAGCGTGGCGGTAGGTTCGGGCATGAAGGTGTCGGCGGCTTCGTCGCTGATGACGTCGTCGGCGTCCGCGGTCTCGCCCTCGGCGTTTGCGCTGGTCGCAGCCTCAAACGCTGCGGCGGCGTGGTCGAGCGAAGGCCAGACTTCGACGGTCGCCTCTTCGTTGTTGGGCATGACGGCGATGGAGCGCGCGGGCTCGGCGTGGAGCGCGCGGGCCATAAGGCCATCGCGGGTGAGCGCGGCGACCGGTGCCGAAGCGAGCTCGGGCGCGCGGCGCAGCTCGCCGACCAGCGTCATGGCGTCGTGCATGAGCGAAAGCGGGGTCTCGGTCGTGTCCGCGACCAGGGCGGCACCGGCGACGGCGCCCGCATGGTCCAGCACGGTGGCGGGCTTGGCGGCACAAAAGTCGACAAAACGCTTGTAGCCGGCGCACTTGACCATGCGCTCGGCAGTCTTGCGGGCGGCGGGGTCGATGTCTACGGCCACGATGCGCGCCTGGCGCTCGCGCGCTGCCGCCTCGCGCTCGCGCGCCTCGGCAAGCAGCTGCTCCCACAGGACAGCGTCGTGCAGCTGCCAGCCCTCAAAGCCCCAGCGCTCGCGTGCGGCGCCCGGGGCGCGGTCGGTCAGAATGTTCACGGCCTCCAGCAGCAGACCGCCGCCGGCGCACGAGGCATCGATTAGCGTGGGAAGGGCTTCGTTTTCGTAATCGTCGGCCGTCAGCTCGCGCTCGCATAGTGCGGTCCAGCCGACCTGCGCCAGCACCAGGGCGGCGTAGTCGGGGCGCAACACATGTGCGCCCTCGCCGGCACGAGTCGCAGCGGGCGGCAGACGCTTGAACAGCGGGTCGCCCGAAAGGTCCAGGCTGATGCTCGCGCGGCGCTGACGCAGCGAAAGCAACAGGTGAACATCGGGGTCGGCGGCATCGACGTCGGCGCGACGGCCCGTGGTCTCGGCCAGACGGTCGCACAGCGCGTCTTTGGCGCGCAGGGCCGAGAAGCGCGTGTTGCGCAGCTGCTCGGTCACGCCGCGGGCGGTGATGGCGATGGTGGCGCCGGGGCGGATGATGGTCTCCCAGGCGATGTCGTAAACGCTATCGTACAGTTCATCGGCATCCTGCGCCTCAAAGCGCCCGAGTACCACGAACACACGGCTCGCCAGGCGCGACCACAGACAGGCGCGGTAGCCTTCTTCGAGCTCGCCCTCAAATGTAGCGCGGCCCTTCAGCCGGCGAACATGCGAAAGCCCGAGGCGTTTAAGCTCATCGGCGAGTGCGGACTCAAAGCCCT
>DXMB01000039.1:0-20935 GCA_019414425.1 Collinsella sp.
TGCCAGCTGATGTACGACACGATGATCCTCAAGCGTCACAACGACATTCCCGAGCTGGAGCGCATGCTCGAGGATGTCGGCGACGACCCGGTCAAGCGCTGCCGCTTGGAGTACCTGCTGGCCCTGCAGTACCAGAACAAGGGCGACGAAGCCAAGTTTGCCGAGTACTTGGAAAAGTCAGGCCAGCACTCGATGGCCGTCAACGCGTAACGGACGGCTTGTGCTAGACTTCTAGTCTCACGGGGGCGTGGCGGAATTGGCATACGCAGGAGACTTAAAATCTCTCGCCGCAAGGATTGTGGGTTCGAGTCCCACCGCCCCTACCATGTATTGGTTACGGGCCCGTGTCCCCTGGGGATGCGGGCCCGTTTCTTTTGGATGCCGATACAGATGGTGAGTTGCGGTGGAATAGGGACTGTTTGGGGCCCGAAAGGGCGATTTTAGTCCGTATTTCACCGCAACTTATGAGGGGATGGTTAAAGGGCGTTGAGGCTGGGGGTCCAGCCGATGGTGGGGGTTGTGCCGTCGAGGGTCTCGTTGATGGTGGCGGCCATGCCGGCGAGTAGGCTGTTCTCGCTTACGGTGAGCGTCTTGTAGCCGCCGGCACGCATGAGCTCGCGGATCACCACGGCGCCGGCCAGAATCACGCCCGCGCGTTTGGGCTGTACACCCGGTAGCGTGGCGATGCCTTCCGCGTCCAACACAGACATGCGCTCGATAGCGGCCGAGACCTGCTCCAGCGACAGCTCGCATAGGTGCACAAAGCTCGAATCGTACGGTTCCAGCTCGTGAACCAGTGCCACGAGCGTGGTGACGGTGCCGCCCACGGCGACCAGGCGCTCTGCATGCTCAAAGTCGCTGGGCAGGCCCTCAAAATAGGCGGCGAACTGCTCGCCCGACCACGCAGCGGCGGCTGAAAGCTCGCCATCCGCGGGTGGCAGCGCCGAGAAAAACCGCTCCGTCACGCGACGGCAACCGATGTCCAGCGAGCGCGTTCCCTCCAGCGCAAAGACGCTGCACTCCGGAGCGTATACGCCCGTCGCGAGCTCCGTGGACCCGCCGCCCGAATCGGCAACGATGATGCGCTCGCCTGCAAAGTCGTGCGCCACGCCAAAAAACGTCAGGCGTGCCTCGACCTCACCCGGAATCACCTGCGGCTCGAGCCCCAGCTCGCGCAGGCCGTCCAGCAGCAGCGCGGCATTGGACGCATCGCGCGCGGCGCTCGTGCACGTGGTGCAGACGCACGCGGCCCCAAAGGCACGGGCCTCAACCACAAACATGCGGCACGCAGCGAGCACGCGCTCAACGGCCGCCTCGCAAAAGCGGCCCGTCGCGTCCACGCCCTCGCCCAGGTCGGTAATCTCGGTATGCTTGGACGATTCCACAATCGCTCCGCCCTCGACCTGGGCCAACACCACTCGCGACGACACCGTTCCCAGGTCGATCGCGGCCACCTTATAGCGTTTGCAATTTGTCATTGCGGGCTCCCCTCCGGGCGCTATTTGCCGTTGGACACGACCGTCTGACCCTCGACGCCGTTAAACCCAAACAGCATGTCGAGCGCCTGGATGTACCACGGTGCGTCCTTGCCGACCTCTTCGATCTCCTTGGCCACTTCGCTGGCATTCTTGGCGTTTGAGGACTTTTTGCTCGACGACGAATCCGAATCCTCGTCCAGACCTTGCACTTCAATCCTCTTCTCGCCGGGCATCACCATGCCCAGGTCCCGTGCCGAATCCTTAATGCCCTCTTCCGAAAACCACTTGTCAGTGTCTTTTTTCATCTCGTCGTTGTATTGCTGGCGAATCTCGACCTGCTTGGCCAAGATGTCGCTCGAGCGTTTTGCCACGTACAGGTCGCGCACGGGGAAATACAGGCTCACGAGCGCCAGCGCCACAACGATGCCGATAAACAGCGGACGCAGAGAGCCATGCGTAAAGTCATAGATCGCCTTGACCACCGCATTGTCGTTGGCGTAGCGCATAAAGTCCGAGCCCGAAAGACGGCTCGAAGGTCTGCTCGATTTGTCGTGCGTCTGGGCCGAGGGACGCGACGAATGCGGCGAACGTGTCGGACGTACTGGTCCATCTGTCGAAGTATTCACTTGAGCATTGGGGCGCGAGGTACTTGTCGGGCGCTGCGTGGAGCGGTCGGCGCCGGCGTAGTCGGAACCGCCGAGCTGCACCGTACGTGCGCGGCGAGGCGACGGCTCGCGCGATGCGGCGGAATAGTACCTGTTGTCGTAAATCTGATCCATGTGCGCCTTGTGCGGTTGAGGTTTGTTTGCGCTAAGTCCTTTAGTTATAGCACGAGCGCCCGCACCGCCTTCGCCAGCCTTTGCTCGACATAAAAAAGGCGCTGAGCCATATGGCCCAGCGCCCGACAGAACTCTGTAGCGTCTAGCTGGAGCGGGGCGAAGCCGAGTCCATCCCCTCCCCACCAGGCTCGTCTATCTAGCGAATGTTATAGAACGCGGCCTTGCCGGCGTAGCGCGCGCTGCCCTCGAGCTCGTCCTCGATGCGGATGAGCTGGTTGTACTTGGCGATACGGTCGCTGCGGCACGGGGCGCCCGACTTGATCTGGCCGGCATTGACGCCCACGACCAGGTCGGCAATCGTGGAATCCTCGGTCTCGCCGGAGCGGTGGCTCACGATGCAGGCGTAACCGGCCTCCTTGGCGGTCTCGATGGCCTCGAGCGACTCGGTGAGCGTACCGATCTGGTTGACCTTGACCAGGATCGCGTTGGCGGCACCCAGCTCGATGCCCTTCTTGAGGCGCTCGGTGTTGGTGACGAACAGGTCGTCGCCCACCAGCTGCACCTTGTTGCCAATGCGACGGGTAAGCTCGACCCAGCCGTCCCAGTCCTCCTCGGCCATGCCATCCTCGATGGAGATGATGGGGTAGGTGTCGACGAGCTTCTCCCAGTAATCAACCATCTGGGCACTCGTGTACTCCACACCCTCGCCCTTGAGCTCGTACATGCCGGTCTCGGCGTTGTAGAACTCGGTCGAGGCCGGGTCCATGGCGTACATGAAGTCGACGCCGGGCTTAAAGCCAGCCTTCTCGACGGCCTTGGTAATGTACTCGAACGGCTCGGCATTGGTCTTAAGGTTGGGCGCAAAGCCGCCCTCGTCGCCCACGCCGCCGCCCAGGCCGGCCTCGTGCAGCACGCCCTTGAGGGTGTGGTAGACCTCGGCGCACCAACGCAGGCCCTCGGCAAAGCTCGGGGCGCCCACCGGCATGATCATGAACTCCTGGAAGTCGACGTTATTGTCGGCATGCACGCCGCCGTTGAGGATGTTCATCATGGGCGTGGGCAGCAGATGGGCGTTGACGCCGCCCAGGTACTGGTACAGCGAAAGACCCGCCGACTCGGCAGCGGCGCGGGCGACGGCCAGCGACACGCCCAGGATGGCGTTGGCACCGAGCTTGGTCTTGTTGGGGGTACCGTCCGCGGCAATCAGCGCGGCATCGACGGCGCGCTGGTCGAAGGCGTCGAGGCCCACGACGGCGTTAGCGCACTCGTTATTGACGTGCTCGACGGCCTGCGAAACGCCCTTGCCCAGGTAGCGACCCTTGTCGCCATCGCGCAGCTCGCAGGCCTCAAAGGCACCGGTCGAAGCGCCCGAAGGCACCATTGCGCGGCCAAAGCTACCGTCCTCGAGCACGACCTCGACCTCGACAGTGGGATTGCCGCGGCTGTCGAGCACCTCGCGACCGTAGACGTCCAAAATATCGCTCATGTTGTCTCCCTCTCACTTGGAAACGTAATGGATGCAAACGACCGGCTGACCGCGCACCGTCGGTGCGTCTCCGTAAGTTAGCCATGTCGCACTTTTTGCATTATGCCCTAAGTTAGCCGAGGGATACACTTGATTTTCGAAAAATTTAGCAGGAACGATGAGGCGTGTCAGCCCGTCGTTCCCGCAGTCTTACTCCTCCGCCTTTGCAGCATCCCACAGGTCGTTGAGGCCGTGGGTCGAAAGCTCGGCAAGATCCACGTGAGCACCGGCCGCCATCTGCTCCATCGCAGCCCAGCGACGGCGGAACTTGGCCGTGCTCGCGCGCAGGGCGCTCTCGGCGTCAATCCCCTCTTTGCGCGCGACGTTGACTAGGGCAAAGAGCAGGTCGCCAAATTCCATCTCGCGCTCGGGCGAGCCGGGCGCCTCGGCCTCAAACTCGGCACGCTCCTCGGCGACCTCGTCCCACACATCCTGGACCGTCTCCCACTCAAAGCCCACGGCCGCCGCCTTGCGCGACACCTTCTGAGCTTGCATCAGCGCCGGCAGGTGCGTGGGCACGCCGTCGAGCAGACCCTCGGGTGCGGCCTCGCCTGCCGCCACGGCCTGGTCTTTGGCGGCCTTCTCGGCAAGCTTGACCTCGTCCCAAATCTTGAGCACCTCGTCGGAGCTCTCGGCATCCGCATCGCCAAACACGTGCGGGTGACGACGGATGAGCTTGGCGTCGATATCGCGCGCCACATCGGCAAGCGTAAACTCACCGGCATCCGCCGCAATCTGCGCATGCAGCACCACCTGCATGAGCACATCGCCCAGCTCCTCGCGCAGATGCGCCACGTCGTCCGCCTCAATGCAATCGAGCGCCTCGTAGGCTTCCTCTATCATGTTCTTGCCAATGCTCTGATGCGTCTGCTCGCGGTCCCACGGGCAGCCATCGGGCTGACGCAGGCGCCAGATGGTCTGCACCAGATGCTGCAGCTCGGCCGACGCGTCGACCAGCGTGGACAGGTCGCGTGAACCCTCGGCATTTTGCTGAGCCATATGCTCGGCCATGGTTACTCCTCCTCCAGGATCACGTGACGGAACGCGCCGCCCTCGTAGATGCCGTAGCTGTGCGCACCGTCCTTGGGAATGCTCACGCTGCCGGGGTTGAAGAGCCACAGGCCCGGGTGCGCGGCGCTTGCCTCGTTAACCTTGATGTGCGTGTGGCCGTAGACGAGCGCGGAGCCCTCGGGCAGCGCGGGCGCGTGGTCGACGCTGTTGTGCATGCCGGCGCCAAAGACGTGGCCGTGCGTCAGGAACAGCTCGCGACCGGTCTCGTCGAACAGCGTGGCGTAGTCCGCCATAACGGGAAAGTCGAGGACCATCTGGTCGACCTCGGCGTCGCAGTTGCCGCGCACCGCGATGATGCGGTCGGCTAGGGCGTTGAGCAGCGGAATCACACGCTTGGGGGCGTAGTCGCGCGGCAGGTCGTTGCGCGGGCCGTGGTAGAGCAGGTCGCCTAGCAGCACAATACGGTCGGGCTGCTCGGATTCGATGGCAGCGCAGAGGCGCTCGGCCCAGTATGCCGAGCCGTGAATGTCGGAAGCGATGAGGTATTTCATGGTGGTCCTTTCGGGTGGGTTTGATGGGGCTGGGCGCGGCGTGCCACCGGCCGTGTTACTCAAATCGAAGCGCCGCACTCTGAGCCGCCTGCATCACGCGCTGGAGCGGCACGTTATGCTCGCGGGCAAGACGGGCGCAGTCCTCGTACTCGGGCGCCGCACGCTCACTGCCGTCGGGCAGGGTGGCTACTTTGACGGCCACCTCGCCCCAAGGCGTCGCTACCTGCTCAAAACGACGCGGCAGGCAAACGCGTTCCATCACCTGGCGACGAACGGCGTTGGTCGTGGTTTCCAAAAAGATAATCGTCTGCAGGCGTTCGATATCCTCATGCGAGCAGATCACCTGCAGCTGCCAGCCGGGGCGGCCTTTTTTGCAGTAGAGGGGCAGCCAGTGCACCTCGCGGGCGCCTGCCTCGCGCAGGCGGTCGGCGGCATAGGCGAGTACCTCGGGCGACGCATCATCGATGTCGCACTCCAGCTTGACGATGGTTTCGGGCGCATCGGTCTCGCGGGACAGCGGAGATGTACTTCCACGTTGCATACGGTCCGGATCCTTTCCGCACGGGCTCGTTTTATTCACCCAAACGCTAGCACATCGAACGTGGCACAGGCGTGACTTTCGTCCGTCGTCGCCCTTACCCCTATCCAAACATGTACGTCAGCCTCCAAACATGTCATTTTTTGTCGGTTTTGGAAGCTGACGTACACGTTTTGGAGCGGGTCGCACACGATCAAAATTGCGCCCGCATTCCGTCCACCACAAAGTTCGCCGCACTCAACAATTTTGAACTTTCTACGCAGTTCATCGGCTAAAAATTACCCTCGGCATACTTACCCGCTGCACGATGTTACTCTAGTTGCATTTGGCTAACTAAGCGGCTGCCGAGGACCCAGCCCGGCACCGTTGCGGCATAGGAGGTTTCATGTTCGAGAAGCGGCTCTTCTCCCTGGTTCCGCAGGCAACGCCCTACATTATGGCAAGCGTCCTGTTTAAGTGGATCGCGCTCATGGCAAACATCACGGTGATGTGGATGCTTGCGCGCATCTTGGGCGGCATCGTCACGAACGGTCTTTCCGCCGCGCTCGCCGTCGATGCCCTCGCACAGGCGGCCCTGCCGCTCGCCGCCGTCATCATCGTGCGCGCCGCCTCCATCTACCTGGCCCAACGCGCCGGCGACAAGGCCGCGTTCGAGGCCGTCCGCCGCGTGCGCTCGCTCGTCTACGACAAGCTCACCGCACTCGGCCCCTCCTACACCGAAACCGTCCCCACCGCCGAGGCCGTCCAGACCAGCGTCGAGGGCGCCACGCAACTCCAGGTGTACTTTGGCGGTTACCTGCCGCAGCTCTTCTTTGCCGGCTTGGCACCCATCACGCTGTTTGTACTGCTCGTGGGCCAGGCGGGTCTTCCCGCCGCGCTGCTGCTCGCCTGCGTTCCGGTCATCCCCGTCTCCATCATGATGGTCATGCGCAACGCCAAAAAGATCGGTGCCGAGTACTGGGGCAGCTATGTCGATCTGGGCGGCATGTTCCTGGAGGCCGTGCAGGGTCTCACCACCCTTAAGGTCTACCAGGCCGATCGCAGCTGGCACGAGCGCATCAACGCCGAGTCCGAGCGTTTCCGCACAGCGACCATGCGCCTGCTGGTGATGCAGCTGCGCTCCATTTGCGTTATGGACCTGGTCGTCTATATGGGCGCCGCGCTCGGCATTATCGTAGCCACGCTGCAGCTCGCCACGGGCAAGATTGGCTTTGAGGCTGCCTTCCTCATCGTCTTTCTGTCGCAGGAGTTCTTTTTGCCTATGCGCCGCCTGGGATCGCTGTTCCACACGGCCATGAACGGCATGGCCGCCTCGCGCCGCATGTTTGGCATTTTGGATACGCCCGAGCCCGAGCGCGGCGATGTTGAGCTTGACGGTCGCGGCGATATCGAGCTCGCGGGCGTGAGCTATGCATACGGCGACCGCACGGTGCTAGACAGCGCCAACGCGACCATTGCGCACGGCTCGCTCGTGGCACTCGTGGGCGAAAGCGGCGGCGGCAAGTCCACGATCGCGGGGATTATCGCGGGGCGCAAGGGTGCCTACCGTGGCAGCGTTCGCATTGGCGGCGTCGAGCTGCGCGATGCCACGGCCGCCTCACTCATGCGTGCCGTCACCCTGGTGCCCACCAACGGCTACCTGTTTGCCGGCACCCTGCGCGACAACCTGCTGCTCGCCCAGCCCAACGCCACCGACGCCGAGCTTTTGTGCGCGCTCGGCCGCACGCGCGTGGCGGCCTTTGTGCAGGCCAACGGCGGGCTCGACATGGTGATTAACGAGGGCGGCACCAACCTTTCGGGTGGCCAGCGCCAGCGCGTGTGCATGGCACGCGCCCTGCTGCACGACTCGCCGATCTATGTGTTTGACGAGGCTACGAGCAACGTCGATGCCGCAAGCGAAGCCGCAATCGGCGAGGTCATTGCATCGCTCGCCGGCGAGCACACCATAATCGTGGTGGCGCATCGCCTGTCGACAATCGTGGACGCCGATCAGATTCTGGTGCTGGAGCGCGGTCGCATTGCCGAGCGCGGCACCCATGATGAGCTCCTGTCGGGCGCGGGCGCCTATGCGCGCATGTGGAACAGCCAGGAGCAGCTCTCGGCATATGCGTATGCGGAGGATGATGCCGAGGATGCCGGCGCGGTTGAGGCTGTTGGCGGCAGTACTGCCTGTACCGATGGCCTCAACGGTGCTGGCTCGTCTTCCGCTGCCGCGGCGCCTGACTCCGGCCGCGCCCGTCGCTCGGCGCCGTCCATCATGTGGCGCATGATGGGGCTCGTCCGACCGCTTGCCGGCTGGCTTGTGCTAGCCGTCGCGCTGGGCAGCATCGGCATGCTCACTGCGGCGTTCGTGCCGGCCTTTGGCGCCCTCGGCCTTATGGCCGCGCTGGGCCGCAACGCCTTGGGGCTTGGTCTGATCGCAGCATGCGCGGCCTGTGCCGCCTGCGGCATCGCACGCGGGCCGCTCCACTACGGCGAGCAGCTCTGCAACCACTACATCGCGTTTCGCCTGCTCGCGCACATCCGCGACTTGGTGTTTGGCGCCCTGCGCCAGCTCGCCCCCGCCAAGCTCGAGGGCCGCGGCAAGGGCGATCTCGTGAGCCTGGTCACCTCGGATATCGAGCTGCTCGAGGTCTTCTACGCGCACACCATCTCGCCCATTGCCATCGCTCTGGTCTGCACCGTTGTGTTTGAGGGCTTTTTGCTGGCTGTGAGCCCCGAGCTCGCGGGCATCGCGCTCGTGGCCTACGCGGTCCTGGGCGTGCTACTGCCCCTGACCTCGGCCAAGGCATGCGGCACCACTGGCCGCCAGAGCCGCGAGGGCGCCGGTAAGCTGGGTGCCTTTGTGCTCGACAGTCTACGCGGCGCGTCCGAGACTATCCAGTTTGCCGGTGGCGCCGATCGCAGCCGTGCCCTGGGCAAGCTGACCGAGCAAGTCGGCGCCGTGGACGCGCGCCTCAAGCGCCGCCAGGCGGCCAGCGAGGCCGTAGCCGATGCGCTTATTCTTGCGGCCAATCTGGTGATGCTCGGGCGAGCGCTGCAGCTGGTGGCTGCGGGAACGATCGATTTTGCCGCAGCGTTTGTCGCCGTCTTTACCTTTGTGTCGTCGTTTGGCTCGGTGATGGCCGTGAGCCGCCTGGGCGCCTCACTGCAGGAGACGCTCGCCTCGGGCGCACGCGTGCTCGATTTGCTCGACGAGCAGCCCCAGTGCGCCGAGGTCGCCGATGGACAGGACGTTGAGTTTGCCGGCGCCGCAGCCGAGCATGTGAGCTTTAGCTATGCGGACGGCGTGGACGCGGGTGGTGCCGACGCCACAGAGCAGGCCGCGAATGACCCCGCTTCGAGTCTCATCCTCGACGACGTGACCTGCACCTTTGCGCCCGGCACCATGACCTGCATCATGGGGCGCTCGGGCTCGGGCAAGTCGACGCTGCTTAAGCTGCTCATGCGTTTTTGGGACCCCGCAGCCGGCACCATCACGGTGAGCGGCGTCGATGCCCGCCACATCAACACGGCGAGCCTGCGCAGCCACGAGGCCTATATGACCCAGGACACACATCTGTTCTGCGGCACCGTACGCGAGAATCTGCTGGTCGCGCGCGCCAACGCCACCAATGCCGAGCTGCTCGACGCTTGCCGCTCCGCCTCACTCACCACGCTCATCGACCGCCTGCCGCAGGGTCTCGACACCCCGGTTGCCGAGCTAGGCGACTCGCTCTCGGGAGGCGAGCGCCAGCGCATCGGCCTTGCGCGTATCTTCCTCAACGACGCACCCTTCATCTTGCTCGACGAGCCCACCAGCGCACTCGACGCTCTCAACGAGGCAGCCGTAATGCAGGCCGTTGACGAGCTCAAGCGCCGCGGCAAGACCATCGTGCTCGTAAGCCATCGCGCCAGCACCTGCGCCTTTGCCGATTTCTCGCTTTCGGTCGAGCACGGGAGGCTGAGCTAGATGGCGCGCACCGCCGACACACCGGAGCTGGCACGCAAACGTGAGCGCGAGGCCCAAATGGTGTCGCAGATGATTGCGCTGTGGTGCCGCGGGCATCATGGCGGCGAGCATGCGATCGAGCAGGCTGGCGACGATGAGCCCGCGCGCGTGAAGCTCGGCCTTCGGACCATTACGCTCTGCCCCGAATGCGCCGAGCTGCAGAAATACGCCATCGCGCGCATTGAGCACTGCCCGCACATGGGCACCAAGACATTTTGCTCGGCCTGTCCTTCGCATTGTTACCGGCCTGCCATGCGCGAGAAGATACGCGAGGTCATGCGCTGGTCGGGACCGCGTATGATCCGCTATCGCCCCATCACCGCCGTGCGGCACGCGATGGTAACGGTGCAGGCCAAACGCGTGGCGGCACGAAGCAAGTAGTCGCCGGCGCCGGCACGCGCCGTCTGCCCTTTCCAGTCGGTTTCGACTTGCAGCGTTCCCGCCGCGCCGAGGCTGCGCCATTACAATGGAACGGATTCGCCAAATGCAAAGGAGCCGCCATGTCCGCTTGCCCGCTGGTCGATTGTCACACCCACACCTCGTTTTCGGATGGCCATGCCTCGTTTGAGGACAACGTCCGCGCTGCTGCCGCCGCCGGCTGCCGCGTTATGGTCTCGACTGACCACCTCACCCTGCCCGCCAGCATGGACGCCAACTGCGAAGTGCAGGTTGTCGAGGGCGACCTGACGGCGCATCGCCTGGCGTTTGAGGACGCCCGCAGGCTTGCCGCGCAAATCGCGCCGGAGCTTGAGCTTATCTATGGCTTTGAATGCGACTGGTACGAAGGTTGCGAGCCTTTGGTTGAGGGCTGGTCCGCGGGTGCCATAGTGCGCTTGGGCAGTGTGCACTGGATTGGCGACCCGGGCGATATCATGGCCGGCGCTGCGGGTACGGCGGGAACGGAGGGCGTCGCTCGCCCTGATACGCCCGATTCGCTCTGCGGCTGGATCGACGACGACACCAACCTGCATGTTTGGGAAAACCTGGGCGTGCGCGGCGTGTGGGAGCGCTACGTCGACGACTGGTGCCGTGCTTGCGAAAGCTCACTCAACTTTGATGTAATGGCCCATCCCGACCTGGTCATGCGCTTTTCGAAGGAAGGCTTTGCGCCCGACTTTGACCCCGCGCCGTTTTGGCAGCAGATGGCCGAGTGCGCCCATGACACGGGCCGGCGCGTTGAGGTCTCGACCGCCGCACCGCGCAAGGGCCTCGATGACTACTATCCCGCGACCGGATTGCTGCGTTGCTTCGCCCACGCCGAGGTGCCAATCACCTTTGGCTCGGACGCACACCGCGCCTGTGACATCTGTTGGAATATCCGCGAAGCGCAGGCCCACGCCTACGACTGCGGTTATCGAACCTTCGACATCCCCCACCCCACCGGAGAATGGGAGTCCACGCCCCTCGCCTAAGATTAGTCGTTGGGGACGTTCTTAAACGACTAGTGGCGGCGGGCATTGAGTTCGCCGGCCAGTTCGTCGAGGGTGATGCCGTAGCGTTCGAGTGTCACGAGCAAGTGATAGATCAGGTCGCCGGCCTCGTAGCGAATGTGATCGTGGTCGTTATCCTTGCAAGCCATGATAACCTCGCTCGCCTCCTCGGCAAGCTTCTTGAGCAGCTCGTCCTCGACATCGGTCAGCAGACGGGCGGTATAGCTCTCCTGCGGCGACGCATCGCGACGGCCGTGAATCACCTCAGCAAGGCCGGTCAAGGTCTCGCCGATATTTCCCGGCTGCACGTTAGCGGTTCTGACTCCCATGGTTATTTCCTCTCGTTACTGCAGCGTAAAGTAGGTACCGGCCTCATCGAACCGAGGCTTTGCACCCTTCTTCCCAAAGAACCCATCGATGACGGCATGGGCCTCATCGAGCCTTTCTTTCTCGGTCTCGAGCCAAAGCGACTGTGCCCCGCAGGCATCGGTCAGATGCACGCGGCACGGCACGCCCGCACGGAGGAGCTCGGCGTTACAATCGGCGACTTCGAACGGCGTCACGACCCTCATCGCGCTCCCCCTTCCACGCGCTTAAAGAAGCAGGTACGGTTGCCGGTGTGGCAGGCCGGACCCGGCGAGTCGACCTTGACCAGCAGCGTATCGCTATCGCAGTCGGCCCAGAGTTCCTTGACCTCCTGCATATTGCCGCTCGTCGCGCCCTTGTTCCAGAGCTCTTGGCGGCTGCGGCTCCAAAACCACGTGGTGCCGGTCTTGAGCGTCAGCCCCACCGATTCCTCATTCATCCAAGCAACCATAAGCACCTCACCGGTGTCATACTGCTGAACCACACAGGGAATCAGCCCGCGGGCGTCGTATTTAAGATCAGCAGCTTCTACTACCTCAGTCATCATTTCTCCCAAGTAATAACAGTAAGCCCCACAGGTCGGCGAGGGTTGTCCAGGTGCCGCAGGTTGCCGCGAAAGAGGAGCGACGCGTACTTTGGTACGCGAGCGACGGTTTGAGCGGCAAGATGCGGTGCCTGGGCAAGCCGCAGCGCTAGAAGTCCAACCTGACAGGGATGCCCTGCGAGGCCATGTACTCCTTCACCTGGCGAATGCTGAAGGTTCCAAAGTGAAAGACGCTGGCCGCCAGTACGGCGTCGGCTTCGCCCTCGATCACGCCCTCGGCAAAATGCTCGAGCGTGCCCACGCCGCCGCTCGCGATGACGGGGATTGGCACCGCGCGCGCCACGGCGCGGGTGAGCGCCAGGTCAAAGCCAGCCTTGGTGCCGTCGCGATCCATACTGGTCAGCAGAATCTCGCCGGCGCCGCGACGAGCCGCCTCCTCGGCCCATGCCACTGCATCGATACCCGTGGCGTTGCGGCCTCCTGCGGTAAAAACCTCCCACTTGTCGGCATCCGGCTGCCCAGGCAGGCCGACGCGCTTGGCATCGATCGCCACGACCACGGCCTGGCTGCCAAACGCCGCGGCAGCTTGGCTGATCAGCGACGGGTCACGCACGGCGGCAGAGTTGAGCGATACCTTGTCGGCACCGGCCGCCACCATGGTTCGCATGCCCGCCAGGTCGCGGAAACCGCCGCCCACGGTATAGGGAATAGCGAGCTCCTCGGCCGCGTGCGCCGCCATCTCGATGGTCGTCGCGCGGTTGTCGCTCGTAGCGGTAATGTCCAGGAAGACGACCTCGTCTGCACCCTCGCGGTCGTAGGCACGGGCAAGCTCCACCGGATCGCCCGCATCGCGCAGGCTCACAAAGTTGACGCCCTTGACCACACGGCCGTCCTTGACGTCTAGACAGGGAATCACGCGCTTGGTAAGCATGGGCTACTCCTCCCCTCGGGCGGCGGCCAACGCCTGTACCAGCGTAAAGTTGCCCTCGTAGAGCGCACGGCCGGTGATGGCACCTTCAATCGCGCCCTCGCCCACCGCGGCGAGCGCGCGGATGTCGTCGAGCGTCGAGATGCCGCCCGAAGCCACGACAGGAAATCCCGCGACCTCGGCCACATGGCGATACGCCGCCACATCGATGCCCGTCTGCATGCCATCGCGCGCGATGTCGGTATACACCAGATGCTTAAAGCCCAGCTCGGAAAGCTGCGCCACGGCATCGTCGAGCGCCACGCCCGCGCCGTCGCGCCAGCCATTCACCTTGACCTGACCGTCGCGCGCGGCAATATCTGCCACCAACAGCTCGCCAAAGCCTTGGGCTGCCACCTCGGCAAAACCCGGCTCAGTCACCAGCACGGTGCCCAGTGCGATGCGGCGTGCACCGTAGCCGGCCAGCTCGTCGATGCGCGCGAGCGAGCGGACACCGCCGCCCACGTCCACGGACAGGCCGTCGACGCCGCAGATAGCCTTAATCGCCGCCGAGTTGGCAGCGCACGCGTCCTCGTCCTCGCCAAAGGCAGCGGACAGGTCGACGACATGCACCCAGTTCGCGCCCTGCTCGGCAAACGAGCGGGCGACGGCGACGGGGTCGTCGGAATATACCTTGCAGCGGCTGCGGTCGCCGCGCTCCAGGCGCACGACCTTGCCGCCGATCAGATCGATTGCGGGAAACAGGATCATCGGCCGGCCTCCTCGACGATGTTGACGAAGTTCTTAAGGATGCGCTGCCCCAGCGCCGAGGATTTCTCGGGATGGAACTGGCAACCCCACACGTTGCCGTGGCGCACAATGCACGGGAAGCTCCGCGTATAGTGCGTGCGAGCCAAGACGTCGGCGGCATCGGCATCGTCTGCCACCGCGTAGCTGTGGGTGAAGTACATGTTGGCACCCTCGGCAAAACCGGCGAGCAGCGGGTCGGCCGCACCGGCGGGCGTCATGTGCACCTGGTCCCAGCCCACGTGCGGCACCTTCAGGCGACTCGACTCCAAGCGCATGCACGAGCCGTGCATAATGCCTAGGCCATCGACCCAGGGGCCGCCGGCCTGCTCGGGGTCGCTGCCGTCCGCAGCCGCACCCTCGTCCGTAGGCGCGCCCTCGTTGCCGCGCTCAAAAAATAGCTGAAGGCCCAGGCAGATGCCGAGCAGCGGATTTCCGGCGGCAACGGCGTCGAGCACGGCCGCTTCCTCGCCGCTCTGGCGCATAAAGGCGATCGCGTCATAGAACGCGCCCACGCCCGGGATGACCAAGCCGTCGGCGTTGCGGATCTGCTCCGGATCGTCCGACGTGCAGGCAGCGGCGCCGGTGCGCGCAAGCCCGCGCACGACGCTCGATAGATTGCCCTTGTGATAGTCGACCACCACGATCTTCGGTTCGCCCACGCGATCCTCCTTTTTCCCATTCAGACCTGCCAAAAAGGGACAGGTCACAGTGAGCCCTTGGTGCTGGGGATTCCCTGCACGCGGGGATCCAGCTCGCAGGCGTGGCGCATCGTGCGGCCCACAGCCTTAAAGGCGGCCTCGATAATGTGGTGCGAGTTGCCGCCCGTCAGCTCGCGCACGTGCAGCGTGAGCTTGGCGTCACGCGCGAAGGCATAGAAGAACTCGACGGCCAGCTCGGTATCGAAGCTACCCACGCGCTCGGTCGGCACGGGCAGCTCGCAATAGGCCTGGCCGCGACCCGAGATGTCCACGGCGGCCATCACGAGCGTCTCGTCCATGGCGATCGCCGCGTCGGCAAAACGCGTAATGCCCGCCTTGTCGCCCAGCGCCTGGCAAAACGCCTCGCCCAACACGATGCCCGTGTCCTCGACGGTGTGATGCGCATCGACCTCGACGTCGCCCACTGCGTGCACCGTCAGATCGAACAGACCATGGCGGCCAAAAGCGTTGAGCATGTGGTCGAAAAACGGCACGCCGGTCGAGATATCGCACGCACCGGTTCCATCCAGGTCGAGCTTGACGACAATGTCGGTCTCCCCCGTCTTGCGGGCCACCTCGGCATAACGGTCCATCTACATCTCCTCCTTCACCAGCGCGGCAAACGCAGCCAGCACCTCGTCGTTTTCCTGCGGGGTGCCTACGGTAATGCGCAGACAGTCCGCAAGCCCCGGCGCGTAGCTAAAGTCGCGCACCAAAATCGAATACTCGTCGCGCAGACGCTCGCGCACGCGCGAAGCATGCGGCGTGCGCACGAGCGCAAAGTTCGCCGCGCTCGGCCACACCTCCACGGGCAGGCCCCCGGCAGCCATGGCGCGCAGGGCACACAGCTCGCGCTCGCGCTCGGATGCGACCTGTGCCACCACGGGCGCATACGCATCGCGGGCGCGCACGCAGACAAGTGCCGCGGCCTGGCTCAGCACATTGACCGAATAGATCTGGCGAATCGCCGCGAACACGTCGATGACCTCGGGCGCCGCGATCACGTAGCCCAGACGCGTACCGGCAGCGCCAAACGCCTTGGACAGCGTATGCAGAATCACCAGGTTGGGATGCTCGGCGATAAGCCCTTGCGCCGTGGTGGCCGTGCCAAACGAATCGTCGGCAAACTCCACGTAGGCCTCGTCGACCATCACCATGCCGGGGCACGCATCGCATAGGGCCGCGACAAAGTCGAGCGGCGCCACGTCGCCCGTGGGATTGTTGGGCGAGGTCACGATTGCTAGATCGCACTCGGGCGCCGACGCAAGTACGGCAGTCTGGTCGAGCTCAAAGGTCGCCGGATCGCGCCGCACGTCGCGCACCTCGGTCTGGCACAGCGATGCAAAGAACGCATACTCGCTAAAGCACGGCGGGCAGTTGAGCAGGGTCCGCCCCGCGCCGCCAAACGCCAGCAGGTAGTTGTAGAGCAGCTCGTCGCCGCCGTTTCCCACGCAGATGTTCTCGCGCGTCACGCCATGCCAACCGGCCAGCTCGTCGCGCAGGTCGTTAGACATGGGATCGGGGTAGCGGTTGAGTGGCGTGGCGGACAGCGCTGCATCGACCGCCTCGCGCACGCCGGCCGGCACGGGATAGGTGTTCTCGTTGGCCGAAAGGTTGATGCGCGTGGACGTAAAGTTGGGATCATAGGGCTCAATACCAGCCAGATAGGGCTGGACGAGCTCCTTCATGCGAGGCGCCAGCTCGGCCATATTAGGCCTCCCCGCCGGTCGCGACGGCGCCATCCGCGCCCGCGGCCGCCAGGGCCACGCCCTCGGCAACCGTCGCCACGGCATCGCCCGGCCAGGCGACCTTGGTCAGGTCGGCCGCGGCCAGCGACTCGGCACTCACGGAATCCTCGCCCTGCTCCAGCATGCGGCGACGCAGCGCGGCGGAAAGAGCGTGCGCCCACAGGCCCTCGGCCTCGGCCAGGCGCTGCGTAGCGGGAGCGTCGAAGAGCAGACCCTCGGGCGTATAGCAGATAACGCTCGAGCGCTTGACGAACTCTTCGACCGAAAGCGGGTTGGAGAACATGGCCGTACCGCCAGTCGGCAGCGTGTGGTTGGGACCGGCAACGTAATCGCCGAGCGGCTCGGAGCTCCAGGCGCCCACAAAGATGGCGCCGGCGTTGCGAATGCCGCCGAGCAGGCCCATCGCATCCTTACAGTGCAGCTCCAGGTGCTCGGGCGCCACGGTGTTCACGGCCTCGACGGCGGCAGCCATGTCGGCGGCCACCACGATGGTGCCCTCGTTGTCGAGCGAGGCACGCGTGATCTCGGCGCGCGGCGACTGCGCCACCAGAATGTCGATACCCGCCTCGACCTCGCGCGCAAACTGCTCATCGCAGGTCACCAGATAGCAGGCTGCCAGCGGGTCGTGCTCGGCCTGGGCCATCAGGTCGGCCGCGACCACCATGGGCTTGGCCGTGGCATCGGCCAGCACGCAGACCTCGGAGGGGCCGGCGACCATGTCGATGCCCACATCGCCCGAGACAATCTGCTTGGCCGCGGCGACAAAAGCGTTGCCCGGTCCGGTAATCTTATCCACGCGCGGAATGGTCTCGGTACCGTATGCCAGCGCGGCTACGGCCTGGGCGCCACCCACCATATAGATCTCGTCCACGCCGCCAAGCTTTGCCGCGGCGAGCGTATAGGGGCTGATCAGGCCGTCCTTTTGCGGCGGGGTCACCATGACCACGCGCTTGACGCCGGCAACCTTGGCGGGGATGGCGTTCATGAGCACCGTGGAGGGATACTGCGCGCGACCGCCCGGTACGTAGATACCGGCCGCGGCAAGCGGGGTCACCTTAACGCCGAGCATCGTGCCGTCCAGGCGCGTGGTAAACCAACTCTGCTCGACCTCGCGCTGGTGGAACTCGCGAATCTGACGCGCGGCCTTCTCGAGCGCGGCGACAAAGGCCGGGTCGAGGCCTTCGAGCGCGGCATCGATCTGCTCTTGCGGCAGGTGGAAGCTCTGCAGCTCAACGCCGTCAAAACGCTGGCAGTAATCGCGCACCGCGGCATCGCCGTTGGTGCGCACGTTGGCCACGATATCGCGGGCGGCGTCGACGATGTTTTGCGGCAGCACGCCCTTGCGGTTGAGCTGGTTGGTAACGAGGCGCTCACCGGGAGCAAGCTTGATGGTCTTCATATCGGTATCCCCTATCGGTCGAGGTTGTCATCGAGAAACGAGAGACCGGGCGGCGGCGCCAATTGGCCTGCAGCCCGGACGTTGGGGCGCCCGTGCGTGCTCGCGCTATTGTACCGAGCCCGCGACGGGCTCAAAATGCTTGTCCTTTACGGCCGCGGCCAGGCGATCGGCCAGGTTGCGCACGCGCGGATCCAGGCGCGCGGCACCCGGGTTGACAAAGAAGCGGGCCGTGCAGTCCATGATGCGGCCGGTGATGACCAGGTCGTTGTCGCGCAGGGTGGCACCCGTGGCGGTAATGTCCACGATGCGGTCGGTCATGCCGACGATGGGCCCCAGCTCAATATTGCCGTGCAGCGAAACGATGTCGGCGCTCACGCCGCGCTCGGCATACCAGGCACTCGCGATGCGTGGGTACTTGGTTGCCACGCGAAGCGACCCGCGGCGGGCATAGTTGCGCTCGGCCTGGCCGGTGTGCCATGCGGGCTCCGCCTCGATAAAGGTGCACAGGCCGTAGCCCAGATCGACCAGCTGCAGCAGGTTGAGGTCGGCCTCGATGAGCGAGTCCCAGCCACAGATGCCGCAGTCGGCGCCGCCACAGCCCACAAAGGCGGGCGCGTCGCTGGGTCGCACGATGACAAACTCGATATCGCCGACCGCGCCCTCGCCGGCACGCGTGTCGCGGCCGCGCACGATCAGGTGACGGCCGGGATCGCGCAGCTCGGAGACGTCCAAGCCCGCGGCCTCGAGCACGTCGAGCGTGTCGGCCTTGAGTGAACCCTTGGGCACGGCGATGCGCAGCGGACCCTCGGTGCCACGGCCCGCGGCGTGATCGCCGTCGGAGGCGGCGTCCTCGGCCGAAGTACGCGCGGCCTCCAGACGCTCGAGCGAAAAGGCGAAGCCCGCCGCCGGCACCTCGATGCCATCGCCAAATGCGCCGGTAAAGATGGAGTCGTAGCGTCCACCCGAACCGACCGGGTCAGGCAGGCCGCCGGCATAAGCCTTAAAGACCAGGCCTGTGTAGTAATCAAACGAGTTCATGATGGAGAAGTCGAATGACAGCACCTGAGCATCCTCGGGGGCCAGGCCCTCGACCAGGGCGCGCAGCTCGCGTGTGAGCGGCGCGGCGATACCGGCGGCCCCCAGCAGGGCATCCACGCGGTCGAGCACCTCGGCACCGCCGTGCAGGCGCGGCAGCCCGCTAATGGCAGCCTTGACGGCATCGGACTCGGCGCTTGCCGCCACGCGGGCATCAAGACCCACAAAGTCGTTGGCATGCACGCAGCGAAGGGCCTCGGCAGCCAGCTCGCGATCCTCGCACGCCGCGAGCAGTTCCTTAAAAGGACGAACGCTACCTGCGATAATGCGCGCATCGGGCAGCGCCAGCTTGCGCACGGCCTCGGCCACGAGCGAGACAATCTCGATATCGCCCGCGGTGTCGCCCGCACCGATAAGCTCAAAGCCCAGCTGTGTAAACTGGCGCGAGCCGCCGGCATTGCGCTGGCACTCACGAACCACCGGCGCCTCGTAGCGAAGGCGTAGGGGCAGGTCGGCCGCGCGCATGCGGGTCGAAACCAGACGCACGATCGGCAATGTGTTGTCGGGACGGACCACCAGCAGGCGACCGTCGTCATCAAAGAGCTTAAACGGCGTGTCCGCAATGCGGCCGCCTTCCTCGAGCGAACCCTTGTCCTCGAGCAGCGGCGTCTCGACCGGCAGGTAATGATGCTCCCTAAAGCAGCCCTTCACCGTCAGCGCAATCTCCTCGCGCGCCTGAGCCTCATCGGGCAATATGTCCCGAAATCCCCACGGTGTGGCCGTCATCTGGTGAGCCTCCTCATGCTGTGTTTCATATAGAGCAGAAGACCGGCGTAGCTCCGCCGGTCTTCTGGGTACTTTAGCATACTAGAGTGCTTGCGGGGAAAATCCGTCGCAGCCGCTCACACCGTATTCATCTGGAAACATAGGGTAGGTTACCGCAGCCCGACCCCACCTAGGCGCCAATCGCACGACGATACTCTGCCATCACCTGCGCATCGGCAGCTGCGGGGTCGGCAAAATAGCGCCCGTCATAGGTCTCGGCCGAAACAACTCCGCGATAGCCGCGCGCCACCAGCCTATCCAGGTCGGCGCGCATATCGCGGTCGCCGTCACCCCAGGCAAGATGCGTCGTGCCATCTGCCGCAACATCGACAAAATGCACGTGGGCGACATCATCGCCAAGCAGATCGAAATAATCGTCGATGGTATCCCCCGCCACCGCCATAGCGCCCATATCCAGACACGCCTTAAGTGCCGGATGGTCAACCGCCTCGATCATGCGCTTCGTATCGGCCGCCGAGTTCACGATCATCGACTCAACTGGCTGCAGGGCCTCGAGCACCAGTCGCACGCCGCGCTCTCCCGCATGCTCGGCAATCGCACGCAGCATCGAGGCGCTGCGACCCCACGCGTCCTCGATCGGCTCGTTCAAAAATGCCCAGCCGCTCGAGACCATGACCTGCTCGGCTCCAAGTTCCGCCGCGATATCTACAACGTTCTTAAAGTACGCGAGCGTGCGGGCACGCGCTTCATTCCCGCGCGCCGCGATATTCCACGGCTTGGGGTTGTTCTGTTCGGGACAAAGCCCCACAATCCGAACCCCATACTGCTGTGACAGCTCCCGCACCTGCTCGATCGAATCGTATCCATGGCAATCGACATACAGATGCATCGCCCCGGTCCAAAGCTCGCAACACGTGTAGCCCGAAGCCGACGCCGAAGAAAAGAACTCCTCAAGGTCAAAATAACGATGGCTGATATTCATGACGGCAAGCTGGGGATAGCTCATAATTACTCTCCAACCCAAGCGAGGCCCCGTTCCATATAGGAGCGAGGCCCAATTACACAAACGTTATTTGCTCTTAGTAGTCGAACTGGTGATAGTAGCGACGGTAGTTGAGGTTGTGCTTGGTGACCGTCTCGTAGTAAGCGGCAAGGCGATCGGTGATCAGCGAGGAGAGGATCCACGGAGACACGATGACGCGGAACTCGTCGTCAAGGCCGGGGATCGCGAACTCGGCGGTGTCGATGATGTTGATGTCGGTGTCGCCGGTCACGCCGCGGGTCAGGAAGGCGCGGACGCGCTCGTCGAGCTTGCGGTTCTCGTCCTCGCCCATGAACA
>DXMB01000004.1:0-50167 GCA_019414425.1 Collinsella sp.
GTCGCGGGGCGTCGCCTGTGTTTGGCGGCGCCCCGTTTTTGTGTTGCAGGGAGGGAAGGCATGAACGCCACGGTTGTGATTCCAACATACTGGGCGGGCGATGATGCCCGTGCAAACGCTCCCGGCGTCTATGACCACTCGACGAAGCTCAACGCCACCAATCCCGAACTCGACCGCTGTCTTGCTTCGCTCGAGCAGGTGCGCGACATTCCGAGGATTATCCTTTTGGTGGTCTGTCCCATTTCGGCCACGGCTGATGTGTCGAAGCGCGTCCACGAAATCGTCGACGCGCACCCTTCGCTCAAGGTCACCGTGGTTACCAACACCCAGGCATCGCGTATCGCCGACCGTGTGGCGCAGATTGCTCCCAAGGGCTCGGGCGAGTGCGTGAGTCTGCGCGGATACGGCGCCATTCGCAATATGGGGCTTGCCTGCGCTGCGGTGCTCGGCCACGATGCCGTTGTCTTTTTGGATGACGACGAGACCGTTATCGATGCCGACTTTATGAAGCGCGCGACCTATGCACTGGGCCAGCAGACGCGTCAAGGCCTGCCGATTTTGGTTAAGAGCGGTTACTTTTACGATCGAGACGGATCGCCGTTGGCGCCCACAGACAAGGTGGGCATTTGCCATCGTTGGTGGACCAAACGCATCGAGTTTAATCGCTGGATGAAAAAGGCGCTCTCGGGCACCCGTATTTCGCGTTCAAACTACGTGTGCGGCGGCCTTGTGGCACTTCATGCCCGCGCCTTTACCCGTGTGGCGTTTGACCCGTTTATCACCCGAGGCGAGGACCTAGATTACCTCTTTAATATGCGCATGTTTGGCTACGACGTGTGGTTTGACAACGAGTGGGTCGTTCGTCACCTGCCGCCCGAGTCCGAGAAGCGCTCGCCGCGCTTTATGCAGGATGTGTACCGTTGGTACTACGAGCGTGCCAAGCTGACGTTTGCCGCGCACCAGCAGGAGCTCGTTCCCGTCACGGCTGCGTCGCTCATGCCCTATCCGGGCCCGTGGATTTCGCGCGAGCTCGACGACCGCGTGCGCAAAACCGCCATGGTCCGCAGCATGTTTACCCGCGAGCACGAGGGCTACCTGCGCATCTGGCGCCATGGTATCGACGAGGCAAAAGCCTATGCGCGCCAAAACGCTGCAAGCTACCTGCGTTTCCAGAGCTTTTGGCCCAAGATCATGGACGGGCTTTGGCGTGACGCACAACTGATCAGTATCCTGGAGGGGGCCGAATGATCGACCACCGCGCCCAGCGCGATAGTTCAATATCAATCTTTCGCATCATTGCCGTTGCCTGCGCCATTTGCGTGCTGGTGTACTTTATTTTTGCCCTGGTGACCGGTATCGAGCCGATCGCCACGGTGATTGCCTGTGCGCTGCTGTGCATCTTTCTGTGCATCTTTATCTTTTTGACGCTCAATCCCGATTCGGTGCGCTCTCAGTACACCGAGGAAACGCTCTCGGTGGCCTCGGCCATGCTCGAGGACATTAAGGGCGGTCTGACGCAGGAGTCGGCGCGTTTGGTGTGCCAGCGCATTTTGCCCGAGACGCGCGCCATGACGGTGGCCATTACCGACGAGGACAACGTGCTTGCCTGCGCGGGCGAGTTTGAGGAAAAACTATTGCCAGATTCTCCCATCCACACGCTTGCCACGCGCTACGTTATCGAACATGGCATCGTTCAGTCGTTCAACCGTATGGTGGATGTCGTGGGTTCGGACGGCTCGCACAACCATGTTCCTGCCGGTATCATCGCTCCTATCAAGGTGGGTGACCGCACCGTCGGCACGCTCAAGTTCTACTATAAGACCCCGCGTGCCGTCGACCGCACCCAGTACGCGCTCGCCTCGGGTTTTGCCGAGATCCTGTCCACACAGCTCGCCATCCACGAGCTCGAGGTGCAAAAGGAGCTCACGGCCCGTGCCGAGGTGCGTGCCCTGCAGGCGCAGATCAACCCGCATTTTCTGTTCAACACGCTCAACACCATCGCGTCGTTTACGCGTACCGACCCGCTGCGCGCCCGCGAGCTGCTGCGCGAGTTCTCCTCGTTCTATCGCGCCACGCTCGACAATTCGGGCTCGCTCATTCCCGTGTCGCGCGAGGTCGCACAGACCAAGCGCTACCTGACGTTTGAGAAGGCGCGCTTTGGCGAGGATCGCGTGCTGGCGACCTTCGACGTGTCCGAGGACGTCGAGGACACGCTGGTGCCGGCATTTGTAATCCAGCCAATCGTCGAGAATGCCGTGCGCCATGGTATGGGCGACGACGATGCACTGAGGATCGACGTGTCGGTCCACAGGGATGGCGAAGATGCGATTTTGATTGTGGTCGCCGATAACGGCGTGGGCATGGACGAAGGCACCGCTGCCAGACTGTTTGACGAACGCTCCGCCCGTCCCGACGCCAGCTCCCCGCAGGGCGGCGGCGCCGGTGTGGCCATGCACAATATTTCGGAGCGCATCCATCGCTTTTATGGACCGCACTCTTATACACGCGTCGAATCGGCCCCGGGCAAGGGCGCTAAAGTGCTCCTGCATCTCGATTTGTCGGAGAGCATCTTCGACATTCAAGAGTAGAATGATAGGTTACGGGTTTAACGCTAGTTGGCGGATGCCCGACGTAGTTAGTTGACGAAAGGTTTTATCCCTATGCTGCGTGCGATGATTGTGGATGATGAGGCCCCGGCCCGTTCGGAACTTCGCTTCTTGCTCGAGCAGACGGGCAAGATCGGCACGATCACAGAAGCGTCGAGCGTTCGCTCCGCTATCGAGATGCTTATGGAGAGCCGCGTCGATGTTGTGTTCCTCGATATCTCGATGCCTGGCGCTTCGGGTCTGCAACTTGCCGAGGCACTGCATAAGCTCAAGAATCCGCCGGCGATCGTATTCGTAACCGCGTACAGCGATCATGCGGTCGAGGCGTTTGATGTGGATGCCGTCGACTATCTGATGAAGCCGGTCGAGGAGGCTCGCCTGGATCGAGCGATCGATAAGGTTATGCAACGCGCCAAGCCTGTCACGGACAGCAAGGTGACCATCGAGCGCATCCCGGTGGAAAAGGGCGGCCGCAAGGTCCTCATCCCCGTGGACGACATTCGCTTTATTATGGCCAAGGACGATTACTCCTGTATTTATACGGTCGATGACCGCTTTTTGTCCACGACCTCGCTGGCACAGTTCGAGGCCAAGCTCTGCGACTTTGGCTTCTTCCGCGTTCACCGCCGCTATATCGTCAACTTGGCGTGTGTCACCGACGTCGAGACGGTTCCCTCGGGCGCTATCCAGCTGGGCATTACGGGCGTCGACGAACGCGTACCGGTTTCGCGCCGTCGCGTCGTACCGCTCAAAAAGGCCCTGAGCCTCTAGTACACCGGCCCCGCAGCCCTGTAGACCAAAATCGTCTGCGGAGCCGTGGGGCTTTTTGCATGAATGCACCAAATCTTTTTGCGGAAGGGATCCCATGAACAGTGCAAGCGCCAAGCGTATCGACATTATCTCGGACACCCACGGCTATCTTTCGCCTGCGCTCTTGGACGAGCTTAAGGGTGCGGATCTGATTATCCATGCCGGCGACCTTACGTCGGAGATGGACTACGAGCATCTGCGCACCATCGCCCCCGTGCGAGCGGTGCTGGGCAATAACGACTACTACCGCGACTACGGCCCCGACGTGGACCGCTTGGCGCTCTTTACCTACGAAGGCCTCAAGTTCGCCGTAGCCCACTACCGTGAAGACCTCCCGGTGGGATCCGTGGACGTAGCTATCAACGGTCACACCCACGTAACCAAAGAAGCCCAAGTGGGTCGCTGCCTGGTCCTCAACCCAGGCAGCGCCAGCTATCCAAGAGGCACTCGAGGCCCCACCATGGCCAGAATGCTTGTCAAGGACGGCAAGATTCTGAGCACCAAATTTATTGACCTAGAGTAGGTGCAACAAAAACGGGGGATGCAGATCGCATCTCCCGTTTTTCTTTGAGCCAAAGGCCGAAGTTCAACAACAATCTTAGACAACCCTGCCGAGGAGAACGGGGACCTCGAGCCGCGGAAGCGGCGAGGAACAAAGTCTTTGAAGCAAGTGACGGCAGGGAGGGTCTCCGGGGCCGGCTGGCGCGGGTTGAGTTTGTCGCGAGTTCCGCACGCAAAGGAAAGCACTTAATGTGCTTTCCGTCTTGCGCAGGACTGTAGAGCAGCAAACTCAACCCGCGCCAGCCGGCCCCGGAGACCCTCCCGGAGGGACCGAAAAACTTTTTCAAAAAAGTTGTTGCGCGACGGACAGACTTCTGTGTATACTAATCCCCGCAGCGCACGCGAGCGGAAACAAACGCGAACGACTGCCTGGGGAGTTAGCTCAGTTTGGTTAGAGCGCCGGCCTGTCACGTCGGAGGTCGCGGGTTCGAGCCCCGTACTTCCCGCCAACGCAATTAAAGCCACGTCTTCGGACGTGGCTTTTTGCGTTTAATAGGCCCTCGATCTTATATGCCTCTTTATCCAAATCACCGCATTTGCAACGAGCGAGCCGGCCTCTACTGATATATGTGTTCAAACAGGGGGTTTGTTGCGCAACATCTGTTCAATGAAGCAGGGGGTTCGGTTATACTAAATTGCACTTTAGGCCGTACCTGATTCAGCTGGTCTTCAAGTGCGGCATTCAGTGAACACCCATTTTATAATTTGGTTGTTCAGGAGGTCATTTGGCGTCTCGACACAAGCTCGGCCCCGGAGCTCGTTCGAGCTGTTCGTATTCCTTGAAAGGGGAAACATGGACATATCGAGGAAGACTGATTATGCCCTTCGCATGCTTGCGATGCTTGCCGAGGAGCCGGAGCGGTTGCTTTCTGTTCGCACTGCTGCCGAAGAGGTCAATGTTCCGTATTCGTTTGCCCGTTCGATTCAGCACGGCTTGGTTCAGGCCGGCATTGTGGAGAGCCTGCGTGGTGTTCATGGCGGCATGCGCCTTAAGGTGAGCCCCGACGATGTCACGATCCGTCAGGTCGTAGAGGCCGTTCAGGGCCCCATGGTTATGAATGATTGCACCGCGCCCGATGGCGACTGTGCGCGCATGGGCACGTGCTGCTATCATCCCCTGTGGGCCGGAGCCCAGGCGCTGATGCGCGACTATCTCGATTCCGTTTCGCTCGGCGATATCGTCACCCATCGCCAGTTTCCGGCTGTCGATCCCAAGTTCGCCGACCGCGATGCGTTTCCCGAGTACGCCGCTTGCGCGTATGCTTGCCGGGAGGAATAGCGCCGCATAAGGAGCATTGTCATGATTCAGGACCCCTTTCGTTCGATGATTCGTTCGGAAGGGGTCCTGCGTTATCGCGACCTTCCGTGGCGCCGCACGCGCGACCCGTATATCATCTGGCTTTCCGAGGTCATGCTGCAGCAGACGCAGGTGCCGCGCGTGGAGGCGCGCATGCCGGCGTGGCTCGATCGCTTTCCGACTGTCCGGGCGCTTGCTCAGGCCGCCCCTTCCGATGTCTTGGATGCGTGGCAGGGGATGGGCTACAATCGCCGCGCCCTGGCGCTTCACAGGGCTGCACAGTGCGTTGTGGAGGACTGGGATGGGGAGTTTCCGCGTGAGATGCACGATCTGGTCGCGTTGCCCGGCATTGGCCCGGCAACGGCGCAGGGCATCCGTTCGTTTGCATTCGATCTTCCGGGCGTGTATCTGGAGACCAACGTGCGCACGGTCTTTTTGCATCATTTCTTTCCCGATGTGCCGGCCGTTCCCGATCGCGAGCTGGTGCCGCTGATTCAAGCTGCCTGTCCGGCGGCCCCCGGTGCGGTGGCGGATGAGATTGCGCCCTTTGCCGTGCCTCAAGACGATGCCGACACGCCGCGCGCGTGGTATTACGCGTTGCTGGATTACGGCGCGTATCTTAAAAAGACGCTGCCCAATCCGTCCAGGCGCTCGGCGAGCTATAGCCGTCAATCCAAGTTTGAGGGCTCGCGCCGTCAAAAGCGCGCCCATATTGTGCGCATGCTGCTGGCTGCGCGCGATGGGCGGCCGGCGGGCATCACACTCGCCGAGGCCGTGGCGGGTGTCAACGAAATGGAGGCGGCAGCAGGCCGCGAGCCGGTCGAGCGCGATCTTGTCGCAGGCATTTTGACCGACTTGGAGCGTGAGGGCTTTTGCCGCGTGGAGGGTGACCGCTGGCTAAGCGTGTAGCCCACCCGAATCTGAAAAACAGGATTGTAAGGTTTAGATTCTCGGCATGAGGGCATCCTAAAGACAAGGCCGCTCAAAGCCTATGGGCGGCATGTGTTGAAGGGAAGTACACCTATGGATTTTGAGAACTCTCAGACCAAGAAGAACCTCGAGACTGCTTTTGCCGGTGAGTCCCAGGCACACACCAAGTATCGCTACTATGCATCCAAGGCCAAAAAGGACGGCTACGTTCAGATCTCGAATATCTTTGCCGAGACGGCGGGCAACGAGTCCGAGCATGCCAAGCTGTGGTTTAAGTATCTGCACGATGGCGCCGTTCCGGGCACTCTGGACAACCTGCGCGACGCCGCCGCGGGCGAGAACTACGAGTGGACCACGATGTATGACGAGTTTGCCAAGACCGCCGAGGAGGAGGGCTTTGCCGAGATCGCCGAGAAGTTCCGTGGTGTCGCCGCTGTCGAGAAGGCCCACGAGGAGCGCTACAACAAGCTCGTCGAGCGCATTGAATCGGGCGAGGTGTTTGAGCGCGAGGGCGTAAAGGTGTGGAAGTGTCTGAACTGCGGGCACCTGCATGTTGGTGCCGAGGCGCCCGAGGTGTGCCCGGTGTGCAACCACCCGAAGGCGTACTTTGAGGAGCAGGTGGTGAACTACTAGCGCGTGGTGCTAGCGTGAGCTGGGCCGGGAGGGCCGGACTACCTTCCCTCCTCGCTCACGGCTTCGCAGGGTCGCGTTGAGGGAAGGTAGTCCGGCCCTCCCGGCCCGCTTCGGGTCGTCGCGTGCTCGTTACTGAAAAGCTGATTAGAAGTTTGTGTGCCGCCCCTTTTGGGGCGGCACTTTTTGTGTGGGGTCCCGGTCTTCACAATTTCCGTCAAGCTTTTGGTTAGGTTTTGGTCGGTTGGCGTAAGGGCGGAAGGGCAAAAGATCATTCGATAAAAAAGCTCAGAGAAAGTGCTGGTAGGGGAGTTGTTGAGATTTTCGACAGCTTTCTGACTATAGAATCTTTGCGGCTATTGCCGCGGATTTCGTTGCCGCGGCCGCGATGGTGCGTGATGCTGGGCGTAAGCGTCGAATGCTCCGATTGAGGAGGCCAACATGGATCTGTTTCTTGAGACCCCGCGGCAACAAGCCGAGCGCATGTTGCGCCAGCAGCAACGGCTTATGGAGATGCAAATGCAAGGGGCGGCCGTCCAGCC
This sequence comes from Collinsella sp., assembly GCA_019414425.1. Taxonomy (GTDB): domain Bacteria; phylum Actinomycetota; class Coriobacteriia; order Coriobacteriales; family Coriobacteriaceae; genus Collinsella. Next base: position 7,377 of record DXMB01000004.1, read on the forward strand.
TCCTGTGCAAAACGCCGCGCCCGCGGTATCGTCTGCGGATGAGGTGGACCCAGGAGCCTATTCCGTACAGCAAGATTCATATGCGCAGGAGCTTGCGTTCGACAAGCGTCGTGCGCGTCGCCGTCGCTGGGCCCAGCGCCTGCGTACGCTGGCGATGATCGTGCTGATTCCGTTGGGGCTCGCGGCAATCTTCTTGGCCTCATATGCCCTCACGTGCATTCTCAACGGCGCCTCGCCCAGCGAGGTGCTTGAGCACTTGGCGGTTCTCGGCCAGCGTCTAGGCGATGTCGTAGCAACCATCCGCGCCGGCTGGGAGAGTTAGCGTTTTAGTACCTGTGGCCCAAAATCCATTTGTCCGATTGCCATGTGACGCCCGGTGCGTGTGGCGGGGTAAGATTGATCGCGGTTTTGATTGATGATCGATTGAGTTTGTTGGGCGGAGTCTATGTCTGCTATTGATATCGTGCTTGTTGTGACCGCCTTGGTGGCGGTGGGGGTTGCTGTGGCTTGTGCCCTGCAGCTCAAGGGCCTTCGCGTCGAGCTGCAGGAGCGCGGCGATAGCGGGGCAGAGATGCTGGCTGCGCTCGAGCAGGCCAACAATGCGCTCGACACCCTGAACGTCGCTTTGGCCGAAACCCGCCGCACGGCAAATGCCATCGCGCAGCAGCAGACGACCGATGCGGCCGTAGAGCAGCAGCGCTACCTGACCATCGCGCGTGAGTTCTCGCAGGCCGGCGACCGTATGGATGACCTGCGCCGCGAGACGGCCCAACAGCTTGGCGCCAACCGCGAGGGTATCGAGCACCGCCTGGACAAGGTTCGCGAGACGGTCGATGCCCAGCTGGGCGCCATCCGCAAGGACAACAACGTGCAGCTCGATCAGATGCGCGCGACGGTGGACGAGAAACTCTCCCGTACGCTCAACGATCGCCTGTCCGCATCGTTTAAGCAGGTGAGCGACCAGCTCGAGGCCGTGTACAAGGGCCTGGGCGATATGCAGTCCATTGCCACCGGCGTAGGCGACCTCAAGCGCGTGCTGGGCAATGTAAAAGCGCGCGGCATTTTGGGCGAGGTACAGCTGGGTGCGATCCTGGCGGACATCCTTACGCCCGACCAGTATCTGGAAAACGTCGCCACCAAGCCCGGCGCCTCGGAGCGCGTTGAGTTTGCCGTCAAGCTGCCGGTGGACGAGGGCGATCCCGTGCTGCTGCCGATCGACTCCAAATTCCCGGGCGACGCGTACGAGCATCTGCTCGACGCGCAAGAGTCGGGTGATGCCGAAGCTGTGGCCACCGCGCGCAAGACACTCGATGCTATGGTGAAACGCGAGTCGAAGGACATCTGCGAAAAGTACCTGAGCGTGCCCGCGACCACCAATTTTGGCATTATGTTCGTGCCGTTTGAGGGCCTGTACGCCGAGGTCGTCAGCCGCCCCGGGCTTATCGAGACCCTGGGCCGCGACTATCACGTTAACGTTGCCGGCCCCAGCACCATGGCGGCCATCCTCAACAGCCTGCAGATGAGCTACCAGACGTTTAGGCTGCAAAAGCGCACCGACGACGTGCTGCGTGTGCTCTCTGCCGTCAAGGCCGAGCTGCCGCGCTATCAGGCGGCGCTGCGTCGTGCCCAGCAGCAGATCGAGACCGCGGGTAAAACGGTCGAGGGCATCATCACCACGCGCACCAACGTTATGGAGCGCAAGCTCAAGGACATCGACGCGCTGGAAGATGCCGAGGAGGCCGACGAGATCTTGGGGCTCACGTCCGCGAGCCTGCTCGCAGACCAAAAAGACGAGGACTAGCTGCATCTGACGGCGGAGCGCCTGCGCAAGCGCGGGGCGCGGACGCTTTTCGCGTCGCACTTGCCTGAAGTGCGCTTTAGTGTGCAACAATGGCGTTTCGCCCTATCAGACGCGAAAGGAAGCCCATGTCTCAGAGAAACACCAGTCCGCTCAAACGCTCCACCGTGCGCCGCACGCTGCAGCGTTTTTGGGACGTCACGCGCACGCAGCCGCTGATTGTCTTTCTCTCGGTGTTCTCGTCGGCGGGCTACATCTTTTTGCTCACGTTTGCCAACACCTATGTGATGGCCCTCATCGTCGACCGTGTCCAAGCGGGTCCCGTGGCGGGCGACCAAGTATTCGAGGTCTTTGGTCCCTACATTCTGGCGCTCGTGCTCGTTAACCTAGCGGGCCAAATCCTCTCCAAGCTGCAGGACTACACCGTCTACAAGCTCGAGATTGCGGGCAACTATCACCTGGCGCGCCTGTGCTTCGACACACTCTCCAATCAATCCATGACGTTCCACACCAGTCGCTTTGGAGGATCGCTTGTCAGCCAGACGAGCCGTTTTATGAGCGGCTACACGGGGCTGGTGGACGTGACGGTGTATTCGCTCATCCCCACCATCACCTCGGTTGTCTGCACGGTGGCGGCGCTCGCCCCGGTGGTGCCCACATTTACCGTGATCCTGCTGGGTATCATGGTCGTCTACATCGCGTTTGTCTGGCTTATGTACAAGCGCATCATGCCGCTTTCGGCCGCGACGTCCGCCGCGCAGAACAAACTGTCGGGCGTGCTGTCCGATGCGGTCACGAACATCCTGGTCGTCAAGACCTGTGGGCGCGAGGACTTTGAGCGCGACCTATTCGATGCCGCCGACCGCGCCGCGCGCGATGCCGAGACGGTCTCGATGCACGCCATGATGCAGCGCGACTTTACGACCTCGGGCCTCATCGTCATCACCATGGCCGTGGTGAGTGTGTTCGTGGCGGGCGGCAACGCATGGTTTGGCATCTCGGCCGGTGCGCTCGTCATGATCTTTACCTACACGTACAACCTCACCATGCGCCTGAACTACGTGAGCTCCATGATGCAACGCATCAACCGCGCGCTGGGCGATGCGGCTGAGATGACACGCGTGCTGGACGAGCCGCGTCTGGTGGCGGACGACGAGAATGCTCCCGAGCTCAAGGTTAGTGAGGGCGCGATTGATTTTGAGCACCTGAGCTTTGCATACCGTGACGCCGCGGCGGGCGAGAGCGTGTTCGATGACCTGACGCTCCATGTGGCGGCGGGCCAGCGCGTGGGCCTGGTGGGCAAATCGGGCTCGGGCAAAACGACGCTCACCAAGCTGTTGCTGCGCTTGGACGACGTACAGGGTGGCCGCGTGCTCGTGGACGGCCAAGACGTCTCGCGCTGCACGCAGCAGAGCCTGCGCCGCCAGGTTGCCTACGTGCCTCAGGAGGCGCTGCTGTTCCACCGCTCCATTCGCGAGAATATTGCCTACGGTCGCCCCGACGCCACCGACGAGCAGATCCGCGAGGCAGCACGCCTGGCCAATGCCCTGGAGTTTATCGATCGCCTGCCCCATGGCTTTGACACCATGGTGGGCGAGCGCGGCGTTAAGCTTTCGGGTGGACAACGCCAGCGCGTGGCCATCGCCCGCGCTATCCTGACCGACGCGCCGATTTTGGTGCTCGACGAGGCGACGTCTGCCCTGGACAGCGAGTCCGAGGCGTTGGTGCAGGAGGCACTCGAGAACCTGATGCGCGGCCGCACCTCCATTGTAGTGGCGCACCGCCTGTCCACCGTGGCGGCGCTCGACCGCATCGTGGTGCTGGCGGACGGCGAGATTGTCGAGGACGGTACGCATGTGCAGCTTGTCGAGGCGGACGGCGAGTACGCAAGCCTGTGGGGCCGTCAGACCGGCGCATTTTTGGAGGCGTAAAGACCCCATACGTGGGACAATCGTGCCTGTAGTTTGTTGTGCCGCTGAGCCGAGGAGTCGTTATGCCACGCGAGACCAATGCCGCCAAACGCGAGCGCGCCGTTGAGGTGTGCGAGCGCCTCAACCGTCGCTATGGCCCGGTTGAGTGCTTTTTGGACCACGAGAATCCCTTTAGGCTGCTCATCGCGGTACTGCTCTCGGCTCAGACGACCGACGCGCAGGTCAACAAGGTGACGCCCCAACTGTTTGCCCAGTGGCCCACGCCCGAGGCAATGGCGGGGGCGAGTGTGGCCGATGTGGCCGAGACCATCAAGTCGCTCGGCTTCTATAAGAGCAAAGCCAAGCATGCCGTGGAAGCCGCGCAGATGATCGTCGCCGATTACGGCGGCGAGGTGCCGGCCGACATGAAGGAGCTCGTCAAGCTGCCGGGCGTGGGACGCAAAACGGCGAACATCGTGCTCAACGTGGGATTTGGCATTGTTGAGGGCATTGCGGTCGATACACACGTCAATCGCATTGCGCACCGCCTGATGCTGAGTCCCAAGACGCATGCCAAAGAGCCGCTCAAGACCGAGCAGGATCTGCTCAAGATTTTGCCGCACGAGTATTGGGAGTCGGTCAACCACCAGTGGATCACCTTTGGCCGCGAGATCTGCGACGCCCGCAAACCCAAGTGTGACGAGTGTCCGCTGGCGGATCTTTGCCCCAGCGTGCGCGTAGCGGGGTAGGGCGGAACGCATCTTCGTCTGGCGTTTTTTGCGGGGCCGGGTTTGCCCTTGAGCCGGAGTTCTCTCCATGCGCTACCATGACAGACAATGTATTTGACGTACGACCCGCCGAGCTTGCCCCGGCGGGCTTTTGGCGTTGCGATGCCGGAGGAACAGCATGCTCATTCACCGTATAGCCGCGCAGCTCTACACTGCCGAGGCCTTGCAGACCGTCGAGGCCGGACTCGATGCCGGCGAGGACGTGACGCTGGCCGTGTCGCAGTCGGGCCGCACGCTTATGGCGGCCGCCCAGTTCGCGCGCCGTCCGCGCCCGACGGTCTACATTGTGAGCGGCGAGGACGCGGCCGATCGCGCCGCGCGCAGCCTTGCCGCCTACGTGGGTCTGGCGCATGTGTGCCGTTTTCCCGAGCGCAAGGACTATCCGTGGCGCGAACAGGCGCCCGACGACGCCGTGGTGGCGCAGCGCTGCGAGGCTCTGGGGCGCATCGTGCGTGGGGACAGCTGCATCATGGTTGCCTCGGCCCGTGCGCTGCTGCGCTGCGTGCCGCCGGTCGAGAGTCGCTATTGGGAGTCCACCACTTTTGCGGTGGGCGAGGAGATTCCTTTTGACGAGGTGCCGCAGCGCCTGGTGGGCATGGGCTACACCAATGCCGGCGCCGCCGACGCGCCCGGTCTGTTCCGCGTGCACGGAGACACCGTCGAGGTGTTCCCCGCACAGGAAAAGGCGCCCGTGCGCATCGAGTTCTTTGGCGACGAGATCGATCGCATCCGCCGCATGGTGAGCTCAACGGGGCAGACCATCGGCAACGAGGACAGTATCGAGATCTTCCCGTGCCGTGAGCTGGCACTTACCGACGAGGCGGTCCACAACATGCATGTGGCGCTCTACCGTGCCAGCCAGGACGACAGTAAGCTGGCGGCGCTGCTCGAGATGGTGGATGCGCGCATCGTCACGCCCGAGCTCGACCGCTTTTTGCCGGTGATGTACGGCCAGACCGTGAGCCCGTTGGCGCACGTGGGCGGCAAGGCGCTCGTGGTTCTGTCCGAGCCGCGCTCGCTGTTCGACGATTGCCTGCGCGCCTACGAGGATATCGAGGCGCGTGCCGGCGAGGCGGGGATTGACCGTCTAGACGGCTTGTACGTGCGCGCCCAGCAGCTCGACTTTGGTGCCCAGCAGCGTTTGAACTACGTGAGCCTCATCCGTGCCGGCGGTGCGGTGACGGCTGAGCTCAAGATCGAGCAGCCTGCCATCGCAGGCTCGGACAACCGTTTTATGACGCGCATCCAGGAGGTCGTGGGCAAACGCTATGCCTGCGTGTTCGCCATCCCCGACCGCGGTGCGCGCGAGTCGATGGAGCTCACCTTTGGCGACGAGGGCATTACCTTTGAGGAGTCGCTGACGGCCGCACCTGAAAATGCCGGCGCTATCGGCGACCGCGTGCGCGTGGCAGCGGCGGATTCCGCCGACCGTGCCGCACGGCAGGAGGCCCATGCTTCCATTCGCGAGCGCCGCGCCGATGCACTCAACGCCCGTTCGCTCGAGGCGGGCGCGGTCCAGGCTGCCGCCGGTGCCGCCGTGCCCACCATCTCGCGCGGACGCGTGACCTTTGTCGATGCCGCCCTGCCGCAGGGCGTGGTGGTGCCCGATGCCAACCTGGCCGTGTTCTCGATCGCCGACCTCAACGCCCGCATGGACGCCAACCGCGCGCGCAGCCGCCGCAAGGTGGACATTACGCAGATCACGTTCCCGTTTAAGCCGGGCGACTACGTGGTGCACGCCACTCACGGCATCGCGCTCTTTAGCGAGATCGCGCGCCAAGAAGTGGGCGGCAAGGAGCGCGACTACTTCTTGCTGGAATATGCCGACGGCGACAAGCTCTACGTGCCGCTCGAGCAGGTCGACCGTATCACGCGATACGTCGGTCCCGACGGCGACAAGCCGCGCCTGACCAGGCTCAACACCGCCGACTGGACGCGCGCCACCAACAAGGCGCGCAAAAACGCCAAAAAGCTGGCGTTCGACCTGGTCGATCTGTATACGCGCCGCTCGTCGATTACCGGTATCGCCTGCCCGCCCGACACGCCCGAGCAGATCGAGATGGAGCAGAGCTTTCCTTACGACGAGACGCGCGACCAGCTGGAGGCCATCGCCGACATCAAGGCCGACATGGAGGCGCCCAAGCCCATGGACCGCCTGCTGTGCGGCGACGTGGGCTTTGGCAAGACCGAGGTTGCCCTGCGCGCGGCGTTTAAGTGCGTGGACTCCGGCCGCCAGGTCATGGTGCTCTGCCCCACGACCATTCTTGCCCAGCAGCACTACGAGACGTTCTTTGAGCGCTTTGCCCCGTTTGGCCTCGAGGTCGAGGTGCTCAGCCGTTTTCGCACGCCGGCGCAGCAAAAGCGCGCGCTCAAGGCGTTTGCCGAGGGCACGATCGACGTGCTCATCGGCACGCACCGTCTGCTTTCGGCCGATGTGAACCCCAAGAACCTGGGCCTGGTGATCATCGACGAGGAACAGCGCTTTGGCGTGCAGCACAAGGAGCAGCTCAAGAACCTGCGCGAGCAGATTGACGTGCTCACGCTTTCGGCAACGCCGATTCCGCGAACCATGCAGATGGCCACGAGCGGCGTGCGCGACATGAGCCTGATTACCACGCCGCCCACCGGGCGCCGTCCCGTGATCGTGCACGTGGGGGAGTACGACCCCGATGTAGTGAGCGCGGCGATTCGCCTGGAGGTGGGCCGCGGCGGCCAGGTGTACTACGTGTCCAACCGCGTCAAGACCATCGACGACGCCGTGGCGCGCGTACACGAGGCCGCGCCCGAGGCGCGCGTGGGCGTGGCGCACGGCAAGATGAGCCCGCGCGAGGTCGAGGACGTGATGATCGAGTTCGCGACCAAAAAGATCGACGTGCTCATCGCCACGACCATTGTGGAGAGCGGCATCGACAACGCGACCGCCAACACGCTCATCATCGAGGATTCGCAGCGTCTGGGCCTGGCGCAGCTCTATCAGCTCAAGGGCCGCGTGGGCCGCTCTGCCACGCAGGCCTACGCGTACTTTATGTTCCCGGGCGAGCTGCCACTCACCGAGGAGGCCACGGCGCGCCTGACCGCACTTTCCGAGTTCCAGGACCTGGGCAGCGGCATGCGCATCGCCATGCGCGACCTGGAGATTCGCGGTGCCGGCTCGCTGATGGGCGCCGAGCAGCACGGCAACCTGTCGAGCGTGGGCTTTGACCTGTTTACGCAGATGTTGGGCCAGGCCGTGGCCGAGGCGCGCGGCGATGACGACGCCGGCGTGGAGGCGGCGAGCGTGGGTATTAACCTGCCGGCCGACTACTTCTTGTCCGAGGAGTACCTGCCGGCGGTGGATCAGCGCGTGCTCGTGTACCGTAAGCTCGCAGCGGCCGAGGACCTCGAGAGCATCGACGAGGTGCAGGAAGAGACCGAGGCCGCGCATGGTGAGCTGCCGTTGGCGGGACTCAACCTGTTCAACCGCGCGCGCATCCGTATCCGCGGCGAGCGTCTGGGGCTCGAGAGCGTCACGCTCAGTGGCGGCCGCATCACGTTTTTGGGCGTAGACGTGCCCAAGAAGGTGGCCTTTGAGCTTAAGACCCGCTATGGCGCGGTGAACTTCCCCAAGAGCCGCAAGCTGTCGGTGCCCTACAAGGCGGGTGCCGGCGCGGGCAGCGGCCTGGGTCGCGGCCTCGACGCCAACGACGGCACCGGCCCCGTGGCCGCGGCGCTCATGCTGCTGCAGCAGCTGGGTGCGAGCGACGACGACTAGCGGGTCGACGCTGCAAACGCCCCATTTGGGCAATCTGGTTCCATCGAAAGGAAAGCATGTTCGGGTACATCTACAAGAAAGACGTCGCTGCTATCGCGGTTATCCTTGCCCTTTGCCTGGGCGTGGGCAGCTTCTTCGATTATCAGATCTCGAGTGCGCTGTTCAGCGTCGGCAGCATGTACGGTCGCTTTGTCGAGGCGGCCGGCGAGCTGCCGTTTGAGCTGACGGCGAGCGTCGCGGGCGTTATGCTCGTGCGCGCGGTGCGTCCCGACTCCGGGGGGAGCAAATGGCTCGCCGTGCTCGGCATCCTCGTCAACGTTGGCCTAGCCGGCTACGAGATCGTTTCGTCCCTGCGGGTTGGCGGCAAACTCATTGCCGTTCAGCTGGTGCTGACGTTTGCGTTGGTCATCGCAGCCAACTTCATCGCCTACCGCCTTACGCACGACACCGCGCCTGACGAGCTCACACGCTGGGCGTTGATGGTACTTGCCGTGTGGGTCGCTCAGGCCATTATCCTCAACGTGATTGTTAAGCCGCTGTGGTCGCGCCCGCGCATGCGCGTGATCGAGGTCACGCCGGGGCTCAATTTTCAGCCGTGGTGGGTGATCGGCAACCCCGACAAGTGGGCCTATATTGCCGCTGGCGTGATCAAGGACGGCTTCAAGTCGTTTGCGAGCGGACACACGGCGCACGCGGCGATCGGCCTTATGCTCGCCTGGCTTCCCGCAGCGGCCTTTAAGGAAAAGCCGTCGCGCCGCCGCGTGGTCTTTTGGACGGCGGCTGTGGTCGCGGCGCTCGTCGCCTTTGGCCGCATCGTGATCGGGGCGCACTTTTTGAGTGACGTGAGCTGCGGCTTTGCCCTGGTGCTGGCGCTTGAGTGCCTTGCCGCGCGTATTGCCTATCCCAACGGCGTACAATAGCTCCGTTTGAATCATCTGGCCGATACCCGGTAAGAGAGGATTGCCATGCTCGCGTTTAACAACGATTATTCTCACGGCGCACATCCGGCGGTGCTGCAGGCGCTCGTCGACACCAATATGGAGCCGCAGCCCGGCTACGGTACCGATGCACATACCGAGCGTGCCAAGCAACTTATTCGCGAGGCCTGCCAGGCCCCCGATGCCGACGTGTTTTTTCTGGTGGGCGGCACGCAGGCCAACGCGACGGTGATCGACATGCTGCTCGCGCCGTACGAGGGCGTCGTTGCTGCCGAGACCGGCCACGTCGCCTGCCACGAGGCGGGCGCCATCGAGTTTGGCGGCCACAAGGTGCTCACCATCCCCGGCTACGAGGGCAAGATGCACGCTGAGGATCTCGAGAACTATATCCAGGTGTTCTACGAAAACGAGAGCTACGAGCACACGGTGTTTCCGGGCGCCGTGTACGTGAGCCTGTCGACCGAGTACGGCACGCTGTACTCCAAGGCCGAGCTCGTGGCGATTCACGCGGTGTGCCAGAAGCATGAGATTCCGCTGTTTGTGGACGGTGCTCGCCTGGCCTATGCGCTGGCGGCCGATGAGTGCGACATTACCCTGTCCGAGCTGGCGCAGCTATGCGACGTGTTCTACATCGGTGGCACCAAGTGCGGCGCACTCTGCGGCGAGGCTGTGGTGTTCTGCGGCATGCACGCCCCGGCGCATCCCATTCCGCGTATTAAGCAGCATGGCGCGCTGCTTGCCAAGGGCCGCCTGACGGGCGTGCAGTTTGAGGCGCTCTTTACCGACGGCCTGTATTTTGAGATTGGTCGCCAGGCGATCGAAACCGCGCAGGCGCTTCGTCGCGTGCTGCACGAGCGCGGCTACCAGTTCTTCTTGGAGACGCCGACCAACCAGCAGTTCGTGATTCTGCCCAACGAGGACATGGCCCGCATTCGCGAGCATGCCTCGATCGAGTACTGGGAAAAGTACGACGAGACCCACACGGTGGTGCGTTTTTGCACCAGCTGGGCCACGACGCAGGAGGACATCGACGCGCTGGCGGCTGTCCTGTAGCCTGATGTAATGACGAGGGGCCGCCTTGCGCTTGGATTTGGCGCAGGGCGGCCTTTGCTTTTGGGGGAGAAGGGTTGTATGACCGAGATGTCCGAGCCGACGATCCGCCTGGCGACGCCCGAAGACGCGTCGGCGTTGCTTGCTATCTATGAGCCGTATGTGCGCCAGACGGCGATTACCTGCGAATACGAGGTGCCGAGCGTTGAGGAGTTCGCCGGGCGCATCGAGCGTACGCTCAAGCGCTATCCGTATTTGGTGATGGAGCTGGACGGGCATCCGGTAGGCTATGCCTATGTGAGTCCGCTTAACAGCCGCGAGGCATACGACTGGTCGGTCGAGACGTCGATCTACCTGGCGCGCGACGTGCGCCACGGCGGGTTGGGCCGCAAGCTGCACGACGCGCTCAAGCAATGTCTGATCGCGATGGGCATCACCAACATGTGCGCGCTCATTGCCGTGCCGCACGACAAGGACGACGAATATCTGACGCATAACAGTCAGGATTTCCATGCCCATATGGGGTATCGCCTGGTGGGCGCCTTCGACCGCTGTGCCCAAAAGTTCGGCCGCTGGTACGACATGTGCTGGATGGAACTGGTCCTAGCCGAGCGCACACCCAACCAACCCAAGCCAACCTGGTTCCCCGACCTCCTTGCCTAAAACCACCACAAAGGTGCCTGTCCCCATTGTGGTGGTTTTCGATTGGTTAGCCGATGGGCTCGGTGTATTTGGCGCGGTCGGTGCGCTGGATGCGCTTGGAGACATGGAGCGGGCGGCCGTCGGTGTCGTAGACGTAGTCGGTGATCAGGATCAGCGCCTGCCCGCGCTTGACGTTGAGCAAAAACGCCTCGTTTTGCGAGGCGTAGCACACCTCAAAGGTCTTATGCCCCTGTGCCGGCGCGCGATGGAATTCTTGGCGCAGCGTCGCGTAGAGCGAACCATTGATATCGCGATCGATGAGTGCTTCAAAGCTCGGTGGTAGATAGGTAGTCTCCAGGCACAGCGGCGCATCGTCCAGATAACGCAGACGGACAAGTTTGACGAGCTTGCTGCCCACGGTGACATCGAAGAACTTGGCAGCATTGCCCGCGGCCTTGGCAAAGCCCGAGTCCACCGTGCGCGTGGTGGGCTTCATGCCCTGACCCTGGACCTGTGCCGTATAGCTCGAAAACACCAGGTTGTTCTCGTGGAGCGCCGGCGTGTCGGCCACAAAGGCGCCGCGCCCGCGCTCGGTGCGAACCAGGCCCTCATCAGCTAGTACCTTAAGGGCATGGCGCACGGTGCTGCGCGACAGACCCGATTCGTCCATGAGTTCCATCTCGGACGGCAGCTTGTCTCCACGTGCGTAGGTGCCGGAGGCGATGCGGTCGCGCAGTATGCCCGCCAAGCGCTCGTATTGGGTCAGTCTCTTTTTAGATGAAGCGTTCATGCGATCAACCTGTATCTAACTTGTATACGTATCTAATCAAGCATGTATTCAATACAACAACAAAACCGCTGGTATCCAGTTATCGAAAACCGCATCAGCAAAATTTCTAAGACAAATATAGCATACAACTAGTCGACATAACCAAAACATGTATGTAACTTGTATGCCATCGAGAGCATCAAACGAGAAGAAAGGCTGATGCACGATGACCACTCAGGAACAGGTTAAGGACGTCGTCTCCCAGGTTTTGGCTGACAAGGCGGACAAGGGCGGTATCAAGCGCGTCGTGTGGATTGGCGCCGGCGGATCCAACGGCGGCAACTATCCTGCCCAGTACTTTATGGAGCACGAGGCCACGCAGGTCGTGAGCTCCAGCTACACCAGCAACGAGTTCGTGCACGCAACCCCTGCCTACGTCAACGAGAACACCTTGGCCGTCGTCGTGTCCATGCGCGGCACCAAGGAGACCATCGTCGCCGCCCAGGTCGCCAAGGACCACGGCGCCAGCACCATCGCCATCTATGTCGACGAGTCCGGCCTCACCGAGGTCTGCGACTACAAGATCCAGTACGACAGCCTGGCCGTCGACGAGTCCTGCATGGGCCGTACCAACTCCGCCGTCGTGACCATGATCGCCATGGAGCTCACGCAGCAGACCGAGGGCTATGCCGAGTACGAGACCGCCATGGCCGCCTTCGACCTGATCGATCCCATCTATCGCAAGGCCGTCGAGTACACCCGTCCGCTCGCTGCCAAGTGGGCCGAGCAGAACGCCGACAAGCCCTGCATTAATGTCATGGCTCAGGGTCCGCTTTTTGGTGCCGCTTACGTCTTTAGCATCTGCAACGTGCAGGAGATGCTGCAGATCGACTCCTGCACCATCAACACCTGCGACTTCTTCCACGGCCCCTTCGAGATCCTGGACAAGCGCACCTCGCTGTTCCAGCTCATCAGCGTCGGCCGCAGCCGCTGCAACGACGAGCGCGGCATCCGCTTCGTTAACCAGTACGGTGGCGAGCGCGTCTATCAGCTCGACGCCAAGGAGCTCGGCCTCAACGACATCAAGGACAGCGTGAGCGAGTACTTCAACCACCTGATCTTTGCCCCGATCCTCAACAATGTGTACATGCGTGCACTCTCTGCAGTCACCCACAAGGACTACATGACGCGTCGCTACATGTGGAAGCTTGAGTATTAGTTACGCGGTTTTACCAAACCGCGTAACGGCTCGACGCTGCGCGGTCCGCATTTGGGCAATCTGACGTTCAACTTCAAGGGCGCGACCAGAAGGTCAGCGCCCTTTCGTTTCACGTCACCTTGCCTCAAATGCGGCCCGCTCGCTGACTTATGCTCAACCAGCGGCGCCTTAGACGTTGGGAACGTTCCTTTTCTGCCGGCAGTTGGGGACAGTCCTAGTCGTTGGGGACGTTCTTAAATGACTAGTCATCCAAGAACGTCCCCAACGACTACTCATTTAAGTACGTCCCCAATGAGTACCCAATGAGTGTGTGGGCGATCGGATTTTCCCGCTCGCCGATTTGTGTCTTGAAAAATGTATATAACGACTATAACGTAGTGTGAAACATATTGGAAACAATACCGAGGAGGCTGCGTTGAAGAAAAGCAATCTGGGCTATGTGCTGGTGCTGATCGCCGCGCTTATGTGGGGCAGCATCGGAATCTTTGTAAAAGGCATCTCGGCCCTGGGTGTTTCGTCTCAGAGCATGGCGGCCTTTCGCCTGTTGTCAGGTGCCGTCTTAATGGCTCCGGTCTTGGCGTTCATGGGTTGCCAGGGAGGCGATCGTGAGGGAAAAGCATCGGGTCCCCTGGCACTGTTCAAGGCAAGTCCTAAAGAGCTTGTTCCCTGTGCGCTTCTTGGCATTATCGGCCTCGCCACCGCTAACACGCTTTATTACGAGTGTATGGGCGAGGTGGGCATGTCCACGGCCTCGGTGCTGCTCTACACCTCGCCGGTGTTTGGCGTCATGCTCGGCCGCGTGCTTTATCGCGAGGATGTGACTCCCAACAAGCTCGTTGCCATCGCTTTTAATATCGGTGGCTGTGTACTTGCAGTGACCAATGGCGACCTTTCCGGTTTCCATTTTTCGGTTTGGGGCGTCACGTCGGGCGTGATCGCGGGCTTTTGTGGCGCGTCGCTCGCGGTGTTTAGCCGGATAGCAACCAAGACGGTCCACCCGCTGGCTGTCACGTTTTGGGGCCTTGTTTTTGGCGGTGCGGTTATGGCGGCTATCGCGGCTCCGTGGCCAGATGTCGCCGCGGCAATGTCGCCACAGCTGCTGCTGTTGTTCTTTGGTTTTGGACTCATCCCCACAGCCGTGGCCTATGTCTTATATATGCAGGGTCTGTCCATGGGGCTCGAGACGTCGAAAGTTCCCGTCGTAATGTCATTCGAGACGGTCGTCACCGTACTGCTGGGCATTGGTGTCTACGCCGAGCCCGCCGGCGCGATCAAGGTCCTGGGCATCGTGCTGGTGCTCGCGTCCATCCTGATCATGAACACCGACTTCTCCAGGCTGCGCAACAGCGTCATTGTCAAACGTATTGTCGAGAGCATGACCTTTAAGCCCAACGCGTGGTGGACCGAGAAATCGCAGGACATGGATCTGTTTAAGGAACGCACTGGCATCGCGCTGGAGCCCACCGTGCAGGAAAGCCCCTGGTACTTCGTGCGATAGAGGATTGTGCACGGCGTCTGGCCTGGGGTTATCCAGCCAGCGCCGGCCTATCCAGCCCCAACGTTTCAAGTACGTTAAACCCGTCAACGGTCGATTTTCACCCGCGAACGGTCTTTATACTAATTAGCAATATAAGCAACGTATAAGACGTTATAATGACCATAACGAAAAGGAGGAGGCAAGATGAATCAGATCATTCTCGCATCTCATGGCGGCCTGGCCGCAGGCGCCAAAGACACGCTCGAGATGGTTCTCGGCGACGTGTCGAACGTCCACGTCGTGTCGCTTGCTCGTGACGACAAGGAGCCCATCACCAACAAGGTGGACGCCATGATCGCCACGTTCAACGCGGACGACACCGTCTATGTGCTGACCGATATGCTCGGCAGCTCGGTCAACAACAGCATGGTCGAGCTTTCCAAGAACGGCACGAAGTTCACGGTTGTCAGCGGTTTCAATATTCCGCTGGCGCTGACGCTCGCTATGAGCCCCGCCCCCATCAAGGGTGCCGAGCTCGCGGCCCTCATCAACGAGGCCCGCACCGGTCTGACCAACCCCAACGCACCGGTCGAGGCCGTCGCGGCTCCCGCCAAGAAGGCCAAGGCGTCCCGTCACAGCTCCGGTCCCGCCAAGATCGTCCTCGCACGTCTTGACTACCGTCTGCTGCACGGCCAGGTCGTCTTTACCTGGACCACCAAGGTTCAGGCCGAGCGCATCATCGTCGTCGACAACGCTGCCGCCAACGATGAGATCAAGAAGGGCGCTCTTAAGCTGGCCAAGCCCCAGGGCGTGCGCCTGAACGTCTTCACCGTCGAGCGTGCCCTCGCCAAGATGGACAAGCTCAACACCCTCGGCGAGCGCGTCATGTTTGTCTTTGGCAACACTGCCGAGATGCTGCAGTTCTGCCAGGGTTACAAGCTCGACGCCATCAACCTGGGCGCCACCGCCAACCACGACGGTGCCGATCAGATTGGCGGCAAGGACAGCTCCGTCTTCTTCGACGCCACCCAGAAGGCCGACGTCAACCAGCTGCTCGACATGGGCATTAAGCTCTACGTCCAGCAGACCCCTACGTATCAGAGCGTCGACATCGACGCCAAGCTGTAATCAACCAGGCTTTTGCCTGACTGAAAGGAGAAGGGTATGAATACGTTCATCAGTGCGGTGCTCGTCGGCCTCGTCGGCGTGTTCTGCATGTGGGACTCCCGCCTGCTCGGTCGTCTTAACTTCGAGCAGCCCCTCGTTGGCGCTACGCTCGTCGGTCTGCTGCTGGGCGATGTGCCCACCGGTCTTGCCGTCGGTGCCGCCGTCGAGCTCGTGTCCATGGGCCTGGTGCAGGTCGGCGCCGCCGTTCCGCCCGATATGGTCCTGGGCGGCATCGTGGCCGCTGCCTTTGCGTGCCTGACCGATGCTTCCGCCGAGACCGCCATGACGATCGCCATCCCGGTCGCCGTCCTGGGTCAGCTCCTCGGCATCGTGTTCCGTTCCATCATCGCCGTCCTCACCCATGTGGCAGATAACGCGATTGATAACGGAAAGTTCAAGACCGCCTACCGTATGCACATCTGCGCCGGCTCCGGTTTGTACGCCATCATGTACTTCCTGCCGATCTTCCTCGCCGTCTTTGTTGGCACCGACCTGGTTCAGGCCATCGTCAACATGGTTCCCGAGTGGCTGTCCACTGGTCTTAACGTTTCGACCAAGATCATGACCGCCTACGGCTTGGCCCTGCTGCTCACCATGATGATCAAGAAGGGTATGACTCCGTTCCTGTTCATCGGTTTCCTGCTCGCCGCTTACCTCAACCTGTCCGTCATCGCGGTCGCTCTGATCGGTGTGTGCCTGGCTGTCGTCTTCATGGGCTTCAAGTTCAACGGTTCCCATGCAGCCGCCGGTGTCGATTCCGACTACGATCCGCTCGAAGACGACGAAGACTAAGGAGGAACACACTATGGCAACCGCAACCAAGGACGTGTCCCTGAACAAGAAGGTCAGCCAGTTCTTCTGGCGCTCCTGGGCCATCCAGGCCTCTTGGAACTACGAGCGTCAGATGAACATGGGCTTCCTCTACGGTATGGTTCCCACGCTCGATCGCCTCTATCCGGACGAGTCCGACCCCAAGCAGCTTGCTGCTAAGAAAGAGGCTTACCACCGTCACATGGCGTTCTACAACTGCACCCCGCAGACGAGCGCTTTCATCCTGGGCCTCGCCGCCTCCATGGAGGAAGAGTACGCCAAGGATCCCGAGAACTTCAACCCCGATTCGATTAACGCGGTCAAGACCTCCCTTATGGGCCCGCTTTCCGGCATCGGTGACTCCTTCTTCCAGGGCACCATCCGCGTTATCGCCTTTGGCTTGGGCGTTCAGCTGGCTCAGCAGGGCTCCATCATGGGCCCGATCCTGGCCCTTCTCATCTCCATCGTCCCCTCCGTGCTGATTACTTGGTTCGCAGCCAAGATGGGCTATCAGGGCGGCCACGAGTACCTGAGCAAGCTTCAGGGCGGCGACCTCATGGAGAAGCTCATGTATGTCTGCGGCATCGTGGGTCTTATGTCCGTGGGCGGCATGATCGCCACGCTGATCGGCGCCACCACCCCGCTGCAGTTCGCTGACGGCACCGTCGTTATCCAGGACATCCTGGACGGCATGATGCCCCAGATGATCTCCCTTGGCCTCACCGGCCTTATGTACTGGCTTATCAAGAAGAACGTCAACACCGGTTGGCTTCTCGTGATCGCCATTGTGGGCGGCATCGCCCTCTCCGCGGTCGGCATCCTGGCCTAGTCGCGACTAAGCGCCTAACCGCTTTCCCCCGGGGGCCTGCCTGGCATCCCATACCCCAGGCAGGCTTCCATCCCTAAATGTGTCAAAGGGCAGTCCCTTTGACACATCCTCAACGGACCGGCGACTCGGTCCAAATCACGGTAACCCTGCGAGCGCCCGGCAATGTGGCGCCGCAAAAATTGAAAGGAATGTGTCAGATGTACGAGATCGACCTTAACCTCCCTAAGCAGATCGTCGCTGACGTCCTGTCCAACCACGAGATCCACAGTGTCGCCTTCGTCGGCTGCGGCGCTTCCATGTCCGACCTTTACCCCGCCAAGTACTTCCTGGCCAACAACACGGACAAGCTGAACGTTCAGATCTTCACCGCTAACGAGTTCAACTACGACACGCCCTCCTGGGTCAACGAGCACACCTTCGTGATCACCTGCTCCCTCGGTGGCTCCACGCCCGAGACCGTCGAGGCCAACAAGACCGCCAAGAAGCACAACTGCCCGGTCGTCTCCCTCACCAACAAGGCTGGCTCCGCTCTGACCGTCGACGCCGACCACGTCATCGTTCACGGCTTCCACGCCAACTACGCTGCCAAGTGCGAGAAGCCCGGCTATGCCATCGCTCTTGCTGTCGAGATCCTTCAGCAGACCGAGGGTTATGACCACTACGAGGACATGATCACCGGCCTCACCAACGTCTTTGAGCTCTGCGAGAACGCTGCTCAGTCCTGCAAGAAGCTCGCCAAGAAGTTCGCCGAGGACTTCAAGGACGACAAGATGATCTACTTCATGGCTTCCGGTGCCTCCGAGAAGATGGCTTATTCTCACGCCGCCTTCCTGTTCACCGAGATGCAGTGGATCGACGCCGCCGCCTACAACACCGGTGAGTACTTCCACGGCCCGTTCGAGGTTTCCACCGAGGGTAAGCCCTACGTCTTCTTCATGTCCGATGGCGCTACCCGTCCGATGGACGCCCGCGCCCTCACCTTCCTTAAGCGCATGGGCGCCAAGGTCGCTCTGATCGACTCCAAGGACTACGGCCTGGCTGACGCCGTGCCCGCGAGCGTCGTCACCTACTTCAACCCGCTGCTGCACCTCGCCGTTATGCGCGAGTACGGCAACCAGATCGCCGAGGCCCGTCAGCACCCGCTGACCATGCGTCGCTACATGTGGAAGCTTTCCTACTAATCACAAGTAAGTAGACCTTACGGGTTGATTGAGAGGGGATGGGGTTTGCGCCCTGTCCCCTTTTTTGCTCTGGGGAGGGCGTGTCTGCCGCGTCATAAAACCCCAGATAAAACCTACCAAAATAAACCTGTCCCTTTTTGGCAGGTGGGAGGAGATGCGTATGATCAAGGCAGTGCTGTTTGATATGGACGGCGTGCTGGTCGATACCGAGTGGTTCTACAACCGTCGCCGCGTGGCGTTTATGGAGGAGAAGGGGTTCCACTTTGACGAGATCCCCGATCTTTCGGGGTCTAACGAGCCCGCCATTTGGAAGGCGCTGGTGCCCGACGATATTGAGCTGCGCGAGCGCCTGCGCGTGGAGTACAAGCAGGTCTACAGCCCGGACCACCCCGTTCCGTATGCCGATCTGCTCAACGAGCAGACGGAGCCGGTGATGCGTGAGCTGCACGAGCGCGGCGTGAAGTGTGCCATCGCGAGCTCGTCCTATCGCGAGCTCATTGACGAGCTGGTAGAGATTGCCGGTATCGCCGACGTGCTGGACTACACCATCAGCGGTCACGAGTGCAGTGCGTTTAAGCCCGACCCCGAGATCTACCTGCGTGCCATGGAGGCGCTGGGGGTGGAGCCTGCCGAGTGCCTGGTTATCGAGGATTCGCCTTTGGGCATCGAGGCCGGCAAGCGCTCCGGCGCCCGAGTCCTGGCGCTGCGTCCGCACGAGGGCGTCAACCTGGACCAGTCCGCCGCCGACACCATCATCGACAACCTGACCGACATCCTACCTGCCATTTAGGGACAGGTTTATTTTGGCAGGTTTTATCTGGGCAAACGCCGAATTCGCCGTGAAGGGACCGCTCTCTTCACGGCGTTTTTCTTTTGAGCGGCCTCACGGTCCTTCTGATGGTTGTCGAGAGAGGGTGAATTGAGGCGCCCTCTGTCGCTCCATGCTACAATCGCCGACATGCCCCACAACTACATCTGCCTTCGAAGGGAGCCTACGTGGCGAATGCCATCGATCAGCTCACGGACCGCGTGCTCGTGCTCGGCCGCCTTACCATCGTCCGCCGCGCCATTACCGCCGTGGCGGTCACCATTTCCGCCGTTCTCCAGACATTTCTGATCCAGGCGTTCATTCAACCCGCCGACCTGCTTCCGAGCGGTCTCACCGGCGTCGCGGTCCTACTCGATCGCGTTACCTCGCTCGGCGGCGTCCACATCGACATCTCGCTCGGTATGCTCGCGCTCAACATCCCCGTGGCACTCTTATGCTGGAGCGGCATCAGCAAGCGCTTCGTCATCTTCTCGATGATGCAGGTCGTGCTCTCATCGCTGTTCCTCAACATCTTTCACTTTGCTCCGTTTTTGGGCGACAAGATCATGCTCATCATTTTTGGCGGCGTGGTCTCGGGTCTGGGCGCTGCCATCGCGCTAAAGTCCGGCGCATCCACCGGCGGCACCGACTTTATCGCGCTGTGGGTCTCCAACCACACGGGCAAGACTATCTGGGGTGCCATCTTTGGTTTCAACTGCTTTATCCTGGCGATCTTTGGCTTTATGTTTGGCTGGGACAACGCGGCGTACTCCATCGTGTTCCAGTTTATTTCGACCAAGACCATCGACAGTTTCTATCGTCGCTACGACCGCGTGACGCTGCAGATCACGACGCGCAAGGCGGACGAGGTCATGACCGCCTATGTTGACCATTTTCAGCACGGCATTAGCTGCGCCGAGGTCATCGGCGGATACAGCCGCGAAAAGATGTACCTGCTGCACGCCGTTGTCTCGACCTACGAGAGTCAGGACATTATCAAGCTGGTGTGCGATATTGATCCCGGCGCCGTGATCAATGTGTTTCACACGCTCAACTTTGTGGGCGGCTGGTGGGGCGGTCATGTCGACGAGCCCATGCCCACGGCCGTACCCGATCCCGACAAGCCCGCGCGCATGGCCAGCAGGCAGGCGCGCCTCAGCGAGCAGGACAGCCTGCAGCAGGACGACGGCAAGTAGGGTATTGGCATTTTGCCGGCCCGGCGCAACCCTTCCGCATGAGCCCCTCGAAAGCCCCGTTGCTTTCGAGGGACTTTCGTTTGCCCAGATAAAACCTACCAAAATGAAGCTGTCGCTTTTTGGTAGGTGGGGTGTATCGTTTTATCAATATGAGGTAATATGAAACTAGACGTTATATACATATTAGTTATTTCGATATTTCGATAAGAGTGATTAGATATGCCTGCACCCAAAAATGCACCGCTTTACCAGCAGATTTATGACGAAATCAAAGATGCGATCGAGAAAGGTGTTTATGCACCCAAGGAGCGTATTCCGTCCGAGCTCGAGCTTGCCGAGCAGTACGACGTGAGCCGAATTACGGTGCGTCGCGCCGTCGAGGAGTTGTGCTCCGATGGCTACCTGGTTAAGCAGCAGGGCCGCGGCACCTTTGTTTCCACACCGCACATCAATCGTCAGTTCCACGCCTCGACGCTGCAGACGTTTACCGCGCTGTGTGCCGGCAACGGCATGAAGGCCGGTGCGCACGTGGTCGATCGCCAGATCGTTCCGGCGCGCCAAAACGAGATGGAGTTCTTTGGTCTGCAGAAGGATGCGCTGCTACTGCATATCAAGCGCGTGCGTACGGCCGACGGCGAGCCCATCTTTGAGGAGAACATCTTTGTGCCGTTTGACGCCTACCGTGAGCTGTTGACGGCCGATCTTGAGGACAAGTCGATTTTTGCCGAGGTCGAGCGTGTTGGCGGAACGCCGATTGTCTCGGTCGGCTACCGCACGGTCGAGGCCGTTCGCGCCAATGCCGAGCAGGCGGCCGAGTTGGGCATTGCCCCGCACGATCCACTGCTCAACCTGCGTGCCGGCTTTACCGGTCCCAATGGCGAGCCGGTCCTGATGGGTAAGCAGTACTACGTGGGATCGCGCTACGTTATGGTCATGTAGCTCTAGTTGCGCGGTTTTCCAAACCGCGCAACGGCTCGACGCTACAAGCCCGCCAGAGCGGCAATCTGCCTTTCAACTTCGGCGGCATGACCAGAAGGTCAATGCCGCCTCGTTTCAAGGCACCTTGCTCGCTCTGGCGGGCTTTCGCTGACATTGCCAAAACATCGACTACCCATAGAATGAGCGTGGATAATCTCCCGTTTTTGGCTCGGTTACGGCCTCAAAGTGGGAGATTATCCACGCTCATCCGGAAAGTGTCCAAAAATCCACGCTCGTTCCTTTCGGATTGCGCCGCCCGTGGCTGACAGCTGCGCGGCACCGGTCCGCGTGGCGGCGTATAATCGGCGGCAGATGACTTGAACGTTAGGAAACCATGACCGATAGCATGCAGCAGATGGCGCTCGACACGCTCGGCGCCTATTTTGGCTACACCTCGTTTCGCCCGGGGCAGGACCGCATGGTCGATGCGATCCTTGCCGGCCGCGACGCGCTGGGCGTTATGCCCACGGGCGCCGGCAAGTCCATTTGCTACCAGGTGCCTGCGCTCATGCTGCCCGGCATCACCTTTGTGGTGAGTCCGCTGCTGTCGCTTATGGAGGACCAGACTCGTGCGTTGCTCGCGGCGGGTGCGCGACCCAGCTATCTCAACTCCAGCCTTACTCCGGCCCAGCAAAACACCGTGCTCAAGCGGGCGCGCGAGGGCCGCTACCAGCTTATGTACGTGGCGCCCGAGCGCCTGCTCGAGCCGCGCTTTTTAGCCTTTGCGCAGGAGGCCGCGGCTGAAGGCGGCATTGGCGTGCCGCTCGTGGCCATTGACGAGGCCCACTGCGTAAGCCAGTGGGGCCAGGATTTCCGCCCCGCCTACCTGCAGATTCGCGAGTTCATCGATTCACTTCCGCAGCGCCCCATCGTGGCGGCCTTTACCGCTACGGCGACCGAGCGTGTGCGTGCGGACATTCAGCAGATGCTCGGCCTGCAAAACCCCGCGACGGTGGTGACGGGCTTCGATCGCAAGAACCTCTACTTTGGTTGCGAGGAGATGGGCGACAAGGCCAAGACCGCCTGGGTGCGCGACTATGTGATTGCGCATTCGGGCGAGAGCGGCATCGTGTATTGCTCGACCCGCAAGACGGTCGATGCGCTGGCAGGCGAGCTTGCCGAGGCGCTGGGCCCCAGCGGCATTCGCGTGGGTCGCTACCATGCCGGCATGGGCAACGACGCCCGCCGCCAGAGCCAGCGTGCCTTTATCGACGACGACATTCAGGTGATGGTTGCCACCAACGCCTTTGGCATGGGCATCGACAAGCCCAACGTGCGCTACGTGATCCACAACAACGTGCCCGAGAGCATCGAGGCATACTACCAAGAGGCGGGCCGCGCCGGCCGTGATGGCGACCCGGCAAGCTGCCACTTGCTGTGGAACGGTAACGATTTTCGCATGCGCCGCTTTTTAATCGACCGCGGCGATGCCGCCGATGAGGCACTCGACGACGAGCAGCGCGCGTGGGCGCTCCAGAACCGCTACCGTCTGCTCAGCCAGATGGAGGGCTACTGCAATACCACCGGCTGCCTGCGCGAATATATGTTGCGCTACTTTGGCGACGAGGCCGCGGCCGAGCATGCTGCCGCGGCTGGTGCGGGCGCCACCGCCACGGACGAGGCCGAGGGCTGCGGCAACTGCAGCAACTGCCTCACGCAGTTCGAGGTCGAGGACGTCACCGATATGGCCCGCGCCGCTGTGCGCTATGTGGCCACGCGACCCATGCGCTTTGGCAAGTCGCTCATCGCCGACGTGCTCCACGGCGGCAACACCGAGCGCATTCGCCAGATGCATCTGGACGAGGACCGCGGCTATGGTGAGCTGTCGAGCGAATCGGTCGGGCGCATCAAGGACATCATCGGCCAGCTGTGCGGCCGCGGTTACTTGGCCGCCTCGCAGGGGCAGTACCCGGTCGTGGGGCTGGGCCCGCGTGCCGCCGAGGTCGAGGATGAGGCGTTTGCCTTTACCGTTAAGCGTCGTGCGTCCAAGCACAAGGCCTCGGCCCGTGCCCGCCGCGCGGTGGATCTGCTGCGTGAGGAGGCCGAGCTAGATCAGCGCCCGCGCGTGGGTGACGATGCCGAGCTGTTCGAGCGCCTGCGTGCCCTGCGCAAGGAGATTTCGACCGAGCTGGAGATGGCGCCGTACATGGTCTTCTCTGACAAGGCCCTGCGCGGCCTGTGCCGCCTACGACCTCAGACACGCGACGAGCTTATCCAGGTCAACGGTATTGGCGAGAAAAAGGCCGATGCCTTTGGCGAGCAGTTTATGGCGGCGATTGAAGAGTTTGAGTCCGAGCATGCACGGGATGGAGCGTAATGATGGCATCCGACGATAAAACCGAGCGCACTGAGGTGTCCGCCGTGCCGCTGTACCAGCAGGTTATGGACGACCTAAAGGGCGAGATCGCGCGCGGCGTGTACGCATCCGGCTCGCGCATTCCTTCCGAGATGGAGCTCGCGAAGTACTACGGCGTGGGACGCATCACCGTGCGCCGCGCCGTCGAGGAGCTGTCGCGCGCGGGGTATCTCAACCGCCAGCAGGGGAGGGGCACGTTTGTGTGTGCGCCCAAGCTCAAACGCAAGATTGTCCAGAAGGGTGACGTTCAGAGCTTTTCCGAGGGTTGCGCCGCCAACGACATGGTGGCCGGAGCACGCCTGGTGTCGCGCACGGTGGTTGCGGCGACGCGCGAGGACGCGGCGTTTTTTGGTGTGGAACCCGGCTGCGAGCTCATCGTTGTCGAGCGCGTGCGCACGGCAGACGGCGTGCCCGTCATGCTCGAGAACAACGCCTTTGTGCTGGCCGACCATCCCTATCTGCAGACGCTTGCCGACAAGGACCTCACGGACAATTCCATCTTTGCGCTCGTTGCCGAGCATTCGGGCCGCGCGCCGCTCAAGTCCGACCCCTGTACGGTGGAGATTGCGCTTGCCGATGCTCAGGCGGCCTCGCTGCTGGAGGTGCCGGTCGGCGAGCCGCTCTTCTATATGGAGGCGTACTTTACCGATGCGGACGAGCGGCCCTTGCTGCTCGGACGCCAAAAGATCGTGGGCTCGCGCTACGTGTTCGACATCTAACGTCCACAGATAGAACAACATAGAACAAGTTTGGTGAAATGACTTCACGTGCATCGTCGTGCGTGCTATAAATAGGACAACATAGAACGACAGCAGGTACGAGCTGCCGTCGTCCAAAGCCGCCACACAAGGAGGAACATCACCGTGAACGCACACGATCTGGTTCAGGAAATTATCGAGCGCAAGGGCAAGATTGAGAACGTCTTTTGGATCGCCTGCGGCGGTTCGATGATCGACCTGATGCCGGCCAACGAGCTACTCAAGCGCGAGGCCACCACGTTTACCTCGACGGTCTACACGGCACGCGAGTTTTGCCTGATGGCTCCCAAGAGTCTTGGCGAGAAGTCACTCGTCATCGCCTGCAGCCACAGCGGCAACACGCAGGAGGTCGTCGACGGCTGCGAGATGGCGCTGGCCGCCGGCGCCGAGGTTGTCGCCCTCACCGACTGCGAGGGCTCCAAGATCGATAACGGCAAGTGGACCACCTGGGTCTATCCGTGGGGCGAAGGCGTGCCGCAGGCCGAGGTGCCGCAGGGCATCGGCGCCCTGATGGCTGCCGAGCTGCTCGACCAGCAAGAGGGTTACGAGGCGCTTGCCGACATGTACGCCGGCCTTAAGCAGATGGATGCGCTGCTGCCCGCTGCCCGCGAGAAGGTCAACGCCGAGCTAGGCGCCCGTTTTGCCGAGCTCTGCCAGCAGCACAAGTTCTTCTATATCCTGGGTTCCGGCCCCAACTTTAGCCAGACCTACGCCATGGCCATCTGCTCGCTCATGGAGATGCAGTGGCAGCACTGCTGTTACATCCACTCCGGCGAGTATTTCCACGGCCCGTTCGAGGCCACCGAGCCCGGCGTGTTCTATTTCGTGCAGCTCGGATCGGGCGAGTGCCGCCCCATGGAGGAGCGCGCGCTTGCATTCCTCAACACGCACACCGATACGGTCATGGTGCTCGATGCGCTCGAGTACGGCGTGGGCGAGGTGCCCGCCAGCGTGCGTTCGTACCTGGAGCCGATCTTCTTCTACAACATGAGCTGCGAGTTGCGCGCCGCCCGCGGCAAGGTGTTCGACCACAGCCCCGAGGTCCGTCGCTACATGGGTATCGAGCAGTACTAATCGAGCGGTATTAAGTTACCGGGATAACAACTTCTCACGTCGGGGCCTACGCTAAGCGCAGGCCCTGTTTGCGTTGCGATGACCGGTTTTGTTTGTCGAAAAACGAAGTCAAATACTTTTCCCGAGAAGTGAACGACCTATTTTGGACCCTCGAAGCATCGACACTTTTTGGCGCCAAAACCGCAGGAAAATCTCAATGAAACTGCAGGAAATGGCTCCCATAAAGTGTCGATGCTCCGGGGGCTCGATTTTGCTCGTTCACTTCTCGGGGAAAGTATTAGACCTAAATGTGCGAGCGTGTTGCATGAGTCGAAAAGCGGGCTGCGCCGGGGATTTCCGGCGCAGCCCGCTTAGTATCGCGCTTAGATTCGTAAGGTTGCGGCAGCCAGCGGCCTACTTTGCGTCGTAGGCCTCGGCGTCCCACCAGTCGAGCTGGGCGATGTTGTCGCGAATGTGCTGGCAGCTCTTGTGGAAGCCCTCGAGCTCGTACTCGGACAGGTCCAGCGTGTAGACCTCCTCGACGCCCTCGGCGCCGATCACGCACGGCAGGGAGGTGAAGATGCCCTCCTCGCCATACTGGCCGGTCATAAGCGTGGAGGCGGAAAGCACGGCGTGCTCGTTGTGAAGCACGGCGGCGCAGACGCGCGCGGCGGAGTTGGCGACGGCGTACTCGGTGCACTGCTTGCCCTGGTAGGTCACATAGCCGCCCTTGCGTGCAAGCTCCTCGACCTCCATGTGGTCGAAGGCGTACTTGTCGGGGTTCTCGGCCTGAAGTTCATTAAGGCTCTTGCCGGCGATGGCCGCGGCCTTAAAGGCTGCAAGCTGGCTAAAGCCGTGCTCGCCGATCATATAGGCGTCGATGGACTTGGGGCTCACGCCGACCTTCTTGGAGATCTCGGTGCGCAGGCGGGCGGAGTCCAGGCCGCAGCCCGAGCCGATGATCTTCTTGGGATCGTAGCCGGTCAGGTGCCACAGCTCGGTGCACACGACGTCGCAGGGGTTGGAGATGCTCACGAAGATGCCGTCAAAGCCGGCGTCGACGATGCGCTTGGCAAAGGTGCGGGCGGCATCGGTGGTAAAGAACAGCTCGCCGTCGCGGTTGCCGGCGGCCAGCGCGACCTTGCCGGCGGCGTTGACGATGACGTCGCAGCAGGCCAGCTCCTCGTAGTGGTCGTAGCAATTGACGATCTTGGTGTTGTACGGGACAAACGAAAGGGAGTCACGCAGGTCCTGGACCTCGGACGTAACCTTGGCCTCGTTGATATCGCACAGGTACAGCTCGTCGGCAATGCCCTGCATAAGCAGGCTGTTGGCGACATGTGCTCCTACGTGGCCCTGGCCGACCACACCGATCTTACGCGTCTGGTACATATACGTATCCTTTCGGCCGAGTTTTTCGCGTCGAACCATTGTAGCGTCCAGCTGCCACTTTGCTAGACTAAAGCGCCGTAGATTTTTGGGACATGCCTTAATCTCTACTTTTGGAGTGATTTGGACCACTGGTGGTGTCTCGGGGCGATGCACTCGCGCGGATGGGGCCGGTCGTTGTACCATAGCTGCAACTGACTCGTAAGGAGCATCCATGCCCATTCGCATCCCCGACGCCCTCCCTGCCGCCGCGCAGCTCGAGAGCGAGAACATCTTTGTCATGACCGAGTACCGCGCGCTGCACCAGGACATCCGTCCGCTGCGCGTGCTCATCCTCAACCTCATGCCCACCAAGATCGCCACCGAGACGCAGATCATGCGCAAGCTCTCCAACACGCCGCTGCAGGTGGAGGTGGACCTGCTGCGCACCAAAACGCACGAGGCCACGCACGTGAGCGCCGGCCACCTGGAGACGTTCTATCGCACGTTCGACGACATCCGCGACATCCACTACGACGGCCTGATTATCACGGGCGCGCCGGTGGAGCAGATGCCGTTCGAGGAGGTCGACTACTGGCCCGAGCTCTGCCAGATCATGGATTGGTCCACCACGCACGTGCACTCTACGCTGCACATTTGTTGGGGCGCGCAGGCCGGTCTGTACCATCATTACGGTATCCAGAAGTACGACCTGCCGGCAAAGGCGAGCGGCGTATTTGAGCATTATCTGGTGAAGCCGCAAAGCCCGCTGGTCCGCGGCTTTGATGACCGTTTCTATGCCGTGCATTCGCGCAACACCGATGTGCGCCGCGAGGACGTGGAGGCCGAGCCGCAGCTTGAGGTCGTGGCCGTGTCCGACGAGGTTGGCCTGTACATTGTCAAGTCGACCGACAGCCGTCGCTTTTTTGTATTTGGCCACCCCGAGTACGATACCGACACGCTGCGCCTGGAGTACGAGCGCGACGTGAAGCGCGGGCTCAACCCTCAGGTGCCGGCGCATTACTTTCCGGGCGACGACCCCACCGCCGAGCCGCGAAACGTCTGGCGCAGCCAGGCTCAGCTGTTCTACACCAACTGGCTCAACTACTACGTCTATCAAACCACGCCCTACGACCTAGCACGCGCCGGCGAGGAGCACTAGGCCGCTGTCGTGGCTGTGGCTGCGGCGGTTATCGTGGCCGCTACGCGACGAGCGTGGATAATCGGACACACGAGCGTGGATAATCGGATGCATGTTGAATGAGCGTGGATAATCTCCCGTTTTTAGCTCGTAAGGGGGCCCAAAGCGGGAGATTTTCCACGCTCGATTTTTCTGCAGCTGTTGTACCGGCGGCAGCATCATGCGTCGAGTACATACGGGCCGCATCGCAAACTAGGTAGTTTTGATCCACGGCATTTTTTCTTTCAATGAAGTCGGTGGCTTTTGAGGTTCAAAATGTGGAGACAGGGACCTCTTGACAACCGTTCTACCTGCAGATATAAGCCATTAACCTAAAGCGTTCAAAACCGTCAAGCATTTGGTCAGCTTTTGGTTGGCATTTGGTCAGACTTCGCATGAAACCGCCTGGTACGTTGGCGCCGTTCCAAGAGTTTGGAGGCGACATGGCAAACATGACGGCGAATCAAAGACTTGCAGGTCACATTAAGGCATGCGAACAGCAGATGAGCTGCGTGTACGCGCGAACTGCGGCGGAGGCAAAGCAGATTGAGCGACGGGTGGCGGCGGGAAGTCTAGAGGCGGTCATGCCAGGGCTGTATGCGCGTCCGGAATATTGGTCCGAACTCAAGTTTCGACAGCGTTATCTGCATCGGGTGCGGGCCCTTGCGCAAAAGCATCCCGACTGGACGTTTTGCTCCTATACAGCGGCTGTTATCTATGGCCTTTCGGTTTCGCATGCCAATTTGACGCACATCCATATCGCCGTGGCACCGGCACAATCAACGACGCCGGGCTCTAAGATTATTCGCCATCGCTATGCTCATCGAACGCGGGCCAGCCAGATGGATATTGCCGTGACCGATATCGATCAGACGATTACGGATTGCCTGGTCGATGCGTCGTTTGTCGAGGGGCTGATCATTGCGGACTCGGCGCTCCATGAGCAGCTGTTGTCGAAGGAGCATCTCGTTGAGGCAGTCAACAAGCTTGGCTTAAATCGTCGCGGTGTTGTGACGGCGCGCAGGGTTGCACGGTATGCCGATGGCCTGTCGGAAAGCGGTGGCGAGTCCAAGGCGCGCGCCCTGATGATCGAGCGCGGCTGGCAGACGCCGGAGCTGCAAATTGAGCTGTTCGACCCGGTTGAGCCGGGACGGCCGTATCGCGTCGACTACTTGTGGCGCGTGGAAGATCGGCTGATCATCGGGGAATTTGACGGATTCGTTAAAAGCGAGAAGGCAGCGGAGGAGGGCAAGCTCGCAAAGGCGCAGTTTGATGAGCGCCAGCGCGAGTCGAGGCTTTCGCTGCTTGATAACTGCAGGATCGTGCGCTTGTGCTGGGATGATCTGAGGGATCCGGCAAAGCTCGATCGCAAGCTCAAAGTTGCCGGCGTGCCGCGTGCATGTTGAGGCGGTTGCGGGGCGTTAAGCTGCACGAGCGTGGATAATCGGACACACGAGCGCGGAAATCTGGACGCGCGTTGATTGAGCGTGGATTTTCAGACATACGAGCGTGGATTATCGGACGTTTGAATAATGAGCGTGGATAATCTCCCGTTTTTTGCCCCCGAACAGTTCCAAAGTGGGAGTTTTTCCACGCTTATCTTGCGGGTGCGATACAACGACATTTAGGCGCTGACGATGTTGGGCAGCGGCAGGTCGTGGACGTCGGTGGGGACGTGGTCGATGCGCTGTTCGTCAAAGGCGATGCCGACGATTTGACATGCGGGCGAGAGCATGGACAGGTAACGGTCGTAGCAGCCGCCGCCGTAGCCCAGGCGCGCGCCGGTTTGGTCGAAGGCCACGAGCGGCACAACAATCATGTCGAGTGCTTCGGCAGGCACGATGGGGAAGCGGTTGCTGCCGATGTCCGCGGCAGCGAAGGTTCGCGTGGGATGAGTGATAAACGGAGCCGCGGACGCATCGTCGGCGGCAACCGCCCGCATGCACATACGCTGGCCACAAGCTGCGGCTTCGGCTGCCGAGAGCATGCACGGATAGGCTGCGCGCCAGCCGCGCGCGGCGGCCGCAGCGGCAAACGCGGCAGGGTCTGCCTCGGAACCCATCGCGGCATAGACGGCAACGGTGCGCGGCGCCGAGGCATCCAAGCGGCCCAGCAGCTCAGCCAGCCGCGTGCAAATGACAGCAGACTTTGCCTTCCGAACATCCAAATCAATCGCATCGCGCCGAGCAATTACCGCCCGCCGCAACTCAGCCTTATCCATTCCAGCCCCCTCTCCCAAACCTACCAAAAAGGGACGGGTTTATTTTGGCAGGTTTTATCTGGGCAAATGTCGAAACCACCACAAAGGTGCCTGTCCCCTTTGTGGTGGTTTTGCTTGCTGTGGCTAGCCCAGCAGGTCGACTACGTTGAAGTTGGCGTTGCTCTTGGCGATGACGTCTCGGCCGCCAAAGACGCAGGTGGGCGACTCGGCTGCGATGCGCGTCACGTCGGTGCCGAGCGAGCGCAGCTCACCGGGCGTGGCGGCGAGCATCTGGGCGCGACGCTCCTCGCGCGCATGCGGATCGAGCCCGGCCAGGTAGGTCGTGTTGCGGCGCTTGGTGAGCGCGTACGGCTTCACCGGCGCGTCCATGCCGCTCACGCAGCTCACGATAAAGCCCTCAAAGGCGGCTTCGTCGGGCTCAAAGCTGCCAAGCCATGCACCCGCGCGCTCCACGCGCTCAATCGAAGGATCGATCGCCGGGTCGCGGTAGGTGTAGAACGCCGCCTGACGCTCACCTGCCGCGCGGAATCCGCAGCCGTACGCCCCGCCCTTCACGCGGATCTCGTTCCACAGGTAGTCGTAGGAGAGCGCGTTGGCAGCCACGGCCCAAGTGCCTGTCACGTCAATGCCCAGGCGACGCGGGTCGCACGCGCTTGCCGCAAAGCAGATGTCGCTGGGGATCACGAAAGCCTCGTGGCGGTCGCACGGCGCCGGCACCACGAGCGCGTCGCGGCCGGCACCATCGCCCGCACCCAGCCCCAGGTCGCCCGCGGCATCCCAGTACGCGTCAAAGTCCTCGTCGCTGCCGGTAAAGCTCGCCAGGCAGCCATCGGCCACAAAGATGCGGCCTGCCAGTTCGGTAAGCTTGCCGCGCAGGTCGTCCAGGCGCTCGTCAAAGTGGTCGAGCAGATCGCGCAGGAACAGGTAGAAGTCCACGCCCGAAAGCTGCTCGCGCACCACGGCCGAAGGCGAGCTGTAGCTCATCGCGCGACCGAGCGCCGCCGAGTGACCGTTGTTGATAAAGCCCTGCTCAAGCCCAATGCGAATCTGCGTGAGCACGTCGCGCACGCGGTCGGCGTCGGCATCTGCCAAAAGCGTGCTCGACCATACCTCGCGCGGCAGACTCGCCAGTGCATCAATCTTCTCGGACAGGGCGCCGGCGCTCACCAGCAGGTAGGGGCGCACGCCGTCCACGTCGGGCTGGGTCATGACTTCGGTCGTAAAGCTCAAAAAGCCGAGCTTGCCAGCGAGCAAGTTGTCGAGTTCCTCGGCCGAGTGCTCGCGCGTGGGCAGCTGCTTAAGCAGGCGGCAGAGCAGTGTCACGTAGGGCAGGTCCTCAAACGCGACGCAGCTCAGGTCGAAATACTGCATGGCGTAGGCCAGGCGGTTGGTGGGGATGTCGTGGTGCAGACAGGGGATGGGCGCGGTCGTGTCCACGACCAGCGGCGGCTCGGGGCGCGCCTCGCCAATGTCGGACACGCGCAGGCGCGGCAGCGTGGCCTTGTCCTCGGGCGTGTCCTCGGCCTCCTGCGCGGCACGCAGCGCGGCCGTGCGCTCGACCACGTTGGCCAGCTCGGCATCGGTCATGGCGTCGCGCTTGGCTGCCAGCTCTGCGGCTTCGGCACCCTCCGAACCCTCGGCGGCGTCCACCGGCACCAGCTCGACGAGCGCCATGTGGTCGTTCTCCAGCACCAGCTCGCGCAGCAGGTCCTCAAAGTAGGTGCCGTCCAGCTCGCCGCGTAGCTCCTCGTACACCGGGCCGTACTTGAGCGCCAACGTCGCGGCGTCGTCATCGTAGAGCCACGTGCTCAGCGCGTCGCACGCAATGGCCACGCCGTCGGCGATGCCATAGTCGCGCTGGCGCAGGTCGTACTCGTTGCTGCTGATGATGGCTTCCAAGCGCTCGCGCGGAACGCCGTGCTCGCACAGGCCGCGGCAGGCGTCCTGGAACACGCGGCGCAGCTCGCGCGCCACGCCGGGCTGCGCGTTCTGCAGCATGATGAGCTCGTAGGGCTGCAGGCACTCGGCCGCGGTGTAGCTCACCACGTTGCCGCCCAGGCCGGCGGCCAGAATGGCCTTCTTAACTGGAGCCTCGTTGGAACCCAACAGCGCCTCGAACAGGATGTCCGCGGCGATCGTGCGCTTGCGGTCGAGCGCGCTGCGCAGCACCAGGCCCAGGCCAACCAGGGCGTTCTCGGGTGTGGTGGCCATCTCGACACGCTTATACTCGCAGGTCACAGGCGCCTGCACGTCCAGCGGATTGGGCGCCAGCGTGGACGGGTCCTCGCCGGCGGCGACGGCTGCGTCCATGCGGCGGCTTGCAGCGCTCGGCTGCGACAGATAGCGCTCGTCCAAAAAGGCCAGCGCGCGGTCCACGTCCAGGTCGCCGTAGAGCGTGATGTAGGAGTTGGAAGGATTGTAGTGGCGCGCGTGCGTGTCCAGGAACTGCTCGTAGGTGAGCGCAGGGATCGCACGCGGGTCGCCACCGCTCTCGTGCGCATAGGCGGTGTCGGGGTAGAGCGCGGCGTTGACGGCGTCGTCCAGCACACTCATGGGGTCGGACAGCGCGCCCTTCATCTCGTTGAACACCACGCCGTTATAACGCAGCGTGCCCTCGCGCAGGCTGGCGGCGCTGCCGTCGCCCTCGCTCTCGGCGCCCTCCGGCAGGTCCAGCTCGTAGTGCCAGCCCTCCTGTTCAAAAATGGTGGGCTTGGTATAGATAGCCGGGTTGAACACCGCGTCCAGGTACACGTCCATCAGGTTGTACAGGTCCTGCTCGTTGGTGGTGGCAACGGGGTAGATAGTCTTGTCGGGGTAGGTCATGGCGTTGAGGAACGTCTGCATGGAGCTCTTGATCAGGTCGACAAACGGCTCCTTGACGGGAAACTTAGCCGATCCGCACAGCACCGAGTGCTCAAGAATATGGAACACGCCGGTGGAATCGGCCGGCGGCGTCTTAAAGCCAATGGCAAAGGCCTTGTTTTCGTCGTCGCACGCCAGGTACAGCAGGCGAGCGCCCGAGGCAGTGTGGCGCAGCACGTAGGCGTCCGAGTCGAGCTCGGGCACGGCCTCGCAGCGCTCGACGGCAAAACCGTGGCAGGTGGTACCGGGTGCCAGCAGCGCGGCAGCAGCGGCGCGCGGATCGGTTGAGGTGGTGGGCATATGCAGTCTCCTTTGACGCCCCAGCGGGGGCGAATCGAGTCGAATCCTCGAGAGTATACCCATATGGGGCCGCGGTTCTGCGGCGAACTGGAGACGATGTGGGTGGACTAGCCTAGCTAGGTTGATAACGAATGCCGCTAATAGCCGCTGCACCCCGCTAAAGTGAAATAACACCCCGTTTACCGAATAATTTAGGAAATATATGGACTCCTAAAAAGTTCTAATACAATATAAGTCATCTATCTATAAGCTGCTGATTCCTTGCAAAGGTATGGTTGATATGGTTGAAGCAAGTAGCGTTATCCCCCTGTACAAACAGATTGTGCGTGCGCTCTCTGATTCGATCGCCAACGGCACGTACCGCCCGGGAGATAAGCTTCCGACCGAGGCGGAGCTCATCGAGCAATTTGGCGTGAGTCGAATAACGGTTCGCTCCGCAATTAAAGAAATGGAAGATGCTGGGCTTGTTGAGAGGGCCCGAGGCAAGGGCACGTTCGTTTCGTCGGACACACAGATGTATGCCGCGGACGACCGTGAGAGCTTTACCCATTCGTGCCAGCTTGCGGGCAAGCAGGCGTCTACCAGGGTTCTCGCAATGGGCTGGGACTTCCCAAGCCTGCGAGACGCGAAGTTTCTGGGCGTAGACGATACCCAAAAGGTATTGCGTAGTCGTCGTCTGCGTCTTGTGGATGACAAGCCCACGATGCTGGAAACCAATAGCTATTCCGCTGCGCTTTCTTTTTTGGAGCATGAGTCCCTCGAGGATTCGCTGATGGCGGTACTCGATCGCCAGGGGATCAAGATGGGCCCCAACACGCGTACGCTCGAGGTCTGCTATGCGAGCGAGCTCGAGGCGGCATACCTTAACGTGGAGCTTGACTCTCCGCTGCTTCTGTTTGTCGATAGACGTTATGCTCCAAGCGGCGAGCCGCTTTTCATCTCCCGTCAGGTGTACTGCACCGAGCGACTGAAGTTCTACTTGTAAATTAGAGATAGATTGGTCGATTTACCGACCAATTGCTACCGTTCGCGGATTTGGAAAATAGACACACCGCGTAGGGCAGATTGCTAATATACTTTGTTATGACAATATAGTACGTCCTATTGGTATTGGAGAACTATGAATAAGATATTGCTAGCGAGTCATGGCTATCTCGCCCAAGGCATGAAAAGCTCTCTGGAGATTCTGATGGGCACTAACGACCGAATCGAGTGCCTGTGCGCCTATATCGATGACGATTCAAGGGACGTCGCGGCGTTGATTGATGCATGGATGGAGACGAGGGACCCTGCCGACTCTTGGTTTGTCGTGACTGACATCTTTGGCGGCTCTGTAAACAACGAATTCATCCAGAGGCAGGCCACCGGATCGTTTACGTTGATCACCGGAATGAACTTGCCGCTGCTGGTGGAAATGGTTACACAGCTGGACTCCCTGGATGCGGACAAGGCCAAAGCCGCGGTCGAGGGGTCGCGTCCGTTTATTCAGCTTTGCGAGGCGGCGGACATGCTTGCCGGCGCCGAGGAAGAAGAGTTCTAGTTAGTTCTGGTTCGAGCCCTAGCTAAGGGCCACACCTGTCATTCCTTTATCACGTGCGGAGATGATAACGATGATTAAGCTTACGAGAGTTGATTACCGACTGATTCACGGCCAAGTTGCCATGTCCTGGACTCACGCTTTGGATGTAGATTGCATCCTGCTTGCCAGCGATGCTGTGGCAAAAGACGACATGAGGAAAGCGGCCTTGAGGCTCGCCCGCCCCAGCGGCGTTAAACTCGTCATCAAGGATGTTGACGCTGCTATCGAGGCACTCAACAGCGGCGTTACCGACAAGTATTCGCTGTTTATCATCACTGAGACGATTGAAGATGTCTATCGTCTCGCTAAGGGTTGCAAAGACATCAAAGAGATCAATCTGGGTGGAACCCGAAAGACCCCTGAGACCACGCTTCATCCGACCCCTGCAATCTTTGCGACCGAGAAAGATGCCGAGCATATCCAAGAGCTCCTGGGCGATGGCGTGGCCGTCGAAATCCGTCAGGTTCCCAATGACGCTAAGGTGTTTGCCAAGGACGTTTTTTAGCCGAAAACATGCTGGTGTTCGGTATTTATTGAACCGATACTCTATGTCTATGCCCGTCGATCATTTGATCGGCGGGCTTTTTATTTCGATGAGCCTCGTTACGAGAAGGTTGTGAGCGATGCCCTCGCTCTCCGTCCTCAGATTGAGGCTGCCGTGGACAAGGTCTGCGAGCAGGGTTATTCCAACATCTTCTTCATCGGCTGCGGCGGCACCTGGGCCCACACGCTCCCGATGAAGTATTGGGTCGAGACCACCACGGCCGACGTCGACGTCCACTGCGAGATCGCCGCTGAGTTCCTCGCATGCCCGCCCAAGACCTTCAACAAGGACTCGGTCTGCGTCTTCTCCACCCGTACCGGCACCACCCCCGAGATCATCGAGGCCGCCAAGTTCTGCCAGGAGCAGGGCGCCCGCACGCTGATGTATGTCTCCAACGACAACACCCCGGCCACCGAGTACGCCGATTACAAGTTCTTCAGCTTCGCCGAGGACGACGTCCTGTGCGAGGCCATCTACACCTACCAGATCACGCTGGTCGCCCGCTTCCTCAAGAACGCCGGCGCCTTCCCCAAGTACGACACCTTCATGGAGGAGTTCGGCAACATCGCTCCGTACCTTATCAAGGCCAAGGACGCTCAGGACGAGCGCTGCGCCGCCATGGCCGAGGACTTCAAGGACACCGATTACCACATGGTGATTGGCTCCGGCATGCTCTGGGGTGAGGCCTACGACTACGCCATGTGCATCCTCGAGGAGATGCAGTGGATCAAGACCAAGTCCATCCACGCCGCCGAGTTCTTCCACGGCACCATCGAGCTGTGCGAGGAGGGAACGAGCCTCATCATGCTCTACGGCGAGGACGACACCCGTAAGCTCATGGACCGCGTGGACAACTTCACCCACATGCTCGCCGACGAGAAGGGCGTCAACGTCCGCGTGAACAAGTTCGACACCGCCGAGGTCGAGCTGCCGTTCAGCGACCCCGAGTTCCGCAAGATCGTTTCCCCGATGGTCACCTACACCATCACCGAGCGCCTGAGCTGCCATCTCGAACACGTCCGTAACCACCCGCTCACCACGCGTCGTTACTATCACCAGATGAACTACTAATCCTCTCAAATTGCTGCGGTTGTCTGCAGGCGAGCTGCGCAGAATGCCTCGCCTGCAGACCTGTTTCTGGGGTTGATCGAAATGGTTGTCCAGTATCTTCTAGTTGCACTGGTCGCATTTATTGCGTCCATGGACGAGCAATTATTTGGCATTACGATGCTTGGTCGTCCGCTGTTTACAAGCCTGTTTGTCGGCTTGATCCTTGGCGATGTCCAGCAGGGCGTTATCGTCGGCGCTGCTTTGGAGTCCATGTTCATGGGCGCCATCATGGTCGGCGCGGCGGTTCCTCCCGAGGTCTATGCCTCCGGCGTGCTTGGCTGCGCGTTTGCCGTCATTACGGGTACGGGCACGGCAACTGCCGTCGCGCTCGCCCTTCCCGTCTCCGTCTTCCTTCAGGTGTGGCGCAACTTCTGCTACGCCGTTCCGGGTGCCTTTGCCTGCAAGAAGATTGAGACCGCTCTGGCAAATCGCGATCTTGCTAAGGCGAATCTGTACCATCTGACCATCGTGCCGCTGTCGATTGGCATTCCGTCTGCACTGCTGGTGTTTTGCTCGCTGTTCTTTGGTGCCGACCTCATCAACAATGCGCTCAACGCGATTCCGCAGTTTGTGATGGACGGCCTCAACGTTGCGTCCGGCGTCATGGTCTGCATCGGCTTCGCTCTTCTTATTAGGACTATGGGCGACAACAAGCTGCTTCCTTGGCTGTTCATCGGCTTCATTATGGTCATCTACCTCAAGATGGACGTGGTCGGCGTCGCCGCAGCTGCCATTTGCGTCGCGCTGCTCCTGGCCTTCCGCGAGGGCTCGTCCGGTCCGCAGACGGTTGCTGCAGATGAAGAGGAGGACTTCTAATGGCTACCATGAACACCGACCTCAAGGAGGCCAAGAAGGACACGGTTATGACCCCCGATATGTATCGGAGCATGTTCCTTCGCCAGTTTACGAGCCAGTGCTCGCAGTCGTACGACAAGATGATGGCAATGGGCTTCATGTACACCATTCAGAAGCCCCTGCGAAAGATCTATCCCAACGACGACGATTACTATGCGGCGCTCGATCGCCATACCGAGTTCTTTAACATCACGCCTCATGTGCTTCCGTTTGTAGCCGGCTTAACGGTTTCGATGGAAGAGCAGGCGGCTGCCGATAAGAACTTCGACACGTCCTCGATTAACGCCATGAAGGTCGGCCTCATGGGACCGCTTTCCGGCATCGGCGATTCGTTCTACTGGGGTACGTTCCGCGTGGTTGCCGCCGGCATTGGTATTGGCATCGCTTCGACGGGCAACCCGCTCGGCCCCATCGTGTACGCGCTCATCTACTCCGTGATTAACTTTGCAACGCGTATCGTCGCCGCCCATCTGGGTTACGACTTGGGAACCAAGTTTTTGCAGCAGTCCGAAGAGAGCAACCTTATGTCTCGCATGACGCATGCTGCCGGTGTCCTCGGAATGACCGTTATCGGCGCCATGATTGCGGCACAGGTCTCGCTGTCCACGGCTTTGACCTTTGACGTGGGTGGTTCGGAGATTGTCCTGCAGGATCTGTTCGATTCGATCTTCCCCGGTCTGCTGCCCTTGCTGGCAACGTTCGCTTGCGTTGCCCTCTATAAAAAGGGCGTCAAGACCATTTGGATCATCTTGGGCATCTTCGCAATCTGCATCATCGGAACGGGCTTGGGAGTGTTCGCGGCGGCGTAATGTTGACTGCTATGCTCGAGCGTTGGATAACTAACTGATCGTTTGAAAACGGGGCTCGGCGTAAGGCCGGCCCCGTTTTTTGTTTGAGGGATTTTCCGACCGTCCAATAATCCACGCTCATGCATCACTCACGCATCTCTCGTCTCTCATTCGTCACTAACACGAGAGATAGCTTAAAGACGAGAGATAATTACGAGAGATATCCAAGCAGCAAAGAGACAAGCAACCATGGTATTGTCTCAATATCGATTGTTCCACCAGCAAAAACATGATTTAATGAAGCAGGTAGAGATATCTTATCTCTCATCTTTCACTCATATCTAATACGAGAGATAACAGAAAGATGAGAGATAATTACAAGAGATAACTGAGAGACGAGGGGAATCCGTCTGCAGCATTCTCCGCAGGACCGAGCGAAGGGACGTGCAGATGAACGAAAACGAGCTGGCCGGTTTGCTCGAGTCTTTAAAGCGCATGGGTTCGGATGACTTTAGCGTCGAAGTAAAGGAGAGCGCCACGACGCTTTCCCGCGACGTATGGGAAACGGTCAGCGCTTTCGCAAACACCGCCGGCGGCATCATCGTACTCGGAGTGAGCGAGCGCGCGGGTTTTGTCCCAGTTGCAAACTTTGAGACCGAGAAAGTGCTCAACCAATTCGTGGCGGGCATGGGCGATGCCGGCGGTCGCGGAAAGCTGGCCAATCCGCCCAAATACACCATTGAGCGCGTGGAGCTCCAGGGCACCGTGGTTCTAGTCATCGCGATTGAGGAGCTTGACCCGTCGAGCAAGCCTTGCTATGTCATAGAGCGGGGCGCTCAAGGTGGCAGCTACAAACGCATCGATGATAAAGATGTCCCGCTTTCGTCGACCGAGGTTTTGGCACTGTCGTCATATGAACGGACGAGTCCTAGCGATCGCGATGCGGCGCCCGGCACGAGTGTGGGCGATCTCGACGAGTCGCTGGTCGACCGCACGATAGAGCGTGCCTATTCGTTGACGCCTCGAGCGATGCGCGGTGCGGCGGACAAGAAGACAAAGATGGAGCGTCTGAATTTCCTCGACTTCCAGGGCAATGTTACCAAGGCCGGCCTCCTTACCGCGGGCATTTACCCTCAGCAGTTCTATCCCAAGCTCTTCATTGATGTGGCTGTCCACGTGGGAACTCAAAAGGGAGCTGCGGGGCCACTAAGGTTTATGGACCGCACAATCTGTGAGGGAACGTTGGGCGAGATGATCTCGGATGCTGTCGCGGCCGTCGCCAAGAATTTGCGGCGAACCTCGACCGTCCAAGGCGTCTCGCGTGTCGACTCGCTGGAGATTCCCGAGGAGGTTCTGCGCGAGGCAATCGCCAACGCCGTAATCCATCGAGAATACGGGGATCGGTTCTGTGGACAATCGATTGCCGTCGACGTCTTTGACGATCGTGTCGAGGTGACGAATCCTGGCGGCCTTTACGGGGGAAAGACTCGCGAGAACTTGTTTGACGGCAGCTCCCGATGCCGTAACGCGACGCTCGTGAAACTCATGTCGATTGTCCCGCTGCCGGATGGCGCAGGTTCGCCGGCTGAGGGCAATGGCTCGGGCATCCCGATGATGATCGATGCCATGCGCGCGCATGGTCTGGCCGAGCCCCTGTTCTGCCCGGGGTTCGATCGGTTCAAGGTCGTACTTTACCGTTCAAAGATCGAGCCGGTCGATCATGGCGGGGACTTGATTATGACGGCACTCAAGCACTACGGCGAATTGGGGACGCGCAAACTGGCGGAGCGCACGGGACTCACGGTTTCCCAGGTTAGGGCACGCGTCAATGCGCTCATTGAGCAGGGTGAGCTTGAGCCGACGGCGCCGTCGACAAGCCGCAACCGCAAATATCGACTGTCAGAGCGCGTGGAATGAATGCGTTAGTGGACGAGGCGACCCAATAATCGACCCTCGATTGGCGCCCACTAAGGTAAAGCGGTTGTTGCCCAGTCGACGGTGATGCTAAAGACTCGGCTTACGCCGGCATGGCCCCGAACCCGTCCATCAAGAACAGCCTAAGAACCAGCTTGATGACATATCCCGGTTTGACTTCTGCCGCGTCAAAGACGTGGCGCTCGGCGAGCTCGCTGCAGTATGCATAGATGTCGCGGATAAGGTCCGCGCCCGAAAGCGTAAACATATAGCCTGCGTCCGAAAGCGCATTGGGTGCGGCGGGCAACTTGGCCATGCGGCAAAAGGTCAACAGGTCGGGTGCCATAACGTCTTGGTAGCCAAGATGGCCGCCGTCTTCTTGTGCGGCGAGTTCCAGCTGGCGTACTCGATCCAGCGCCGCTGCCAGCACAAAGCTCGGTGTGGGCGCATTGACGTCTTCCGTGTTCGCCACGAGTTTGCCCGCCGCCTGTGTGACAAGCCAGGCGACCTCGCGCTGGCAACGCACGGCCTTGCGCGTAACCGGCTTGATGGACGAAGAAGAAACGCTCCCCTTAGGCGGATTCGAAGCAGCCATAAGACCCTCCCATGAACAATCCGGCCCAACAAGCCCGGATGAAACACGTGCTACATCAGTATACAGGGGAGTGGGGTAGCGGGGTACAAGCGCGCCAGCGGCAAACCGAGAGCATCAACAATGTGCCTCCGCTCTATTTGGACGATGGTACGTGGGTCATTAAGTACTCGGTTCAAGCGCCGGGTACCGTTGGTTTTCGAGACCAGAATTACAACCGTAAAATGCTCAACTGCATGGAATGTGACGTCCCAGTCGGAGTCATATTTGCAACCGAGGTGGGCTATAAGGTGCTCGGCCTTGCGTTTGTTGAGCGGTTCGAGCCCGAAAACGGATGGTTTGTTCTGCACGGTCCTGTTCATAAAGGCGGACCGGACCCTCGTTTTGCGCCCGACATGAGTTATCTGAAGCACATACCCGTCGATATTGAGTTTGCCGGACAGGGTGCGACCGACGATGAAATTTGGCTTTGGCGGTCTTTTACGATCGTGCTGTTTGATCGGATCGCGTGGCGATGCAATCTCGCACACGCCTGCCGGTGCATGCTCTTCCTGATTTGTATAGCGAGAGGGGAGCGAACGTGAGCTGGCGAGGCGATATTGCGATGGGGAAGTACGGAAAACTGCCGTGCGCCCTTATAGACAACAAAATGTTTCCGAGCGTAGAAGTTGATTGCGGGTCGTTTGTCGTCGCCTGTCCTTGCTGCGGCTCGCAAATACCGTGCCTCGACATTCGGTTCATCGATGCGTGCGACAGACTTAGCGACGAAGTGAGAAAACGGACAGGCGTTCATATGCCGGTGTATCAGGAGAAATGCCCTGTTTGTGGCCTCGATATCGTGTACGACGCCGGCGACGAGGGATAGGTGATGCGGAGGAGCTGGCTGTGAAGGCATCTCTGTCCCTATAAATAAATCCCCTCACCGAGCTGCTTGTGGAACTTGGCGTGATGGTCGCGTGCCCAGGTAAAGAGCGCCTGGTCAAAGTCGGTGCGCGTGGCCGGGACGCCAAAGACGCCGGCAACTTCGACGCGTACAAACTCCAGTGCCGGCAGCTTGTTGATGGCAGTGAGGGCAAACGGGGACGAGGGCTCCTCGAACAGATAGCGGCTGCCTTGCAGCGCGTCGCAAATGGTGCACGTGTTGCCGAGCGACGGGGCTTTGGAGGCTCGCGCGCCTACGGGCTTGTAGCCGCAGCGCTTATGAAGGTAGTCGCGGATCTCGCCCGGCACGCAGCCAAGAGCGGGCACGATGGCGAGTGCGTTGGCGTTGGCCGTGTCGATGGCAATGTGCCCGGCTTCGTTGGGCGCGTGCGCGATGGCGATGCTCTCGTCGTTATCGGTTCGATAGGGAATGCCGAAGGCCGCGACCGAGGTCTCTTTGTGACACTTCCAGCACTCGCGCTTGCCCAGTACTAGATATATATACGGCGCTGAGGGGTCGGACCGGTCAACACCGGGCAGCCACTCGGCAAAGGGCTCGGGGTTGACGCCGCTGGGTACATACCAGATCTTCTTGGTCCGGTCCCATTTGGCGCCCAGCGCTTTGGCTTCTTCTTTGTGCGAAAAGGGGACATCGAGCTCGGTGCGCATGGCGGCTCCTTGGTGCTGCAGGTGCGAGTGGCTCAAGGATACCGCAGGGCGCAGACATCGCGGCGTTTTGTTGAGAAGTTGCGGCGCGGACTGCTTGGTTACGCCGTTAGATAAATTGGCAAGTAGATGGTCGGCTTTTGACCAGTTGGGCGGTTGTAGCAGCTTGCGGCGCAGTTTTGTGCCTGGCTATTGTTGATGTTGGGGTATTGAATTTGTTTGGCAGCCATTCGTCAGGTGAATTGATGTTACGTTGCGATGACGGTTGGAGCTGCCAGCGGATTTGGCGACATAAAACAAAACAGCCCAGAGGACATAGCCTCTGAGCTGCGAACATTTGGTGGGCGTTAGAAGATTTGAACTTCTGACCTCTTCCGTGTCAGGGAAGCGCTCTCCCCCTGAGCTAAACGCCC
>DXMB01000040.1:0-20857 GCA_019414425.1 Collinsella sp.
CTCATCGTGTGTGCCGCGCTCGATAATCTCGCCGTCGCGCATGACCAGAATGCAATCGGCGTTGCTGATCGTCGACAGGCGGTGCGCCACGACAAAGCTCGTGCGACCGGCCATAAGCTCGTCGAATGCCTCCTGAACCTGCAGCTCGGTGCGGGTATCGATGCTCGAGGTCGCCTCGTCCAGCAGCAGAATCGCCGGGTCGGTGAGCATAACGCGCGCGATGCACAGCAGCTGCTTTTGGCCCTGACTAAACGTGCCGCCGTCCTCGCCGATGACCGTATCGTAGCCGCCTGGCAGCTGCACGATAAACTTGTGCGCGTGCGCGCGCTTGGCGGCTTCGATGACCTGCTCGCGCGTGGCATCTGGGCAACCGTAAGCGATGTTTTCCGCCACCGTGCCCTCGAACAGCCACGTATCCTGCAACACCATGCCAAAGGCACGGCGCAGGCTCGCGCGCGTGTAGTCGCGCGAAGCCTTGCCATCGACCGCGATGCGGCCGGCATCGATATCGTAAAAACGCAGCAGCAGGTTGATGAGCGTCGTCTTGCCGCAGCCCGTGGGCCCGACCAGGGCAAACCGCATGCCGGGCTTGGCCTCGATGCAGATATCCTGCAGCAGCTTGCGATCGGGCACATAGCTAAAGTCCACGTGCTCAAAGGTCACCTCACCCTGCGGGGCGGCAAGTTCAACGGCATCCGCCGCATCGGGCTCTTGCTCGCGTGCGTCGAGCAGTGCAAACATTCGGCGCGCCGAGGCATACGCCGTCTGGATCTGCGTGATGACGTTGGTGACCTCGTTGAACGGCTTAGTGTACTGGTTGGCGTAGGACAGGAAGATCTGCACGCCGCCCACCGTAAGCGCCGCGGGCACACCCGTGATCACGCCGACGCAGCCGATCAAGGCAACCACGGCGTAGATGATGTTGTTGATAAAGCGCGTGCCTGGGTTAGAAAGCGAACCCATAAACTGCGCGCGTTCACCTGCCGTATAGAGCTCGGCGTTGAGGGCGTCGAAGCGCGCTTGGGCGTTCGGGCCGTAGGCAAACGCATCCACCAGCTTTTGCTCGCCCACATACTCCTCGATATGACCGCCCAGTTGACCCTGAATACGCTGCTGGGCCGTAAAGCTTTTATTGGAAAGCTTGGCGATGGCGCCGGCTGCAAAAATGGAAAGCGGCGTGACGAGCACCACCACGAGCGTCATGGCCAGGTTGATGGAGAGCATAAACGCAAGCGTGCCCACGATGGTGATGACGCCGGTAAAGAGCTGCGTAAAGCCCTGCAGCAGGCCGTCACCCACCTGATCGACGTCGTTGACCACGCGGCTCATAAGGTCGCCGTGGGCATGGCCGTCGATAAAGCTGAGTGGCATGCGGCTGAGCTTGTCGCTCGCCTCCACGCGCATGTCGCGCACCGTCTCGTAGGACAGACGGTTGACGCAGTAGCCCTGCAGCCACTGGAAGGCCGCAGCACCTACGACGACAATCGCGAGCTTGGTAACGAGCGGCAGCAGCGCATCGAAGTCCACCTGGCCCGTGGCAACGATCAGGTCGATGCCCTCGCCGATAAGGATAGGTGTGTAGAG
The DNA here is from genome assembly GCA_019414425.1 of Collinsella sp. Taxonomy (GTDB): domain Bacteria; phylum Actinomycetota; class Coriobacteriia; order Coriobacteriales; family Coriobacteriaceae; genus Collinsella. The sequence continues at coordinate 1,585 of DXMB01000040.1, forward strand.
CTGCAAGATCACCGAGATGGCAGCGCTCACAAACGACGCCGTGAACGAAATGCGATGCGGGCGGACGTAGCCCAGCAGGCGGCGAGTTACCGCGCCCACGGGATAGCGCTCGGGGTCGCCGGGCTGGCGCGGGCCGTCGCCCAGGTCGTTAAGGCTATCGTTGCCGGACACGTTAGCCGTCATCGTGGCGACCGAACCGGAAGAAGTATACGGATTCATTTAGCAGCCCTCCTTTGCGCAAGTGGATGCGGAGGCGGTCGGGACGGACACGGCATTTGGGGCGGGCGCGGGCACCGCACTCCCCTGCTGACCCTCGAGCTCCTCACGACGAAGCTGCGACTGGCAGATCTCGCGGTAAAGCTGACAAGTCGCATACAGCTCATCATGCGTACCCAGGCCCGCGACCGAGCCGTGATCGAGCACGCAGATCATGTCGGCGTCGCGAACGGTCGAGACGCGCTGGCTCACGATGACGGTCGTCAGCGGCAGCCCGCCCTCGGCGGCACCGCGCACGCTGCGCTCGCGAATGGCATGGCGAAGCGCCGCGTCGGTCTTAAAGTCGAGCGCCGAGGCGGAGTCGTCCATGATCAATATCTGAGGCGAACCCACCAAGGCACGCGCGATGGTCAGGCGCTGGCGCTGGCCACCGCTAAAGTTCTTGCCGCCCGCCTCGACCGGGGCATCCAGGCCTTGGGGCTTGTTGCGCACGAACTCGCTCGCCTGCGCCATGTCGAGTGCCGCCCAGAGCTCCTCGTCGGTCGCCGCCTCGTCACGCCAGGTCAGGTTGCTGCGGATCGTGCCGCTCACCAGCGACGCGCGTTGCGGGACGGTCGCGACCACATGGCGCAGCTGATCGAGCGGCCAGGCACGCACGTCGGAGCCCATCACGCTCACGCTGCCGGTGCTCGCATCGTACAGGCGCGAGATAAGCGAGACGAGTGTGGACTTGCCGCTGCCCGTGCCGCCGATAATGCCGAGCGTCTTGCCCAGTGGGAGTTCCAGGGTCACATCGTTGACGGCATTTGCCGCGCCCGCGCCAAAGGAGAAGCTCGCATGGTCAAAGCTCAGCGCGGGAACTGGGGCGGCATTGCCCGGCTTGGGCAGCGCGACCGGCTGGTTGCCCTCGTCGGTGATGCTCGGCACGCAATTGAGCACCTCGTTGATACGCGACGCACTGGCGCTCGCCTTGGTAAAGACCACAACCAGGTTGGCGACGTACACGATGGAGGTCAGGGTCTGCGTCATGTAGTTCACAAACGCCATGACCTGACCCTGCGTGAGCTCACCCACGTTGACCTGGATGCCACCCACCCACAGGATGGCGCACACGCCCAGGTTCATCACAAGAAACGTGACGGGATTAAGGATCGACGAGAGCTTACCCACCGCGATGGCAGTATTGGCCTGGTCATCGGCAGCTTGGGCAAAGCGCTCGCGCTCGTGGTCCTCGCGCACGAAGGCGCGAACCACGCGAGCGCCTGAAAGGCCTTCGCGGCAGATAAGCGCGATGCGGTCGAGCTTTGCCTGCAGCTGCCTGTAATACGGAATGCAGCGCGCCATGACAAACCAAAACACCAAGCCAATGGCGGGCGTGCAAATCAAAAAGATCATGCCGAGCTTAAGGTCGATGGCAAGGGCCGCGCACATAGAGCCCACCGCCAAGAAGGGCCAGCGGATGAGCATGCGCACGCCCAGCGCCACGGCAAGCTGCACCTGGTTGACGTCGTTGGTGATGCGGGTGATAAGCGAGGGCGTGCTAAAGCGGTCGAGCTCGGCATAGCTCAGCTTATTGATGTGCTCGTAGAGCGCGCCGCGAATGTCGGTGCCCATGCCCTGCGAGGTGAGCGCCGCCATCTTTTGGCAGACGAGCGTAAACGAAATGCCGATCACAGCCATGGCGCCAAGCAGCATACCGTAGTGGACGACGGCGTTGACATCGTGTACGCCAATACCCTTATCGATCATCTGGGCAATCACGAGCGGCGTAAGCAGGTCAAAGATCACTTCGATCAGCTTGCACGCAGGGCCAATCACCATATAGCGGCGAAACTTGCCACCAAAACGCCTGAGCAGCTCAATCATGTATAGGCGCTCCCTATCATCATCTCTCTTCAATCTGATTCATGATAGTACGGAGAGCCCTGGAGATGCGTAAGCAACTCGTTACAGATGTAAGGGCGACGTTCGCTAGCGCCCAAGGCATGTAGCAGCCGATGTTTTGGCAACGCCAGCGAGCGGCATAACGCCAGGGATTCAATTATCAGATAAATGTGACCCTTCAGGCGGTTTTGGTCGGCTACCCGCGAGTGCCGGCAGGGCGCTTGGTAGTCGCGCGATCCCGCAGGCGAAGCCGAGGACCAGCGAGACACCAAGCGCCCTGCCGGCACTCGCGGGTAGCCGCGGCACCAAAAAGCGCCTGCGCACTCGATGGATTCGGATGCCCGACAGAGGCTCCTTATGGCTGCTTCCTTCCGGACCTGACCAGATTCGGAACATGTCGTCATCCGAACCCATCGAACGCGCTAGGCGCTCGGTATATCTTACCCGCTCTCGCTCGCCACGGCAAGATAGCTAGTTTGGGACAGGGCTTTTTTGACTACTTTTTGGCTATCCAAGCTAAACCGAACGATCATTTTACTAGAGTCGGCCGAGGTCGTAGGATCGGGCGGCGGATTCACCGGCGCAGATGAGGTTGGTTATGGCTTCCTGGGAATCGAGCGCCAGCTCAAGGCCCATGGGTCTGCGACAGACTGGCAAAACCAGGTCGATGCCCTGCCCATACACCGCATCCAGGTTGTCAGCACGACCGCCCACGACAGCGGCTACCGACTTGCCATATCGCTTGGCGCGACGCGCCACGCCCACCGGTGCCTTACCGGCGGCGGATTGCTCGTCCATATTGCCCTCGCCTGTAATGACCAGGTCGACATCACGCACGCGCTCATCAAACCCCACGAGATCGAGCACCGTCTCAACGCCCGAACGCAACTCCGCCCCGAGCGCCAGCAGCGCGGCACCCAGGCCGCCAGCAGCACCGGCACCGGGCACGCCGAGCACCGAGCCAAATGTCCGTGCACCCTCGGGCACGCGCAACAACCCCTGAGCCCGCGCCCCGGTAATCGCTGCATCGAGCAGGCGGCCGTAGCCGACCATCCAGCTGTCGTACCTGCTCAGCACCTCGGCATCACCCGTCGGCAGACCCTTCTGCCCGCCAAACACCGCCAGTGCGCCTCGACGCCCCACGAGCGGATTCTCGACATCGGAAAGCACGATGATACGCGCGCCATTCAGCGCCCGAAGCGCCGGTGCCAAATCGATACTCGTCACGTGTTCAAGGCCCGCGAGACCGGGGGCGATATTGCAGCCACACTCATCGACAAGGTGGGCGCCCAGCGCCTGCAGCATGCCGGCGCCACCGTCGTTGGTGGCACTGCCGCCCAGACCAATATAGATAGTCTTTGCACCCGCGCGAAGCGCACGAAGCATCAGTTCGCCCACGCCATAGGTTGTGGCCGCCAACGCCGCCGACTCCGTGCAAGGTGAATACCCAATACCCGCCGCCTCGGCCATCTCGATGACCGCGGACTCGTGCTCGCCGTCCACCAGCATCCGGGCAGACACGCGGTCGCCCAAGGGACCTGCAACCTCGCAGGTTGAAAGCTCGCCACCGCGTGCGGCGATGGCGTCGAGCGTTCCCTCGCCACCATCTGCCAGCGGCAAAGCGCCCAGCTCGGCATCGGGCCACACACGGCGCACGCCTTCGGCAACGGCCTCCTCCGCCTGCGCACTCGACACGCTGCCCTTGAAGGAGTCGATCGCCAGCAGCACACGGCGGGGCCGCCGCTGCACGGGGCCAAAGTCGACCGTCTCGTCGGTGAGATCTCCAACACCCGCGAGCGCCTCGGCGTGAGACGCATGCGCCTCAAGGTTCAAACCGCAACCGACGCCGTCGACACCGCGCAGGCCAGCAAAATAGCTGCTCAGCACTTCACGGCACTCGCCTGCCAGCACGCCGGCGGTCACATTAAACCGATGGTTCAGGCGCGAATCGGCATTGAGGTCGTACAGCGAACCCAGCGCGCCCGCCTTGGCATCGGTCGCGCCATACGCGCAACGCCCCACGCGCGCGTTAACCATAAGCCCCGCGCACATACAGCAGGGCTCGAGCGTCACGTAGACCGTGCAATCGGAAAGGCGCCAGCGTCCAAGCGTCTGAGCGGCGGCACACAGGGCCAAAAATTCGGCATGCGCCGAAGGATCCTGGTCGAGCTCGCGGCGATTATGCGCCCTCGCGACAATCTCGCCCGCGCGCACTACCACGGCACCAATCGGTACCTCGCCCACCGCAGCGGCGGCGCGCGCCTCCGCCAGCGCCTCGCGCATGAACTTCTCGTCGATTTCGGTGATCGTCATCGTTCGCCTTCCCTGTTGCAAATTCAAAACGATGCTATCATTACGACTCACGGAGAGATGGCAGAGCGGTTGAATGCGGCGGTCTTGAAAACCGTTGAGCGCGAGAGCGTTCCGGGGGTTCGAATCCCCCTCTCTCCGCCACCTTAGTGATTCACCGGCGTCATGGTGCGCTCAAACAGCGCATCGACCACGTCGGCTATCTCGGGTCGACGCTCAAGATCGTGACCCGACTCCCACCAATTTGTGAACAGTCGAATAATGCCACCGGCGATAAACTCCGATGTCGTCTCGAGCGAAACGGGCGCCAGGGCATCTTCGGCAAGCGAGCTCATCACACGCTCGCGGATGGAACGCGCAATGCGGTCGCAAATCATGCCGGTCAGCATGCCCGACATGCTGCTGGCCAAAAGGTTATCCATGAGCTGCTCATGCGCCAGAATCATATTCATGGCATCGTCAAAGACCTCATGGCGAAGCGCCCGTACGTCATCAAGCGGCTCCGCGTCCGCTGCATCGGTCCGGTTTTGCGGCAAGCCCGTCATAAGCTCATCGATATAGAAGGCAAAGTAATCGTTTTTATCGCGAAAATGCTTATAGAACGTCGTGCGGCGAATCAGGGCCCGGTCGCAAAGCATGGCAACCGTCAAATCCTCAAACCGATGCTCTTCCAAGAGCTCGGTAAAAGCATCGAACAGGGCACGATAGGTTTTCTTGATGCGAAGGTCCATCCATATCGCCATCCTCAAGGTGTAGACAGCATTCCTTAATTTGTCGCATATCTTACACCTGTACCACCCGTTCCATATTGGCGGCCCCTCCTTGGCAGAAACATAACGCTTACCGGAAAGTTCGGTATCGCCAAAGGTTGCGGGTATACTAGTAGCGTTACACCAACGGCAGCCGGCGCAAAACGCCGCTGCCATTCGAAACGGAGACATCATGCTTCCCGTCATCATCGGTATCGTTGTTGTCGTTGTGATCGCCAGCGCCATCGCCGGCATCTACAACAACATGGTCACCAAGCGCAATCGCATCGATAATGCCTGGCAGAACATCGACACGCAGCTGCAGCGCCGCAACGACCTGATCCCTAACCTGGTCGAGACCGTCAAGGGCTACGCCAAGCACGAGCAGGACACGCTCGCCGCCGTAGTCAACGCGCGCAACGCCGCCGTGAGCGCCACCACCCCCGAGGCCAAGATGGAAGCGGACAACGTGCTGACCGGTGCGCTGCGCCAGCTCTTTGCCGTCGCCGAGGCCTACCCCGACCTTAAGGCAAATACCAACTTTACGCAGCTCCAGTCCACGCTCGAGGACACCGAGAACAAGGTGAGCTACGCGCGCCAGAGCTACAACGATTGCGTGCTCAGCTACAACAACGCCATCCAGACGTTCCCGGCTGTTATCTTTGCCGGCATCTTCCAGTTTAAGGAGCGCCAGGGCTTCGAGGCCGCCGAGGCCGCCCGCCAGGCACCAACCGTCAAGTTCTAGTGAGCCGTTGACGCATCCACAACCGTTTTTGCATAAACCGCCCCGTCGAATGCATACTTCGACGGGGCGGTTTCCTTTGTCGCGAAGGTCCCCCTCAAGGCGCCGTGCATTTTTGTGAGTATTCAGCATGCCCGACAGCTTCGAGCGCCACGATAAATGCCAAAGACCGCGAATATTCCTGCAAATCAAACGCTATCAGCCCATAGCCCCGCCCATCATTCGTAGAAAACATCGATAAATCCCGATTTTTCGCCCGAGGTCGGTATGCAAGGGCCTTCGATTGCAGAATACTCGCAAAAATGCACGTCGCCACCACCCCCCACATGGCTCGAAGCAAAACAAAAGCGCGGCCAAAAGGCCGCGTACCATCTTTAATTCAGATCTATATTGCCCGTAACGGCAGTACCGAGGTAACGCAGTCCCGAGGGCAACCTACCTTTCCGGCGCACTCCGCAGGACGAAAGAACCTCCGCCGCACGAAGTGCGCAGCGGAGGTTCTTTCATGTCCGAGGACGCGCCGGAAAGGTAGGTTGCCCTCGGGCCGGACATACAAGGCAGCTTATGCGACGGTGTAAACCCAGTTGTGCTTATCCTCGACAGCACCGGACTGAATACCAGTCAGGGTCTCGCGAAGCTTCTTCATCACGGGGCCGATCTCGGTGCAGCCAGCCGGGAAGGTCACGGTCTCATCGGCACCGTAGACCTTGTTGTCGATCTCGCCCACCGGGGAGATGACGGCAGCGGTGCCGCACAGGCCGCATTCCACAAAGGTGCCGGCCTTGACCTCGGCCCACTCGACGGGACGCTGGTCGACGGTCATGCCCAAATCCTCGGCAACCTGAACGAGCGAGCGACGGGTGATGGAGGGCAGGATGGAGTCGGTGTGCGACTGAGGAACGACGAGGGTGCCGTTCTCCTTCACGAACAGAACGTTCGCGCCACCGGTCTCCTCGACATAGGTGCGGGACTCGGAGTCGAGATACAGGTTCTCGGCATAACCCTCGCGATGGGCCTCCATCGTGGGCTTGAGGGACATGGCGTAGTTCAGGCCGGCCTTGATATTGCCGGTGCCGTGCGGTGCGGCGCGGTCGTACTCGGAAACGCGCAGCTTGACGGGCTTGAGGCCGCCCTTAAAGTACGGACCGACCGGGGTCACGAGAATGCGGAACGTGTACTCAGGAGCGGGAGCCACGCCGATCACGTCACCGGAGCCGATCATAAACGGACGCACGTACAGGGTCGCACCAGAACCGAAGGGCGGAACCCAAGCGGCGTTGGCAGAAACGACCTGCTTGACGGCCTCAACAAACTTATCCTTGGGGAACGGGGGCATCTCGAGGCGCTGGGCAGAGTTATACATGCGCTCGGCGTTCATGTCGGGACGGAAGCAGACGATGCTGCCGTCCTCGGCGGTGTAGGCCTTCAGGCCCTCAAAGACCTCCTGGCAATAATGGAAGATGCCGCCGCACTCGGAGACATGCAAGGTGTGGTCGGTGGTCAGGCCGCCCTCGTCCCACTCGCCGTCCTTCCAATGAGCCTCGTAGCTGTAATCGGTCTTCATGTAGCCAAAGCCGAGGCTACCCCAATCGATATCCTTCTTCTCGACAGTCATATGTCGCTCCTTACATACACAGTTGCATACTCGCGAACTCGCACGCAAGGACCGAGGCCGACCGCGTCGCAACGTCGCACGCCCGGAGCGTAGAGCCGGACGGGACACGCGAACGGCATCAAAGCCAATGGCACGTCGATTCGCATGCACGAGATTGTACTCCGCACGCGCGTCGGATAAAACGTTTTTCTTTAACTAACTAAAGTATTTTCATTTGACCGAAACTAAAGAGGCCCGCCACCGTAAACGGTGACGGGCCTCAACGACACGATTTGTGCGCCGGCTCGAGCTATGCGTTCTTTTTGCCCAGCTTAGCCTTAACCAAGCCGACCACGGTCGGGATGATCGACACGGCGACAATGCCGATAATCAGCAGCTCAAAGTGCTCCTGCACAAAGGGAATGCCGCCAAAGAAGTAGCCCAGCAGCGTAAAGACCGTCGACCAGGTAATGCCGCCCAGCACGTTAAAGACAACGAAGTTGCGCCAGTGCATGCCGCCCATGCCGGCGATAAAGGGCACAAAGGTGCGGATAAACGGAAAGAAGCGGCCCAGGAAGATGGCCAGGTGGCCCCACTTATCCAAGAAGTCCTCGGACTTTTTGATGCGCTCGGGCGTCATGGCCTTTACCTTGCCCGAGGCGATGATCTTGCGGCCAAAGAAGTGGCCGATCATAAAGTTGCACTGATCGCCCAGGATGGCTGCGGCCCATGCGGTGGCCAGAAGCGCCACGATGTTAAAGCCGCCGTTGTGGGCAAAGAAGCCCGAGGCAAACAGCAGCGAGTCGCCGGGAAGGAACGGGAAGAACACCACGCCTGTCTCAATGAAGATGATCAGGAACACGCAGCCGTAGGCCATAAGCGGGCCGGCGGCGATCCAGCTGGCGATCGCAGCGCGCGGATCCTTAAGCAGCTCGGCAATGAAATTGATGAAACCCATGAAGTAAAACCTCTCAGTTGTGGGCGCGGATACGTCCAAGTTGACCAGTATACGGTTGCGGCGCGAGCACGGGCCAAACCCCTCAAAAGTCTTACTTCATTACCAGCAAGTTTGCATAACTGACACCTGTCGCGCAAAGCCGCCAAGATTGTTCTTCCTAATCCCTAGCGAATCGCTATACTTTATTGAATCGCATTGCCATGGCGCTAAGGGAGGGCGGCCGGTGAGCTTTATCAATACCATTCGCGAGGACATCAAGACCGTCCAGGCGCAGGACCCCGCCGCACAAAGCGGTCTGGTCATCTTCCTTTCCTATCCTGGCCTGCACGCCAAGTGGAACCACGTGCCCGAGCACTGGCTCTGGGAGCACGGTCATCGCTCGCTCGCCCGTGTGCTCTCGCAAATCACCCGCCACATCACCGGCGTCGAGATTCATCCCGCCGCACAAATCGGCAAGCATTTCTTTATCGACCACGCCATGGGCGTCGTCATCGGCGAAACCACCGTCGTGGGCGACAACTGCGTGCTCTACCAGGGCGTTACGCTCGGCGGCACCGGCAACGAGACCGGCAAGCGCCACCCCACCCTGGGCAACAACGTCACCGTGGGCACGGGCGCCAAGGTGCTCGGCAACATTCGCATCGGCAACAACGTCAAGATCGGCGGCAACTCGGTCGTCGTCAAGGACGTGCCCGACAACTGCACCGTCGTGGGTGTGCCTGGGCGCATCATCAAGCGCAACGGCTGCCGCGTGTTCGAGGAGAGCTTCGACGCCAAGCAGCATCGCGAGTACATGCCCGACGATGCCGCCGAGCAGAGCGCCCTCAACCGTCAGGGCATCACCGAAAACGCCCGTCGCGTCAAGGAACTCGAGCAAGAGGTGGCCGAGCTCAAAGCCCTCGTCGCCAAGCTCGTGGACGAGCGCTAAGGCCGCGGGCAGCCGCCACAGCATGAACGCCAACACAAAAGGCGCGCTGGGGAATCCGCCCCCGGCGCGCCTTCTTTTCGATGTGGCATGCGGGACTGCCCCTTTGTCACCTTATGCGAACTGGCTTAGGTAGAGGTCGGCGTAAGCGCCCTCGGCAGCCAGCAGCTCCTTGTGCGTACCCTGCTCGATGATATTGCCGTGGTCCATGACCAGGATGAGGTCGGCATCGACGATCGTCGACAGACGGTGCGCGATCACAAAGCTCGTGCGCCCGCGCATGAGCGCGTCCATAGCACGGCCGATGGCGAGCTCGGTGCGCGTGTCCACACTCGACGTCGCCTCGTCCAGGATGAGGATCGCCGGGTTGTTGAGCAGCACACGCGCGATGGTCAGCAGCTGACGTTGGCCCTGGCTGATGCTCTCGGCATCGTTAGCCACACGCGTGTCGTAACCCTGCGGCATAGTGCGCACAAAGAAGTCGACCTGAGCGGCACGTGCGGCCGCGACAATCTCCTCGCGCGTCGCCTCGGGACAGCCATAGGCGATATTCTCGGCAATCGTTCCGTCGAACAGCCAGGCATCCTGCAACACCATGCCAAACTGCTGGCGCAGCTCGCCACGATCCATGCGGCTCGTGTCCACGCCGTCGAGCGTAATGCGCCCGCCGTCAATCTCGTAGAAGCGCATGAGCAGGTTGATGAGCGTCGTCTTGCCTGCGCCCGTGGTTCCCACCACGGCAATCTTCTGGCCCGGCTCGGCGGTAAACGACACGTCGCGCATGAGCGGCTTGTCGGGCGCGTAGCCAAAGCGTACATGCTCAAAAGCGACACGGCCCTCAACGCGACCCGGCAGCCTGGCGGCCTCGCCCGGCTGCGGATCCGCCTCCATCTCGGGCTCGTCGAGCAGGTCGAACACGCGCTCCGCACTCGCCAGCGCGCTCTGCAGCGAGTTAAAGGTAAACGACAACTGCGTCATGGGTTCGGACGCCTCGTAGATAAACTGGAAGAACGCCTGGAACACGCCGACGGTCATATGCCCGGCAACCAGCATGCTGCAGCCCACCAGCGCAATCACGATCTGCGCCAAACGGCCGATAAAGCGCACCGCAGGGCCGACGGCGTTAATCATAAAGTCGGCCTTGGTGCTCACGCGCGCCAGCTCCTTCGAAGCCTCGTGTACCTCGGCAGAGCTCTGGCGCTCGCGGTTAAACGCACGGATCACCAGACGGCCCGAGTAGCCTTCCTCGACCGCGCTCGTAATCTTGGACACCCACTCCTGGCGCTCGCCCGTCACATCGTGCGTGCGGCGCGACACGACCTTCGTCACCAGCAGCGAAAGCGCCGTAAAGAACAAAAAGACGAGCGTGAGCGGCACGCTAAACACGAACATCACGCTCACGGCGCCCACCACGGTACCGATCGACACCAGCAACTGCAGCAGTCCGCGCTGCATGCTCTCGGACATCTTGTCCAAGTCGTTGGTCGCACGGCTGACGACCTCGCCGGGACGATGCGCGTCAAAGTAGGCAAGCGGCAGACGGTTGAGCTTTTGTGCGATGCGGTTGCGTAGACGCAGGTTGAGACGCTCGGCAACGCTCGACATCAAAAAGCTCTGGAGTGCGTAGAACGAGGCGGCGGCGGTCCAGATCATAAAGTAGATGAAGATGGTCCTGCCGCAGTTCTCCCAGGTAATGCTGAAGGTAGTGTTGTTGGCAAACGCCACCTTCATGTGCCCCCACAGTTCATCGATCACGCGGGCGCTGTAGGCCGGCGCCGCGGTGTTAAAGATGGCATAGAACACGATGCTCGCGAACACGATATAGAAACGCCAATGGTCGCCGGCGGCCTCGCTCCACAGGCGGCGCACCGTCGCCCAGGTGTCGCGGGGCGTCTCGTCCTCGTCCTCGTCGTCAACGTCGCGCATGCGCTCTGCCTCGGCGCGGGCGCGCTCGTCCTCGGCGCGCTCGTTTTCCTCGTAGAGCGCCTGGCGGCGAGCCTCGCGCTCCGCCGCCTTGGCGGCTTCGTCCAGGCCGGGCGTGGCGCCCGCCTCCTCGACTGTCTCTGCAACCGCGGCGTCATCGGTGATGCCCTGCTTCTTGAGCTCCTCGGTCATGCTACTCACCTCCCTTCATCTGCGATTCCGCGATAGCGCGGTACACCTCGCAGGTTTCCATGAGCTCGTCGTGCGTGCCCAGGCCCACGATCTCGCCGTCCTTGAGCACCACGATCTGATCGGCATGCAAAATAGTCGAGATGCGCTGGGCGATGATGAGCACCGCGGCATCGCACGTCTCGTCCTGCAGCGCATGGCGCAGTGCCGCATCGGTCTTAAAGTCCAGGGCCGAAAAACTGTCGTCGAAGATATACAGGTCGGCGCGCTTCATGAGTGCGCGGGCGATTGCCAAACGCTGGCGCTGGCCGCCCGAAAAGTTCGTACCGCCCTGCGCCACCGGAGTGTCGAGCCCCTGCGGTTGATCGAGTACAAAGGTGCTCTGGGCAACCTGGAGCGCATGGAGCATGTCAGCCTCGGTCGCACCCTCGTTACCAAAGCGCAGGTTGCTCGCCACGGTACCCGAGAACAGCCATGCCTTCTGCGGCACATAGGCGATACGCCCGCGGATGTCGTCTTGCGAAAGGTCGCGCAGGTCGACGCCGTTCAGGCGAATGGCGCCCTTCGTGGCATCGTGGAAGCGAAGCAAGAGCTTGGCCACCGTTGACTTGCCCGAGCCCGTTGAGCCCACGATCGCGGTCGTCTGTCCACGGCGGCAGGCAAAACTCAGGTTGCACAGGGTGTCCTCGTCGGCATCGTCAAAACGGAACGACATGTGGTCGAACACGGCCACCGCGTCGGCGCCGTCTGCGGACTCAGGCGCCCCGTCGCCCAGCGTAGCCTTGCCGTCCACAATGCTCGGCTCGATTTCGAGCACCTGCTGCGCGCGGTTGAGACACGCCGCGGCGCGCGGGAGCGTCAGCACCACCATCTGCGCCATCATCACAAAGAACAGGATCAGGATCGCGTACTCCAGCACGGCCGAGATGCTGCCGATTTGCATGGCATGGACGCCCACGCGGTTGCCGCCCACCCACAGCACCGCCACCTCGGCGATGTTCATCAAAAAGAAGCTGGAGCTGTCGAGACCCACAAACAGGTGGTTGACCTTGATGGCATTGGCCGCGTAATCGCTAAACACCTCGTCCAGGCGCTGCTCCTCGTGGCGCTCCTTGTTAAATGCGCGGATGACGCGCACGCCCACGATGTTCTCGCGCAGCACCACGTTCATGCGGTCGATAAAGCTCTGCAGGCGCATAAAGATCGGCGCGGCGTTGGCAACGGTAAAGACCGCCGCCACCAGCACGATCGCAACGACCACGCCCAGCAGCGTGCCCATGGCAGGATCGATAAACCAGGCAAAGATGATGCCCGCCACGGCCAAGAACGGTACCGGCAGCACCAGCTGAATCGTCTGCAGGATCGCTTGCTGGATCACGTTGATGTCGTTGAGCGAGCGCGTGATCATCGAACCCGTGCCAAAGCGCTCAAAGTCGCTGGCGGACAGCTCGAGCGATTTGTCGTACACGGCGTTGCGGATATCGCAGGCCACGTTGGCCGCCAGGCGGGCCGAAAGATAACAGCCCAGCACCGCACCACCGCTGGCCATGCCGGTCGCGATAAACATGTACAGGCCGTTGCGCAGGATGTAGTCGACATCACCCGTCGTGATACCGGTATTGACCATATTCGCCAACATTGTAGGCACCAACAGCGTGCCGACGTTATCTATCAGCAGCACAAACATCGTCACCGCAATCAGCCCGCGATACGGCCTCATAAACCTCATTAAGAGTCGCATGTCTCCCCCTCGCCCTTATCGTCAGCCTCGTTCTCGGCGGCAACTTGCCGTTTAAATGCCTCGCACTCTTCGTTAAGAACATGGGAGAACTTACCGACCAAGCGCATGATCTCGCGCTGTTCCCACGGCTCGAGCGCCTCGAATGCCTGCTGCTCGGCCTTTTGCGCCGGCAACGCGTAGCGCTTGGCAAACTGCATACCTTCTGCGGTCAGTCGCACAACCTTGTTCTTACGACTGCCCTCGGCAAACTCCAACGTCGCAAGCCCTCGCGCCCTAAGCGTCTTGATTGCCGAATTGATGGTCTGCTTGCTATAGAACCATTCGCTTGTCAGACGACTCACGGCGATGCTGCCGTCCGCCGTGCTGGTGTCGACGAGCATCCAATAGGCGCAATCCGAAAGACCGCAGGTGCGCGAGAACTCCGAATAGATATGGTCGAGTCCATTGAGCATCCGGTCGAAATCGACCAGCGTAACCGCACTATTCATCTATCCCACCATTCGATTGTCCGAGTTTTGACCAATTTACATCTCTACATTAGTCCGAGTTTTGACTATTGTCAATAAGCTCGTTATATATGGTCAGCTCTACATAGGCATGTCGACAAAAAAGACCGCCGGCGCGGGGGCGGCGCCGGCGGTTGCGAGAGAATATCGATTGTTGGCTGTTACGCAGCGACGGCCTCATAGACCGTAGCGCCCGAGAAGCTGTCATGCAGGCTCTTGCCGGCAATCCACGGCAGCTCGACGACCTCGCAGACCGTATTGACCAGCTCGGAGCAGTCAGTAAAGTGGCCCTTGTCGTTGAGGGCCTCGCAATCCTGAACACGCCAATAGCCATCGGTGTGCGTGATGTAGTACTCGTGATCATCAATCGTCACAAAAGCGCGCGTCTTGGAACGCAGCAGCTTCAGAAATCCTTCGAAGTCGGTCTCGACGACATCTCCAGCCTGGAACATGATAGTTACCTCCTGGCCCGGCGCCACCACGGCGCATTGATAAACGTTGGTACTCCTTTAGTAAAACCTTTATCAGAGGTTATACGTTCGTCATTTAGGCAAGTGGTAAAAAACCGCAGGGTAGACGGGATAAAACGTTTAACCATCCCATTTGTTTGTCACATTCTGAAGGTACTTTTATGCAAACCTACTTTCCCAATTGGAATCTATCCTTTTGGCCGGGCAATTGACCGTCTATCGTTTGAGCCCGGCGGGTATGAACGGGGCATCTGCAACGCCACCACAAGGAGACACCATGGAAACCATCGAAGCGCTCATTCACCGCCGCAGCTGCCGCAAATACAGCGATCGTCCCGTCGAGGCCGAGAAGCTTGCACGTATTATCGAAGCCGGCCAATATGCACCGAGCGGCATGGGCCGCCAGCCGGTGACGTTTGTCGCCGTCACCGACCCCGCGACCGTTGAGCGTCTCTCACAGCTCAACGCGCAAGTCATGGGCAGCAACGGCGACCCCTTCTACGGTGCCAAAACCGTTGTGGTGGTACTGGTCGACCGCAGCGTGCCCACGCATCTGGAAGACGGTTCGCTCGCCATGGGCAACTTGCTCAACGCCGCCTATGCACTGGGTGTCGATTCGTGCTGGATTCACCGCGCACATGAGGTCTTTGACTCGCCCGAGGGCCTGGAGCTACTGGCCAGCTGGGGTCTGCCCGCCGACGGAAGCCTACGCGGCATCGGTCACTGCATTCTGGGCTATGCCGAAGACACGCTACCCGAGCCCAAACCCCGCCGCGACAACGTCGTCTACGTAAGGTAACCCAAGAGCGTCATAGGGGTAGCTAATTTGGGACGAGGCTATTTTAGCCACCCCACTCGCAACTTATCTTGCCGATGGAGTTGTCGTCGTTTCGTTCGTGTGAGTCGTTTCGGCGCCGTCGTCTTGTTCGTCCTCGTCCTTTTGCGCATCGGCAATGGTGGAGGCCGCCGCAACGATACCACGCTGAGGCGCCACGCCCGTCTGGGCCTGAGCGCCCTCGACAAGCTCCGTGCCGGCATGCGCGAGCTCAGCAGACCCGAACATCGCACTCAGGTCGGCCCCGCCGCCGGCGTAACCAAGCGCCGCGAGCGCGATGACAATCACCGCAACAACGACCACGATCGGCACGTAACGATGCCAGCCTGCGGGATTGAGACCGCTACGGCGAGCAGCGCCACGGCTAATGTAGCCGAGCGTTCCATCGTGCTTGAGTTTTGACCCCACCACACGCTTGCGGCCCCGCAGCGATGATTCGGCCTGCATGGCCAAGCGAGCGCTTGCCGAAGGATAGCCATATTTAGTGCGTTTGAACGAGCCGTCAAAGCCCGAGGCGCTTTTGCCCCACGTCCGCGAAGTCGTACGTCGGCTGACCGGCGCCGCAGGCTTTCGAGCCCGATTTGTTTTTGAAGTCTCCGCCATACGCCCCCGCACGCCGTAACAGAATCGAAACAATGCTGCTTTGGACTGTAGCACACGTACCGCACGCGGTCACGGGCACCTCGCTTAACGGTCGTCGTCCTTCAGCAGGCGCCACAGGGTCGTACGGCTTACGCCTAGCACTTCGGCAGCACGGGTCCTGTTGCCGTGAAGGTGACCTACGACCAACCGCGCGATATCGCGCTCGGTATCGACCAGAGGCCGCAAGATATACAAATCGCTTTCGAGTGTCGGGGCACCAAAGGTCGCGGTCTTGATAACGTCCTCCTGTGCAAGCACCTCTTCTGCCACCGCCCGCTCGGCCGTGCCCGTCCCCACTAATATATAAAGTCGTTCCGAAACCTCGCGCAGCTGTAGATAGTTACGGGGCCATCGATAGGCATCGAGTGTCTTTGCCGCCGCGAACGACAAGGCAGGTGTTGCCGTCTCAAACATATCTGCCAGATACTCCAGATAGCGTGCAACCTTTTCCGGCACATCGCCCTGCTCGACAATCGCCGGTGCCACACTTACCGCGCAAGCCAAGCGCTCGGTCACAAAGGCGGCCTGGTCGCTTTCGCCGCCGCCCGGTATATCGTTTGCCGTCAACACCACATGGCAACGAGTTGCGAGCGCCGTGTCGACCATTGCGGACACGAGCTCGCGCAGGCGTTGGGGCCCAACGGCATGCCAGCCGCCCATGCAAAGCGTCAGCCCCGTTTGGAATAGCGGCGATTCGGAACTTTTGAGTAGATGGCGCCAACCGCGATCCGTAAGCTCATCGAGCGCAACGGACACAAAGGGCTGATCGGCATAGGGTCCATCCAGGTACAAACGTTTTGCGATCTGATCCTGTCCCGCGCCCAGCTCGCCCTCGAGCATAAGGGGCACCCCGCGCGCATAGCTCTCCCGTACGGGGGCAGCGACCGCCGCCGCGTCTTCGACGATGCCGTACGTGCTCGACTCGTAACGAGCCTCGACCTCGTCGGCATTGAGCCACTCGATGCCCGCATGCGCCGCGGCGGCGCGCACCTCATGCGCCACGACCACCCAAAGCGCCCCGTGCTCCTGGGCCGTCGGGCGCACCGTCAAGCTCAACCGCATGCCCTCGCGGCCCATTACCAGGCGCGCTCCATCGCCCACGCGAGCGAGACGCTCGGAAACAAAAGCGGCGACATCCTGCTCGAGCGAAGCGTCGCTCATGGTCGAGATTACAACGCCACCGCGCTCGTCGATTGCCAGCGCCGATGCTCCGGCTGCGGACAATGCCTCGATCAGAATCTGCAGCTTGACATCGCTGTCCATGGTTCGCCCCGTCTCCAGCCACGACCCTTATCTGTGGCTTGGCATCTCAAGTGTTTCAAAATTGAACGATAATGTTCACCAAACACTATAGGGCCTGCGGCGCCTTCTTGCGAATATATGAATTGCCCCGCATCGCCATCCTTGGCGGGGCGATAAGAGCTCTTCGGGACCTATTAACCTGCGGACAAGCCATACCCGCAAGAGCTCCTATCGCTCCACCGCAAGCATGCGCTCACCAGCAACTAGCACGAAAATAAGCTACTTCTCTACCAGATTCCCAGCACGTGCTGCATTCCCAAGCTCATGCACGCAATGCCAATCCAGCAGCAAAAGCCCAATGCGATGGGCTTGCCGCCCTTTTTGACCAGCTCGACGATATCGGTATTAAAACCAATAGCCGCCATGGCCATCACGATAAAGAACTTCGACAGTTCCTTGATGGGAGCCGTAAAGGACGCGGGAAGCTGAAGCACCGTGGTGATCACGCTCGCCAGCACAAAGAACAGCACAAACATGGGAAACGCGCGTTTAAGCGAGAACGTGCTTTTGGCGTCGCCGCCGGCCTTGCGCGCCAGATGCATCTGCCAGCATGCCAGGACCAACGTGATGGGAATGATGGCCAGCGTCCTGGTGAGCTTGACCACCGTGGCGCTCTCGAGCACATTGGCGCCGGGATGCATGCTGTCCCAAGCGCTCGCCGCAGCCGTTACGGACGAGGTGTCGTTGATGGCGGTGCCGGCAAACAGGCCAAAGCCCTCGTTGGTCAGCCCGAGCATGCCGCCGAGCGTCGGGAACACGAGCGCCGCGATAACGTTAAACAGGAAGATGACCGAAATAGCCTGGGCAATCTCGCGATCGTCGGCATCGATGACGGGTGCGGTTGCGGCGATGGCAGAACCGCCGCAAATCGACGAACCCACACCCACAAGCGTCGCGATCTTGCTCGGCACGTTCATAACGCGGCAGAGCACAAAGGCGATGACAAGCGAGGTCGAGATCGTCGCCACGATAATCGGCAGCGACTGGGCGCCCTTGGACAGAATCTGGGAGAGGTTCATGCCAAAGCCAAGCAGGATAACCGCGTACTGCAAGACTTTTTTGGACGTATAGGTGACGCCGGCGGCGAGCTGTGCGCGACGATTCTTGGGAAAGACGAGCGCCAGGACCATGCCAAAGAGGATGGCAAATACCGGTCCACCGACCACCTCAATTTGTTTGCCGAGCAACGTCGCGGGGATAGCGATGATCAGGCAGAACAAGACACCCTTCCAGCGCTCGCGTACGATATTCGCCAGTTGCATATGGGATTCCTTCTTTCTATTTCACGTTTGCGACGGTTTGTGATACGGCAACATTGAGCGCAGCCTTGCGTAAACAACGACTAAGACGCCGCGATGGTTCTCAGGCAACAGCCGAATCACCCACCACGGAAAGCTGATTCGCGGCATAATTAACAACTGACATATGAGTGTGATAGAACAGTTGCGAGGCGCTATGGAAGAATCGATGCACGTTGGCGAGCAGGAAACGAGCCTACAGGACCAGTCCTACCACACCATTCGACGCAAAATCGTCTACCTGGACTACAAGCCGGGCGAAAAGCTCGGCGTCAAACAGCTTTGCGACGACCTGGACATGGGTCGCACGCCCGTGCGCGAGGCTTTGGTTCGCTTGGCGCAGGAAGGCCTGGTGCGCACCGTGCCCCAAAGCGGCACCTATGTCTCGCCCATCAACCTCACCCTTGCCGAGAGTGCCTGCTACATTCGCGAGCACCTGGAAAAACAGGTGATTGTAGAGTGCTGCGCCCGTGCCACCTCGGCAGGCATCGAGCAGCTCGACCGCGCCATCGCGCTGCAGGAAAAGGCCATGGCCGAAGAGGACCGCATCGGCTTCTTTTTGAGCGACAACCTCATGCATCACATGATTTTTAGCATCGCATGCCGCAGCACCGTGTGGTCCTGGCTCGAAGACACCAATGCCGACCTGGAGCGCTTCCGCTGGCTGCGCGCTGCTACGCAGGTTCTCGACAATCAGGACATCGTGAACGAGCACAAGAAAATCCGCCGCGCTGTCGCCGGTCGCGACCCCATCGAAGCGAGCTTTTTGGTCAGCAAGCACCTGCATATGATGTTCCGCAACCAGACCGAGGTCCTGGACCAATATCCCAAGTACTTCGAGACCAGCAAGCTCCGCTAACCTGCCAAAAAGGGACAGGTTTATTTTGGCAGGTTTTATCTGGGCAAACGCAGAAAAGGCCCGGCTCCGTCTTGATTGAACTGCGTCCCAAATCTTGGACGCCCTAAATAGCGACTAGGCCGCGAGGGCC
>DXMB01000041.1:0-20328 GCA_019414425.1 Collinsella sp.
GTCCTGGCTCACGACGGAGGCGCCACTGGCGCCTCCTGTTCGTGCGGAACTCATTGAGAGGCAAGGCCCTGCGCCCGGCCCCTCGGTTCCGTAACGACTCGGCCGTTCGGGTCAGGCGGGCTGAATTGAATTTGGTGAATGAGGGCGCCGATGGCGCCCTCATTCTTTATATATGTTGGGAGCGCCAAGCGGTGGGGGTGGTGCCGGTGTGTTGCTTGAAGGCTTGGGCGAAGGCGGCCTGCTGAGGGTAGCCTAGACGCTCTGCGACCTGCGCTATCGTGAGCGAGCTATCGGCCAAAAGGTTCTGTGCTCGCTCCATACGGCGTCTGCGAATGTAGGCGCCCAGGGACTCGCCAGTTTGGGCCTTAAAGGTGGCGCATAGCTTGGAGCGGCTTGTGTAGAGCCCCTCGGCTACCTCGTTGATACCCACACGTCTGCCTTTGTCGAGCGCGCGCTCAATCATTGCCGTTGCTTCTTCGGCAATGGTTATGCTGGCGCGTGTGTCTGCCGCCCGCCGCGCCTGCTTGTGGGCCGCGCGCGAACAGGCGAGCTCCGCGACCATGGTCTCCACGATGCCTTGCATATAGACGTGTCCGCCTACGGTGCGGGCGCGGTCCTCGTTAATCCGGCGCAGCGTGTGGCAGATGGCAGACGTCGCCTCCTCGTGCCACGACTCGGCAAACGCCTCAAAGACTCCCGCGAACTCAGTGGGATACCGATGCTCCAGCTCGTCAAAATACCCGGGCAAAAAGAGCACCGAGCGCGAGTGATAAAGCTGCCCTGCAAACAGCGGACTTAGTTCCTCGCCGCAGCTATCTTGGATAAAGCTGCACACCGCGCTGTTCGGCCACGGTCCATGCAAGGGTTTAAGGTTCGCAGGCGTTATGCCAGCCTCGGGCATGCACATGAGCGTGGGCACGCTGACTTCGCTCACGCAGGCGTACGGCTCGGGTGTGTATTCGGCCAGGTACATATCGTGCGTCGGGGTAATGAAATGCTCCATGACGATGCAGGTGGGGGAGAGGGGCATGATCCATGCGCGTCCGTGCGCCCGATCGTTCGCCACCTCGCCGGTAAAGATAGCGCCCTTGCCGGAGAACTCCAAGCCAAACTGCTCAAACTGCGGTGCGTAGAGCTCGGTTATGTCGGTCGCTGCCCGCCGTATTTGCAAAAGCGTCCCCTTCCTTTGCAGAAACGTCCACGCCTGGCTTGATTGTGAGCCATGGCCAACACGTCAATGATAAGTTCATTAAGGTTAACTCTCAAGCCGTTAGAAAGGAATCTCATGGCAAAGGGATCAAAAAGGGAAGGTGGAGGCATCGGCGAGCTACTTGCATATGCCGGTGACCGTAAATTCCTAACGTATTTGGGCATGGCCCTCTCGGCGTTCTCGCAGCTGCTGAGCTTTGGCCCGTACGTGTGCATCTGGCTTGTTGCGCGAGACCTGATCGCCGTGGCGCCCAACTGGAGCGAGGCCGCCGACATCGCGATGTATGGTTGGTGGGCTGTTGGTTTTGCCCTGGCAAGCATCGTGGTCTATTTCGTGGGACTCATGTGCACGCACCTGTCCGCGTTTCGCTGCGCATCCAATATCCGCAAGGCTACGAGCGAGCATCTGCTTAAGCTGCCGCTCGGCTACTTTGACACGCACGCCACCGGTGAGCTGCGCCGTATCGTAGACGGCTGTGCCGCCTCCACCGAGACGCTGCTCGCGCACATGCTGCCCGATATCGCCGGCGCCACCGCCATGGTCGTGGGCCTGCTTGTGCTGCTATTTGCCCTCGATTGGCGTTTGGGCGCGGCATGCTTAATCTCGGTCGTCGTTTCGTTTTGCGCCATGGCCACCATGATGAGCGGCAAGGGCGCCGAGTTTATGAAGGCTTACATGGGCGCGCTGGTCAAGATGAACAAGACCGGCACCGAATACGTACGCGGCATCCCCGTGGTCAAGGTATTCCAGCAGACGGTCTACTCCTTTAAGGCGTTCCACGATGCGATCGCCGAATACGCCGATATGGCGCAAAACTATGCGGGTACGTTTTGCCGGGGTCCGCAGGTGCTCAACCTTACCGCGCTCAACGGCCTTGTGGCATTTCTTTTGCCTGTGGCGCTGCTGCTGGCGCCGGGCGAGACGGACTTCGCGCACTTTATGGTCAATTTTACGTTTTACGCGATCTTTTCGGCCGTGGTGCCGACGGCCATGACCAAGCTTATGTTTGTGGGCGAGGCGTCTCAGATGAGTGCCGATTCGCTGGCTCGCATCCGAAGCGTTATGGATTCCAAGCAGCTCTCCGTGCCCGCTCAACCCAAGCACCCCGCTGGCAGCGATGTGCGCTTTGAGGACGTGAGCTTTACCTACGAGGGTGCTGAGGCGCCTGCCGTCAACCATGTGAGCTTTAACGTTTCCGCAGGTAGTACCCTCGCGCTGGTGGGTCCTTCGGGCGGCGGCAAGTCAACTTGCGCCAGCCTGATTCCTCGTTTTTGGGATGTTTCCGCAGGTCGAGTGCTCGTAGGTGGTGTGGACGTTCGCGACATGGATCCGCACGAGCTCATGGACCAGGTCGCCTTTGTGTTTCAGACCAACCAGCTGTTCCGCCAAACACTTGCCGATAACGTGCGCGCCTCCAAGCCTGGAGCCACTGACGACGAAGTGCGCGCGGCCCTCTCCGC
Source organism: Collinsella sp. (assembly GCA_019414425.1). Classification (GTDB taxonomy): domain Bacteria; phylum Actinomycetota; class Coriobacteriia; order Coriobacteriales; family Coriobacteriaceae; genus Collinsella. Next base: position 2,671 of record DXMB01000041.1, read on the forward strand.
GGCCCAGTGCGACGATATCGTGGCCAAGCTCCCGCAGGGCATCGACACCATGCTCGGCGCCGGCGGGGCGTACCTTTCGGGCGGCGAGGTCCAGCGCGTGGCGCTCGCCCGCGCAATCCTTAAGGACGCGCCCATCGTGGTGCTCGACGAGGCCACAGCCTTTGCCGACCCCGAGAACGAGGCGCTCATCCAGCGCGCCTTTAGCAAACTGGCAGCGGGTCGCACAGTCATTATGATCGCGCACCGGCTTTCGACCGTGGTGGGGGCCGACAAGATCGTGGTGCTCAACCAAGGTAGCGTGCAGGAGACTGGCACCCATGCCGAGCTGCTGTCCCAAAAGGGTCTATACGCCAAGATGTGGGCTGAATACGAACAGGCCGCGAGCTGGAAAATCACTGCAGCGACCGCGGATGCCGCCGTCACGAAGGGAGGCGAGGCCTAAATGTTCGCCTCATTCCAAAAGAAGTATTTCCTATCCGATAAAGGCGTCGCCGGCGTAAAACGCGGCATTTTCTGGACCACGCTCACTAATCTCATTACCATGGCCGGCATGGGCTTTTTATTCCTGGTCATGGGCGGTTTTGTCGAACATCTCGCCAGCGGGGCTGACCTGCCGGATGCCCTGCCGATTGTGGGCGGCCTCCTGGTCTTTTTCGTGTTGCTCTTTGCCTCTAACTGGCAGCAGTATTACTACACCTACTGCATCTTTTACGAGGAGTGCGGCAAGCAGCGTATGGAGATCGCCGAGCGCTTGCGCAAGCTGCCGCTGTCGTTTTTTGGCCGTCGTGATCTGGCCGATTTAACCGAGACCATCATGGGCGACGTCCAGGCCATGGAGCACGCCTACAGCCACGTGCTGGGAGAGCTTTGGGGTGCCATCATCGCAAGCGCCATTGTGTTCGTGGCGTCGCTGTTCTTTTGCTGGCAGCTGGCGATCGCGGCGTTTTGGAGCGTGCCCGTGGCCTTTGCCGTGCTGTATCTAACACGCGGCCCCATGACCCCGGTGTTCGACCATGTGCGTGCCGAGAAGGTCAAGGTTACCGAGGCGATCCAGGAGACGCTCGACTGCGTTCGCGAGATCCGCGCCACCAACCAGGAGGCTCATTATCTTGAGGGACTCAACGCCGTGATCGATGCCGAGGAGCGCGAGACCACCAAGGGCGAGCTCGCCAATGGGCTTTTGGTTAACTCCGCCTTTGCTATCCTGCGTCTGGGCATTGCCACCACGTTGGTCACGGGCGCTGCGATGGTCGCCTCCGGCCAGGTCGACTTTTTGATGATGTTTGCCTTCCTGCTTATGGTGAGCCGCATCTATGCGCCCTTTGATCAGGCGTTAATGCTAATGTCCGAGCTGTTTGCCGCCGAGTCGTCGGCCAAGCGCATGCGTTCCATCATGGAAGAGCCCGTGGCGCGGGGCAGCGAGCAGTTTGAGCCCGTAGGCCACGATGTGGTGTTCGATCACGTGGCATTTGGCTATGGTGCGGGCGAGGACGGCCGCGCCGGCGAGAAAGTTCTTACCGACGTGAGCTTTACCGCCAAGGAAGGCGAAGTTACGGCACTGGTCGGTCCTTCGGGCTCCGGTAAGTCCACAGTGAGCCGCCTGGCCGCGCGCTTTTGGGACGCCACCGAAGGCACGGTCACCGTGGGCGGCGTGGATGTTGCGAGCGTGGATCCCGAGGTGTTGCTGCGCGACTACGCCATTGTGTTCCAAGACGTGCTGCTCTTTGACGACACGGTGATGGGAAACATCCGTCTTGGTCGTCGCGATGCCACCGATGAGGAAGTGCTTGCTGCCGCGCGTGCCGCCAACTGCGACGAGTTTGTGAGCCGCATGCCGCAGGGCTATGACACCATGATCGGCGAGAACGGCTCCAAGCTGTCCGGCGGTGAGCGCCAGCGCATCTCTATCGCCCGTGCGCTGCTCAAAGACGCGCCTATCGTGCTGTTGGACGAGGCGACGGCGAGCTTGGATGTGGAGAACGAGACCGTGGTTCAGCAGGCGCTCTCCCGTCTGCTTGCAGGTAAGACGGTTATCGTTATTGCCCACCGTATGCGTACGGTGGAAAATGCCGACAAAATCGTTGTACTCAAGGATGGTGTGGTTGCCGAGCAGGGCACTCCGGCGCAGCTCAAGGCGGCAGGTGGAGAATTCGCCCGCATGGTGGCGCTGCAAAAGGAAGCAGCTACCTGGCAGTTGTAAGAAGGGGCAAAGGGACAGTCCCTTTGTCACATTGACAATCGGTTACTCCGCATCGTTAATTTTCAAAAGGTTAGCCATGGCTGACCTAGATAGTTAGATAAAATTGAGATATTTCAAAAGCGTGCTCGAGCAAACTTGTTTACTCGGGTGCTGAGGCACCATGCCGCGTCCAATGCGGCAAAAGGGAGAGACATCATGAAGAAGTCCACGTTCAACACCCTGCTTGTTGGTGGCGGTTTTCTGCTTGGTACGGCTGGCATCAAGCTGCTCACCAGCGCTCCGGTAAAGAACGCCTGCGTGCAGGGTATCGCGTGCGGCATGCGCATCAAGAACGGCTACCAGGACATGGTCGAGCAGGCCAAGGCTAATGTCGACGACATGGTTGCCGAGGCGGCCTACATCACCCAGAGCGAGGCCGCTGCTGACGAGGCAGCCGAGTAACGCTCCCAGGCACAAACTATGAGATTCTCGATTATCAGCGAGATCCCCGGCAGGACCCGTCTTCAATTGGCGGGTCCTGTGCCAGAGAGCGATCTCGATGCACTTCTTAAGCTCAGCGGCGATATCGACGGCGTGCACAAGGTGCGCGTCTATGGCCGTATTGGCCAGATGGCGCTCGAATACGACGAGCCACGTCGCGCGAGCGTGCTCGACGCCTTGGGCGCACTCGATGCTCAAGCTATCGCTGATGCCAAGTCGGGCTATGTGATGCAGCTTGAGCCGCGCAAGCACAAACTCGTTATGGACCTGGCGACACTCGTCGGCGCCCACTACGCGCGCCGCTGGTTCTTGCCGACGCCTCTGCGTGCGGTGTTTGTCGTGGCCGGTTACATGGCATTTTTGCGCGCTGCCCTTCATGAGCTGGCGCAGCCGCGCCTGACCGTTCCCGTGCTCGACGCTTCGGCCATCGGTATCTCGTTTGTCAAACGTGATGTCGATACCGCGGGCCAGACGATGTTTCTGCTCAATGTGGGCGAATTGCTCGAGGACTACACACGCGCCATGAGCGAAAACGAGCTCATCAACTCGCTGCTCGATGTGCCCGACAAGGCGCAAAAGGTCGTCGGCGACACCGAGGTAAGCGTTGCCGCCACCGAGCTTGAGCCCGGCGATCTGGTCGCCGTGCGCACTGGCATGTCCATTTGCATCGACGGTGTTGTCGAGCAGGGGAGCGCCATGGTCAACCAGGCGACCCTGACCGGCGAGCCGCTTGCCGTCGAGCGCAGCGTGGGCGACGACGTGTTCGCCGGCACCGTCGTGGAGGACGGCAGCATCTTGGTGCGTGTGCGCGCCAATACGGCGCAAACCAAACTGCGCTCAATTGTCTCGCTCGTGCAGACGGCCGACTCGCTCAAGTCCGAGGGCCAGTCGCATATGGAGGACCTTGCCAACAAGATCGTCCCGTGGAACTTCCTGCTCGCGGGCCTGGTTGCGCTTACCACCCGCAGCCTCATCAAGACCTCGGCGGCGCTGATGGTCGACTACTCGTGTGCACTCAAGCTCACGGGTTCCGTTGCCGTCATGACCGCTATGAGCGATGCTGCCAAGATGGGCGTCATGGTCAAGGGCGCGAAGTACTTTGAGTCGTTTGCCAAGGCCGACACTATTGTGTTTGATAAGACTGGCACGCTTACCGAGGCACAGCCGCGTCTTGCCTGCGTGCTCACCACCGATGGCTGGAGCGAGGACGAGGTCGTGCGCCTTTCTGCCTGCCTGGAGGAGCATTTCCCGCATCCGGTGGCGCGCGCAGTCGTCAACGCTGCTCGCGAGCGTGGGCTCGAACACCGCGAGCGCCACGCCGCCGTCGAGTACATCGTGGCGCACGGCATCGCTTCGTCCATTGAGGGGCGTCGCGCCATCATCGGTTCCGCGCACTTTGTATTCGAGGATGAGGGCGCGCAGCTCGAGTCCGACATTAAGGAGCAAATCGAGTCCCAGATGCAGGGCCTGTCGCCGCTGTATCTGGCGGTCGACGGCAAGGTTGTCGGCGTGCTCGGCATCGAGGATCCGCTCAAGCCCGGGGTCCGTGAGGCCATCGCCGACCTGCATGCGCTGGGCGTCAAACATGTCGTTATGCTTACGGGCGACTCCGAGCGAACGGCCGAGCGCATTGCGCGCGAGGCGGGTGTCGACGAGTTTAAGGCCGAACTGCTGCCCGAGGACAAGTACGCCTATGTGGAGCGGATTAAGAGCGAGGGGCGCCACGTTGCCATGGTGGGCGACGGCGTCAACGATTCACCTGCGCTCGGCTTGGCCGATGTGGGGCTTGCGATGGGTGGCGGAAGCGACATCGCCAAGGAGGTCGCCGATATCATCCTGACCGATACGGATCTGGCCGCGATCGTGCGTCTGCGCCGCATGAGCCAGGGCCTCGTTGATCGTCTGACGAGCTCCTATTCTAAGGTGATGCTCACCAACTCAGCGCTCCTGGCGCTGGGCATTACCGGCATGATCACTCCGCAGACGTCGTCACTGCTTCATAACGGCTCAACAATCGCCTACAGCCTGGGTAACGCAAAGGCGTACCTGCGTTAGCAGACGTGTTCGCCCACGTTATCTGGCCTGCGCCCAGACGGCATCGGTGTCGTCCAGGCGCAGGCCTTTTGCATTTGACCATGTGCTAGCCTCTCTATATAGTGTTGCTAGCGACGCTAGCAATTGAAGGGAGCGGGATCGACGTGGGTACTGTTAGCGGCATGGCGCAGGTGAATGTTCGCGTAGATCGCTCGGTTAAAGAGCGCGCCGAGGAAGCGCTGCAGCTTTCGGGCAGGTCACTGCCCGAGCTCATCAAAAAGGTGGTGGTCAAGGTCGCGCAGGGTGGCGGGCAGTGCGAGGAAGTGCTTGCGGCCGTCGACGACCGGCAGCAGACCGTCGCGCCCGATACTCCGTTCGCCGCATCATGGGCGGCGGCGGATCAGCTTTACGCGGACCTGGGCATCGCTACGTCGTCCGTATCCGATGCCCGCGATTGGGACGCAATCTATTCCGACGCCATGGATGAGCATTATCGCCAAAAGGGGATGATCCTGTGAGTGGGGCGCCTCTCAAGATCATGGTGGACGCCAACGTATGGGTTGATTCGTTTTGCGCCGACCATGCCGAGTCGATTGCCGCGCGTGCGTTTATTGGGCAGGCGACGGAGGCGGGGGCATTGCTGTTCTTTCCGGTGCATATCGCCAAGGACGTACTGTATGTTGTACAGCACGAACTGAAGCGCAGCGTTCTTGCCAGCGGGGGAGCGCTCGGCGAGGCTTCTGCCCGCGCGATTGGCGATGCGGCGCTGGCGTTTGTTCGGAACATGACCGAAAACGCCACGGCCGTGGGTGCAGATGCGTCGGACCTTTGGCTGGCCGACAAATACTTAGCGCTCCATCGCGATTACGAGGACAACTTGGTACTCGCCGCATGCAAACGCGCCCAGGTTGATTACTTGGTGACCAACGATCGAAAACTGCTCGAACATGCCGATCTTGCAGCAAAGACACCTCGTCAAATGATGCCGATTCTTGCTTTGGCCAAACGCGGCGGCACGGCTATCGGTTGACGTGAGCTGTTCGCGGGCCCCTTGGACGACGATGCGCCAAGGGGCCCGCGTCTGCTATTTACAAAAGCTCGGCCTTGATGGTGGGACTTTCTGCGAGCTGCTCGGCTGCCTTTTCGTTGGAGCTGTCGAGTGCTGCCAGACTGCGGTAGACCCACTCGTTGACCTGGGTGTTCTTGACGCCTGCGGTCTGCATAAGGGCGCCTACCTCGCGGATTGCTGCGAACAGATCGGCCTTGGGACCCGCGAGCTCGACCTCGATACCGTGGTAGGCGGCCACGCCGCGGTTCTCACTCACGTGGTCGATAAAGCCCTCGACGGTCTCAAGCTGCTGAGTGAGAGCTGCATCATCGTCAACGTCCAGCGCGACGAGTGCGTTCGATACCGTGAGGGCGGGATGTCCGCAGGGGACAAAGCCCTCGATGACATCCATAGCTTCGGTAATGGTTGAGCCCAGGCCTGCGAGGGCATTGACGAGTTGCTGCTTGGTATCCATAACGGTCCTTTCGACGGGTCAATTTTGCTTGGCGAAAATATACGTGACGCGATCGGTAACAAAAGTGCGAAGTGCGGCGCACATTGGGGTCTTCACAGCTCGTGCATAGAACAGCTGTCCGCTTTCAGAACGTGGTAAGATAACACTCCACAAGCGGGGCTCGCCCCGTATGTTCCTTGAAAAGTCGACGGTTATCGGGTGTTTGCAGGCCCGATACCATCCAGACTTTCCCAACATTCGGGGGCGACTGGTTTCGACACGATAGCTCTGAGAGAGGAAGCAAGCCGAGGTCTCCTCGCCTCGTTAAACAGGGGTACCGTCAAATTGAATTGACAACAACTCTTCTTTTGAGCCTATGGCTCTCGCTGCTTAGTTTATAGCGGCGCGTCAACCCGGTGATTTCCCCGACACCGGCGCGACGTCATTTTAGGGGAATGCTCCTGCGCACGTAATCGGTATGGCGCGGGCTAAGACCGAACCGGTTAGGACGCCGCGAGCGTGTCGCTGCGCGCAAAGCGTCCGAGACAAAACCAGCGACTGAGCTTGGAGATGCCAATCAGGGGGCTTTCGTGGACCGGAGTTCGATTCTCCGCGCCTCCACCAATAGTTACAAGCAGGTAGAGAAGCGTCTCTACCTGCCTTTTTATTACTTACAGATACCGCGGAGAATCGAACTCTATGCAGGGCGCGGGCGTTAGGAAAACGCGTAAGCGTTTTTAGCCCGCGGGCGAGGACGCCGGCAGGCGGCCGAAGCCGGCGCGGATTTGCGAAGCAAATACGCGGATTCTCCGCGCAAAGTCCCAACCCAATATCGATGCGATGTCGATTAAGCTCCGGCTGCCCATGCCCCGCTTCAACGCAAGCCCCAAACCGCGGAGAATCGAACTCTATGCAGGGCGCGGGCGTTAGGAAAACGCGTAAGCGTTTTTAGCCCGCGGGCGAGGACGCCGGCAGGCGGCCGAAGCCGGCGCGGATTTGCGAAGCAAATACGCGGATTCTCCGCGCAAAGCTTCAACCCTATGCAGATGCGATGCCGATCGGACTGCAGCCTGCCATGCCCCGCATCAACGTCGCCCAAGGCGGAAAATCCATCCCAGAATTCCGGTTCAGACTGGGATGCGGTTTCCGGATGACGTTTCAAGCGGAAACTGCATCCCGGAATCGACGCTCGGAATGGGATTCATTTTCCGGAAGACGCCTCAAGCGGAAACTGCATCCCGGAATCCGCGCTCAGAACGGGTCGCGCTTTCCCAATGACGGTCCAAGCGGAAAGCGCATCCCGGAATCCCGCCTCAAACTGGGACGCGCTTTCCGCTTCACCTGCCGCCTCGAAAAACCTGCGCGCCCTCCATCCCAAAACTGGGTAGAAGAAGGCCAAAACGCAATCGCAGGAGGTCAATATGACTGCAGAAGATAAGGCAAAGAATGCCGGCAAGGTCGCGCTCGTCTTGGAGGGTGGCAGTTTTCGTGGGCAGTTTACCGCCGGCGTGCTCGACGTTCTCATGGAGGCCGGTGTCGAAATTCCGGCGGTATATGGCGTATCGGCCGGTGCGCTCAACGGCGTCAACTACAAGTCACACCAGATCGGTCGCGTCAATCGCATCAACCTGACCTTCTGCAATGACAACCGCTACATGGGTGCCGCATCCTTCGCATCCACGGGCTCCATCGTGGGTTACGACTTTATCTTCAACGATATCCAGGACCGCCTGGATCCCTTTGACAACGAGGCGTTCGACGCGAGCCCCATCGAGATGTACGCCGTCGCGACGGACATGCTCTTTGGAACTGCCGCATACCTGCCGGTCAAAAGCGCCGTGCTCGACCTCGACGCCGTGCGTGCCTCGACCTCGTTGCCGCTGGTGACGCCGCCGGTCGAGATTGACGGGCACAAATACGTCGACGGCGGCGTAGCCGATTCGGTTCCTATCGAGCATGTGCTGGAGGAGGCCGGCTTCGAGCGCGCGGTTGTCATCGTCACCCAGGACCGCTCGTATGAGAAAAAGCCCTACGAGTTTTTGCCGGCGGCGCGTGCGCGCTATGCCGACTATCCCTATCTGCTCGAGGCTATCGAGACGCGCCACGACCGCTATAACCTCCAGCGCATGCACCTGTGGAAGTATGAGCGCGAGGGCCGCGCGCTGGTCGTCGCTCCGCAAAAGCCGGTCGAGGTCGGCCACGTTGAGCACGATCCGGCAAAGCTTCTCGACCTGTATATCCAGGGTCGCCAGGAGGCAAAGCGTTTGCTGGGAGATATCGAGACATTTGTCGAGCGCTAGCGCTGCAACGTCACGGCTCGTGGATGACATGTGCAGAAACTCTGGTCGGAGCCAAAATACCTGTTGACTCGTACGGCGAGCGGGGTAATATGGACGGGTTACTTGCAGAGCCCCGTGAATCTCTGTAACAACACGTACTGTACATGGAGGAGTCTAAGTGATTTCGAAATCGACTCACTACGCCAAGCAGGGCGAGGTCCAGCGCAACTGGGTTCTCGTCGACGCCGATGGTGCTGTCCTGGGCCGTCTTGCCACCCAGATCGCAATGATCCTGCGCGGTAAGAACAAGCCCCAGTTCACGCCCAACAGCGACTGCGGCGACTTCGTTGTCGTCATCAACGCCGATAAGGTCCAGCTTACCGGCAACAAGGCCGACACGAAGACCTATTATCGCCACAGCGGCTACAACGGCGGCCTCAAGGCTGAGAGCTTCCGCCAGGCTATGGAGAAGCACCCGGAGAAGGTCATCGAGCGCGCCGTTCGCGGTATGCTGCCCAAGACCACCCTCGGCCGTGCCCAGATGACCAAGCTTAAGGTCTACGCTGGTGCCGAGCATCCGCATGCTGCCCAGAACCCCACGAAGATTGAGCTGGAGGCTTAAAGATGGCTGAGAACACCGTTGTCTACCAGGGTACCGGCCGTCGTAAGAACGCCGTCGCCCGCGTCCGTCTCGTCCCCGGCACCGGCAAGGTGACCATCAACAAGCGTGACGCCGAGCAGTATTTCGGCCGTCATCAGCTCGTTGAGAACGCCCTTGCTCCCTTCAAGGTGACCGACACCGCCGGTCAGTTCGACGTTATCGCTCTGTGCGATGGCGGCGGCATCTCCGGTCAGTCCGGCGCTCTGCGCCTGGGCATCGCCCGCGCTCTTCTGAACGCTGGCGACTACCGTGCTGACCTCAAGAAGGCCGGTTTCCTTACGCGCGATGCTCGCGTGGTCGAGCGCAAGAAGTACGGCCTCAAGAAGGCCCGCCGCGCTCCCCAGTTCTCCAAGCGCTAAGGTTTTATCTCCTTACGAGATACAATGTACAAGCGGGGCCTGCCGATTCCTCGGCGGGTCCCGCTTTTCTTTTTCGACTAGGGTGGGCGGTTGTATATCGCCTGCTAGGGAAGGAGCGATCCTATGCCCCAGAACATCTTCGGTACCGATGGCGTCCGTGGCGTCGCCAACGCCGACCTCTCGTGCGACCTCGCGTTTCGCCTGGGCCGCGCGGCGACCAAGTTCCTTGGCCCAGACATCTGCATCGGCCGCGATACGCGTCTTTCGGGCACCATGCTCGAGAGCGCTCTGACTGCCGGCATCATGGCCGAGGGCGGCCGTCCGCACTGCTGCGGCGTCATCCCCACGCCTGCCGTGGCGCTGCTCACCGTCCAGAACGAGCTCGATGGCGGCATCGTCATCTCTGCTTCGCATAATCCGCCGGAGTTCAACGGCATCAAGTTCTTTAGCCGCAAGGGCATGAAGCTTCCCGATGCGGTCGAGGAAGAGATCAGCGCCTGGGTCATGTCCGAGGAAGCCATGGCTGCCGACACGCTGCCGACCGGTGCCGGCGTGGGCCACATTATCAAGATGAAAGACGCCCGCAAGGCCTATGTCGATCATGCCATCAGCACGCTCGACGGCCTTAAGCTCGATGGCCTGGTTGTTGCCGTCGACTGCGGCCACGGTGCTTCCTGCCAGACCACGCCCGCTGCGCTGCAGCGCCTGGGCGCCACGGTCCATGCCATCAACACCGATTACTGTGGCACCGACATTAACGTTGAGTGCGGCTCCACTCACCTTGAGCCCCTGCGCGAGCTCGTGCTGCGCACCCATGCCGATATCGGCCTGGCTCACGACGGCGACGCCGACCGCGTGCTGTTCGTGGACAGCGAGGGCAACGAGATCGATGGTGACTACATCCTGGCCATCTGCGGCTCCGACCTGGCTGCCCGCGGCAAGCTCGCCAACTCCGAGATCGTCTCGACCGTTATGTGCAACCTGGGCTTCTCCATTGCCATGAAGGAGCAGGGCTTCGAAATGGTTCAGACTGCCGTGGGCGACCGCTATGTTCTTGAGCGTATGCTCGCGGACGGCGCCGTCATCGGCGGCGAACAGTCCGGCCACATCATCTTCCTGGAGCACAACACCACCGGTGACGGCCTGGTGACGGCTCTGCAGCTGCTGGCCGTGCTCAAGCGCACCGGTCGTACCCTCACCGATCTTGCCGGCATCATGAAGAAGTACCCGCAGGTACTCGTCAACGTGCATTCCGACAACAAGGCTGGTCTGGACGATTGCCAGCCCATCTGGGATGCCGTCGCTGCTGCCGAGAAGGAGCTTGACGGCCGCGGCCGCATTCTGGTGCGCCCGAGCGGTACCGAGCCGCTGGTCCGCGTTATGGCCGAGGCCGAGACGCACGAGCTGACCCAGCGCGTTGTCGACGACATCGTCGAGGTTGTCAAGCGCGAACTTCCCTAATGGTCAAAAACGAGTGCCAAGTGGTAAACTGTTAAGGCTATTTTGGTCGATTGGTATGTCCGAGGGGGAGCATGTTCACTAAAGTCCTAAGGTCTTTTGGTATGCGTGGTCGAGTCCTTACGCTGGATGCTCCCATCTCGGGCGACGTCATTCCGCTTTCCGAGGTAAACGACCAGACATTTGCCACCGGCCTTTTGGGCCAGGGCGTGGCGATTCAGCCTACCGGCACGCGTGTGATTGCACCGGCTGATGCCAAGGTCGAGGCCATTTTTCCCACGGGACACGCTGTTGCGCTTAACACGGTCGATGGCTTGGACGTGCTCATCCACGTTGGTTTGGACACTGTTCAGCTTGAGGGCAAGCACTTTACCGTACATGCGCAAGTGGGTGACATCGTCCATAAGGGCGATGTGCTCATTGAGTTCGATCGCGAGGCAATTGCTGCCGAGGGCTACGATGTGACGGTTCCCATCTTGGTGTGCAACTCTGTTGAGTTCTCGAGCATCAAGGGCTCCGTTGGCGTGCATGTCGAAGAGATGGACCAGCTCATCGTTGCTCGCGAGCGCTAGCAAGTGCACGTGGCCATTAGCCTACAATTCAAACACGTTTACGGAGGGCGCCCTTGAAAGAGGACGCCCTCCGTGGCAAGATGGGATTTGTCCGAAGCTAAAAGGCTTCGGGTCACCGTGGACGGGCAGGGGCCTCGACGCGGCTAGACACGAGACACATACATTACGCGACCTCGCCCTGGTGGCCGCACACGTTGGTTGCGGCCGACGCGGGCCGCGGGCAAGTGCTTGTAAGGGGAGCCTTGCCTCTCTTGTACGAGAAAGGACGCGTAATGAAGATCATTAAAGCTAAAGACTACGAGGATATGAGCCGCAAGGCAGCCAATATCATCTCGGCGCAGGTTATTCTCAAGCCCGACTGTGTGCTGGGCCTTGCCACCGGCTCCACCCCGATCGGTGCCTACAAGCAGCTCGCTGCTTGGTACGAGAAGGGCGACGTCGACTTTGCCGAGGTCAGCACCTACAACCTGGACGAGTATCGCGGCCTTTCGCACGACGATCCCCAGAGCTATCACTATTTCATGCGTGAGAACTTCTTCGATCACATCAACATCGACCTGAACAACACGCATGTGCCCGACGGTTCCAACCCCGACGCCGCCGCTGCCTGCTCCGAGTACGACAAGATCGTCGCCGCCGCCGGTTACCCGGATCTGCAGCTGCTCGGCATTGGCAACAACGGCCACATCGGCTTCAACGAGCCCGATGACCACTTCTCCAAGGGCACGCACTGTGTCGACCTCACCGAGAGCACCATTCAGGCCAACAGCCGCCTGTTCGACAGCATCGACGACGTTCCCCGTCAGGCCTACACCATGGGCACCCAGACCATCATGTATGCCCGCATGATCCTGGTCGTCGCCAACGGCGAGGCCAAGGCTCAGGCCGTGCATGACATGTGCTATGGCCCGGTTACGCCCGCGTGCCCGGCTTCGATCCTGCAGCTGCACACCAACTGCGTTGTCGTTGCCGACGAGGCCGCCCTTTCGCTCTGCGAGTAGCGCGAATCCTGCACCTCGACATAGCCTTGCCTAAGGCCTCCGCTTTGCGGGGGCCTTTTTGCTATCCCTTTCCGCCCGCTTGACCAAAATCTTGCCGCAAGCTTGACGAATGCCGGATGCCCAACAGCTTGATTCATTCCATACCAGATTCTATGCAAAAATGCCACTAAAAGGTCGTAGACGGTAGCGGGTGCTAGGCGAGTTGAATGACATAGCTGAACCTTGTTCATTTGCGTTACACTGCCGCTTAGATGGGACAAGCTGACAAGCTCATTTACCTGCTTAAAGACCGATTAGTCGGGGGATTAATAACAATCGGCCCTCGCTGTACAAAAACTTGCCGCTTGCGTACCAAAAGACAACCTAAAACGCAAGGTCGCTCTATTCATAGCGCGGCTTGTATGGTCTTGCGGTTACAGTGTCCATACGGTCGAGTTGAGGAGCGGGCATGGTAAACGATTTGGGCAGTATGGACGACCTCGAGCTGATGCCGCTGGGCGGTGGCTATATGGTGCGACGCGAACGCTTGATGAATGAGCTTCTCGCCAAGGGCCGAAAGGCCGGCATCGTGGTTCTTTATGCGCCCGACGGGTTTGGGAAGACCTCGGTGCTGCTGCAGTACACCCATGAGGTTAAATGCGACCCGACGCGAGGCCCCGTGCGGATTATCGAGGCCGATCGCGCCATTGGGCGCGAGTTGTTTATGCAGCTCGAGGTGGTTACCGACGAACTCAAAGACAAACCGCACTCCCTTATCGCGATTGATAATGTGCCAAACCTCGATCAGCACGATACCGAAGACCTCATCGACAGGATTCGCGGCCTGCGCGCTATGGGGGTAGGGGTCTTTATCTCCTGCCGTCCTTCAAATCGTCAGCTGATTCATGGGCTGGGCGATTCGGTTAAGATCAATGCGCAGATGCTCAAGGTGCATGCCTATGAGTATTCGGCGTGGGCATCGGCGTTTTCGATCAGCACATCGCTCGACTTTTATCAGCTCACGCAGGGCGTGCCCGAGCTCGTTTCGGCATTGCAGACGGGTCTGTATGGCCAAGGCGACGTAGCCGGTCTGCTCGAAAACGAGATTGTCAACGTATATGGCGCGGCACTTGTCGACCTGGCTTCGCTCGACAATAATGCACTGTTTTGCGTGGCATGTCTCATGATTTTGATGGGCGAGGGCAATATCGCAGAACTCGAGGCTTGCGGGGTGAGGCTATCGATGGTCGACCAGTCCTACTTCGTACGCGACTACCCGATCTTTGGCTTGGACCCCGCCGAGCGGAGTTTTACGTGTCTGGGCACGGAGGATAACGGACGCTTGCGTTTGCGTAAGTTGGTGGCCGAGGTTCGCCCCGAACTTGTTCCGAGGGCGGCCCGGATTTTGCTTAAAGCGGGCCGATGCGATGCGGCGATGGGCCTGGCGGACGCCTTTTTGGACCGTGGAGCGGTCCTTGAACTTGCTGGGCAGTATGGGGTCGATCTTGCTCTGACGGGGCACGGGGCCGATATCTGCCGAGCAGCGCTGGGTACGATCGATGCCGACGATCCGGCTCCAGAGCCAACGCCTGCCGAGGCGCTCGGCGTGTATTTGGCAGCGGTCAGCGTGTCCAATACAAAGCTCGCTCGCTATATGGCATCGGTCATCGAGCGCGGGGGCGAACGGGCGGCCTGCGAAATAGACCCTGTTTCATGGAGAGTGGCCCAGACACTGACGGCTGTTTGCTATGGGGACAACGGGCTTGGGCTTCCTACGAACCTGGCCGTGCCAGAAATCGAGACATCCCATACCGCACTCGATATGTTGTCCGCGCATATCGAGGTCAAGCGCTGCCTGACCGAGCGGGGAGATGACGGCGGCGTTCTACAGCAGCTCAAAACGAGCAAGGCCTACGACTGTGAGCTCGACATCGCGGGGATTGTTATACGGGCCGATAGCATGCTGGTGGAGCTCTTTGACGGGTCGTTTACGGGAACCGACGAGCGCGACGACGAGATGACGGTGGTGCGGGAGGCGCTCGACGTGCGTGGGCTTAAGGCGATGGCTATCTGGGTGCGCATGGTGTTGGCGGCACGGCGGCTCCTTTCCGGCCTGCCGGTAACCGACGACGCGGCGTTCAACGAGCTCGATCGTTTTGCCGTGCGCATGCGCGACAACCAGATTCAGCTGTTTGGCCTGTTGCTAGAAGGCTGGCAGTCGCTGGCAGAGGGACGGCCGGTTAATGCAAAGTTCCGTGCGGTCCAAGTGCTCAAACTTGCCGAGGAGTCGATTGCGTACATGCGCGATAACGCATTGCTGCTGGAGCGCGCGGCGTATCTGCGTAACACCTCGATGGTTTCGGTACGCGAGGAAGCGGAGTTGCTCGATATAAGCCAGACGCAGGTTGGTGGTGCAGAAGCCTGGATGGTGGCGCTGCATTTGGCTTGCGCGGGGCGAGATAGCGATCTTGCGGCCTGGATGTCCATGAATCGCGCGGGGATTCTGGAACCATCGTATCGGCTCTTTGCGCGCCTTGCCATGCATTGTCTGGGCGAGCCGGCGACCAGGATTCGCAAGAAGCTTCCCGTGCGCGAGCTGTCGCGGTACTCGCTGCGCGACGATTTGGAAGGGGAGGGCGAGCGCCTGTTCCAGGCTGGCGAGGTTGAAGCCGTTGATACCATCGACCATATCGAGATTCGCATGTTTGGTGCGTTCCGCGCCGAGCGCGACGGGTTTCCCATCACGGGCAAAATGTGGCGCCGCAAGAAGGCGGCGACGCTTGCCGAGCGGCTTGCACTGGGCATGGATGCGCTCGTCGACCGCGAGACGCTGGCAATGGAGTTGTGGCCCCATGCCGAGTTCAATAGCGCCCGCAACAACCTGTACTCGACGATATCGCGCTTGCGGTCGGCTTTGGGACCGACGCCGGATGGCAAGTCGTGTGTGCTCATCCAAAATGAATGCATCGGACTCAACGGTGACTACGTCAAGACCGATGTACGGCTGTTTGACCAGATAAGCCGCGAGGTTTTGGGAAATCGCACGGGTGCGCGCGGGCCCCATCTGGTCGAGTTGTGCCTTAAGATTGAGCAACTTTATGCCGGACCGCTGCATGTGCCCAATGGCTGTAACCCCACCTACTTTTTGCGTATGCGACGCATTATGGAATCGAAGTATATCGACTGCATGATTCGGGGCGCGAATGCCGCCCTAGAAGAAAACGACCTGCAGTCGGCGGTATGGCTGGTGGAGTCGGGGCTGCGGCAAGAGACGGCGCGTGAGGATATGGTGCGCTGCGCCATGCGCGTCTACAGTGCGGCGGGGCGGCGGCGCGATATCGTCGAGCTGTACAGCGGGCATATGCATCATCTGAGGGAGCAGGTCAATGGCGTGCCCGAGCCCGAGACGCGGCGTCTATACGAGCGCTTGGTGGAGGGGCGGCTCAATCGCGTGCTGGTCGAGCGATAAAAAACGGGCGTCCGAAGTACTTGGGCACCCGTAAGCTTGCTATGTGTTCGCTCGCCGGATCATTGGCTCTTAGACGAGCTTGATCTTCTCAATGTCCTTGCGCGAGGACTCGCGATACAGCGAGAACTTGCGGCCGATGACCTGGACGACCTCGGCGTGGCAACGCTCAGCGAGCTCTTCGGCGGCCTCGCGGGCGGAAAGACTGGAGCCATCGAGCACGGAGCACTTAACGAGCTCGTGCTTCTCCAGGTAGGCGACCGTCTGCTCGACGGTGCCCTCGTTGACATCGGACTTACCGATGATGATAGCGGGGTTGAGGTGATGGGCCATGCTGCGAAGCTGCTTGACCTGTGCTCCTGTCAGCGCCATGGGTTCTCGCTTTCTATGTATGGGGCGCCCCGCGACGGGGCCTTAATCTACGTGAGCTGTCCCACGATAGCGCAGGAACGGCGCGGTGTGGAGCGCGTTTGCCCAGTTCAAAAAGAATGCGGATGCCGAGGTGATGGGCAGTGCGGGCTGTGAACGGGCTACGAGCGGGATTCAGAGACCGGTTCCCATACAATAAACGCCCAGCGAACCTTACGGATATGGTCGAGCATATAGCGCCCCTGCGGCACGCCCTTGGAGCCCGGCTCGCCGGCATGGGGGTTTTCGATCATGTGCTGAGCGATATAGTCGCGCAGGCGGTCGATCTTATCCTCGTTGCCATGCTCGAGCATACGGGAAAAATCCGCCACGCCTGCCTCAAGGCTATCGAAGGTATCGCGACGAGGCGATTCAAAGTATGTAACCTGCGGCAGGGCACCCATCTGAATGAGGATGTTGAAGGCGTACACAAAGCCATTGCTGCAGGTAACCGAGGCGCCGATAGCGTTCATCAAGTGCAGGTCATAGCGCGGGCTGGAGTTGGCGACCATCGTGACAGCACAACGCCGACGAGCCGTACGGTCGAGCTTGGCAAGCGCACCTTTTAGATTGGTCGTCGTAACCGACCGACTGGCAAAGGCAACATCCACCGCTTTCGCGACCGGTCCAACCAAATCCCAATCATCATCCCAAGCAAGCTCAAGCGGTGTAATGCGATTCTCGAGCCCATAGTACTCAATGCCAGCATCAAGCGTGCCCAACATGGCAGGGGAAAAGTCAGCAGCAATCACAGGATGTCCGTCTTGCGCAAGCGGAATAGCAATCGACCCAGCCCCACACCCCATATCCAGCACCGACTCACCAGGCTTTAACGCCAACAGCTTCATAAAGTCCCGGGCATACGGGGCAGTCTCAAGCGGCCGAAAATGCCGAGCCCTTTTATCCCACTCAAAAGAATCATCAGCCCGCCGCCGACCAGCCTGCAGGCGCATCCATTCGCCATTCCAATCCGCAGCAAGCAGCTCAGATTGAATTACACCATCAGCCACGGGCCATCCCCCTCACAACAAAAAAGCGGCTCCTCCCAAAAGAAGAGCCGCAACAAGCATATATCAGAAAAAGAACCGTTCCAACGCCAAACCGCCATACCAGCAAAGTAGGGCAGAAGCGAAGCGACTGCCAAAGGGATAGAACCCAACTGAGGTCCCGTTGTGCGGGAGCCCCGGGGAGGGCAAATATATAAGGTCGATCGCGAGTTCCGCACGAGCCGGAGAGCACTTAATGTGCTCTCCGTGCGA